>CAYMKR010000044.1:0-12471 GCA_964390865.1 uncultured Flavobacteriaceae bacterium | reverse complement strand
TAAGAAGAAGGTTGCTTATTTCAGTATGGAATTTGGTATCGATCAGGCATTTAATGTCTATTCTGGTGGGCTAGGTTTTTTGGCAGGTTCGCACATGCGATCAGGTTTTGAACTAAAGCAAAATATGATCGGGATTGGAATGCTATGGAAATATGGCTATTATGATCAAGGAAGAAATGAAGATCAAACCCTTAAAACTGACTTTAATGAAAAAGCTTTTGACTTTTTAGAAGACACAGGGATAGAAGTAGACGTTAAATTGCATGACAATCCAAATGTTAAGGTAAGGGCTTATGTTCTAAAACCTGAAATATTCGGCACTGTTCCTATGTACTTCTTGAGTACTGATGTTGAAGGAAATGACCATTTGTCACGTACGATAACCAATCATTTGTATGATGCCAATGAAGTAACACGAGTTTCTCAAAGTATCATCTTAGGTATTGGAGGCGCTAAAGTTGTTGAAGCTTTGGGCGGATCAGATGTATATCATTTGAATGAAGGTCATGGCTTGCCTGCTTTTTATTATTTAAGAGACCAAGGTGTTAAAAAGAATCAATTGGTATTTACGACTCATACTCCTGAAAAGGCAGGTAATGAAGAAAGAGAAGCACGTCATTTAAACCGTTGCGGATTCTTTGGAAGAAACTTATCTGAAGATGAATTGCAAAAAGAAATGGTTAATGGAGGTATGATTAACTATACTGTTGCGGCCCTAAGAATGGCTAAAAAAGCCAATGCAGTTTCTAAGCTTCATGCCAAGGTGGCAAAAGATATGTGGAAGGATTATCCTGGCACCTGTAATATCATTCCAATTACAAATGCTCAGAACCAAAACTTTTGGCAAGACAAAACGATCAAAAGGGCTTGGGAAAGAAAACAAGTGAAGGCTTATCAAAAACGAAAATTAGAATTGAAGCAGGAACTTTTTAATGAAGTTGAAAAACAAACCAACAAAAAAATGGATCCTAAGGTCTTGACTTTTGTATGGGCTAGACGTTTTGCAGGTTATAAAAGAGCTGACCTCCTACTTCATGATCTTCAAAGATTTGAAAGGTTAATTTCAAATGAAAAATATCCGGTTCAGATTATTTGGGCAGGTAAACCTTATCCTTACGATTATTATGCGATCGACATCTTTAATCATTTGGTAAACTATGCAAAACAAAAGCCGAATTTAACAGTTCTAACAGGTTATGAAATAGACCTGTCAAGAAAACTAAAAGACGGATCTGACGTTTGGTTAAATACGCCAAGAATAACGCGTGAAGCTTCAGGAACAAGCGGAATGACAGCTGCCATGAACGGATCAGTCAATGTTTCGATAAATGACGGTTGGATTCCAGAATTCCAAAAGAATGGTAAAAACTGTTTTATTCTCCCCGAAGTAGATTACAAGCTACCTCATTGGGATCAGGATAAAATGGACGCTGATAATTTGTATGATATTTTAGAAAACAAAGTGATCCCAACATATTATGATGCCCCTGAAAAGTGGCAAGAAATCGTTTTCAAAGGGATAGATGGAGTAATTCCTGAATTTACCAGCCATCGAATGGCTGATCAATATTATAAGAAGTTATTCTAAAAAATTAGATTATTTCTGTGATTCTTCTAAGGTCAATAAATTAGTTAAACAACTATTTTATTGACCTTTTTTCTTCTTATATTTCAAATTAGACCTCACCTTTTCTTTCAATCTATGCACTTATGTTTAAGCCTAATTTAAATAATACACACAAAAAAACCTGACAGAATTATCCGCCAGGCTAGGTTAGTTTCAAAACTTTTCCCCCGAGTATTTTGAAACGCAATTCGAAATTACGATTTTTTTTCTATTATGTACTAATTACACATTGAAAATGTCTAAGAATTGTTAACAAAAAACGTCATTATATTAAACAACCTATAAATCAGCGTATTATATTTTTTATTCATTTCAGAACCTTTAAAATTAAAGGCATCAAAGCTGTTTAAGCCTTTAAAAATGAGCTTTAAATCCTGCTGAATTGACTATATTTTATTCTTCTTATTGTTAATAATTCTTTGCTTTTTTAACTCGTTTCAATAATGAATTAACAATCACCTTAAGTATCACCAAAATCCTGTTCAACTTATATATCTTTTGTCGAACTTTCAATTAGACAATAAGCTTAAACCATTTCATTCGGAAAGTCATACCAATGAATAAGAAAGATTAACTGGCCATATGGCAAATTTATAATCACTTTTCTTTTGGCCTTTTATTGAAAGTCTGAACTTTAGCTAAAAATGATTATTTTTAGGTATTAAGAAATGGTTTATGAAACAATATTTTTCCATAGGTGAACTTTTGATTGATTATCGTCAAGAAAATAATTTGTCCCAAATGGACTTATCTTCCTTAATCAATGTGGATATACGTACTATTCAACGTTGGGAAAAAGACATAACGCTAATCAAGCCAGCTAAGGAAAAGGAAATTGTTGAAGAAACCTTACTCCCCTACCAATTGATAAGAAATCTAAATGCAAATATACCCATCCCGACCTATTATGATTTTAGGATAAGAAAGTACTCTCTTACCAAATTAAACAATGATTTACCAAATGCCGACTGGCTCAAAGATCGAGTCAAAGAAATTTCAGAAAGAATTAGAACAATCAACTTAAGTTCTGACAGAGAGATATTAATAAAAGATCTATTGCTCCAAAAAAACAATCAAGACCTCATTTCCAGAAGCGTTTTAGTAAAAGCCATAGAATTATTACCAGAACTAAATTTGATCATTATGGATGATTTTCAAAATTATTCAGGGCATTGCATCGTATTGCCTTTATCTCATGAAGCATATAACAAAATGAAGGCTCGTGAAATGAAGGATACTGAGATTACAACATCTGAT
This sequence comes from uncultured Flavobacteriaceae bacterium, assembly GCA_964390865.1. Lineage (GTDB taxonomy): Bacteria > Bacteroidota > Bacteroidia > Flavobacteriales > Flavobacteriaceae > Lutimonas. The sequence continues at coordinate 9,587 of CAYMKR010000044.1, read as the reverse complement.
CTGGTCAACTACAAAACTCAAGAACAGTCAATTTTTTTTAACTATGACATTACTGCTGACTGTAATGACAATGTGTTTTATTTAGCTCATCAATATTTAAATTTCTTCAAAAATATTGAAAACAAGAATTATGAATTTTGCTCACATACAATGCGTTATGACTCCTATGAAATAAATCAACAACTTGGGTTGGAATTGCTATGGGAAGATTCAGTTCAAAAAGATAGCCTCGGTCAGGAGTTCAATCCAAGATTCTACACAGGAAATTTTAATTCATATTTTTCTAAAGAATAGCTTCTAATGCAATGACTATAACATTACCTTTTTTAATGCAATATCAAATTGTTGCATATCATCAGTTGTACCTGTGCTAATTCTTGCCCAATGATTAAAAGGAGGAAAAGGTCTTCCAATTATAATGTTCTCTGCTCTCATAGAGGAATTCAATTCAGAAACTGGCCTCCCAGACTCAAAGAAAACAAAATTTGAATGAGATGGAATATATTTTAGGCCTAAATCATCTAATGTCTTATATATCATTTTTTTAGCTTCCATATTTTTAGCGATACTAAATTTATAGAACTCATCATCTTTGAGTGCTTCTTGCGCAGCTTTTATAGCAAATACGTTTGTATTAGCCATAACAGAGGCCTTTAATTTACTGGCAATCTCTGGTTTTGCAATTAGATAACCTACTCTCAAGCCTGCAAGACCATATACTTTCGAAAAAGTTTTAGAAACGATTACATTTCTTCCTTGTTTCACAAGATCTGTCATTGATGGATAATCTGCCTCAGTAATAAAATCATAGTAAGCTTCATCACTGAATATTACGGCCTGTTGATCATGAGATTTACAAAAATCTTTCAAGGCACTCGCGTTAACAATAGTTCCTGTTGGATTATTAGGGTTGCAAATAAAGATCAAACTTGTTCTTTTGTTAATTTTAGCAGCCATGGCTTCAAGATCGTGTTCTAAGCTCTCATTCAGCGGAACCCTATGAATTTTAGCACCATGATTCTCAGCATACTTTAACAAGGACTGAAATGTAGGATCAGCAGCAATAATCTCACCTCCGTGCATTCCGTATATCAATCCAGCAGCATGCAAGCCTTCAGTTGACCCACCAGTGATAACAATATGATCTTTTGATACGCCTTCTTTCTCTGCTATGTCAACAACCAAGTCAGACAAAATTCTAAAGGGATATCTACAGGTTAAATCAAAATTATTAGTTATTAATTGCTGCATTCTATCAGACGGACTATATGGATTTTCATTGGCATTCAGTAGTATCGGCCCTTCATTATCAATAGTTATTTTTGTTGCATTGGAGGCAATGCTATCAATACCTCCCAAGAATAACATGCCACTAGAAAGTCCGGCAGATCTTAGCCAATTTCTTCTATTTATTTGATTCATAAATTTTGGTTTTAATTTAAAAATACGAATAAAAGTTGGTTCAGTATTATAATGAACTGATTCAAAATGTATTAGACAAAAAAAGCCGACATTTCCATGCCGGCCATTAGAAACAAAACTCATACAAATTCAAAATATTTGAAAGAGATTCAAATGTATTTTACTCTTGTTAATTGGAAGTAAATTGAATATTAAGCTTTTTTAAACTTTATGATTATTTATTCATTTCTTTAAGCTTGAATTCTTCTCCTACATTCATTTTTTCTGCATTCAAATCATATAAATAATGATACAACTCTATTTGTTCAATTTCGAATTTATCAAAATATGTCAAATTAGTTTCCATAAAATTAATTTAGGATAATATTATAAGTTCATTAATATCCAATAACAAAAATCAAAAAGCAATGATGAAGATCATTTAAGCTAGTGATTTACATCATTAATTAGCCTAATTTGCTTTTTTCTATCTCCTAAATTTCCTTTATTTTTAATATTTAAAATCTAAATATGAATATTGTTATAATTGGCGCTGGAGGTGTTGGAGGTTATTTTGGAGGAAAATTAGTAGCTGCTGGTTATAAGACTACTTTTCTTGTTCGTGGGAAAACTTTAAAAGTCATACAATCTAATGGCTTGCAAGTAAAAAGTATTAATGGTAGTTTTCATGTTTACCCAACAGCAACAGATAATTACGACGTAATTAAGGATGCTGATCTGATCATTCTCAGCGTAAAATCCTGGCAGATTGAAAAAATTGCTATAAAGTTTAAATCATTTTTAAAGGCTGATGCCATGGTTCTTTCGCTTCAAAACGGAGTTGATAATGCAAATAAGTTAACTGAGATCTTAGGACCTAAAAAAGTAGTCGCGGGGCTTTGCCGAATAGTCGCCAAAATCGAAAGCCCTGGAATTATCGATCATTTTGGTTATGAACCGGAAATACTTTTTGGCGAAATGGATAATTCAAAAACTCAAAGGGTTAATGAGATACATAAGGTCTTTACAAAGGCTGGATTCAAAAACAATATTTCACCTGATATTCAGCGGGATATTTGGTTAAAATTTTTATTTATAGGCTCAATAAGTGCTATAGGCGCTTTGACCAGAAGTGTTTTAGGTGAAATGCGTGAAGACCCCTATATTCGTAATATTTTAATAGATACCGCAAAAGAAATTGTTTCTATAGGAAGTCATCTTGGAGTTGACATCAACAATAAGGATATAGAAAACTGTTTTGCCGTTATAGACAGAATAGATTATCATACTACCATGTCATTGCAACGAGATATGATAGAAGGTAAACCCAGTGAACTAGAAAATTTTAATGGGTATATCGTCAAAAAAGGTGATGAATTGGGTATTGATACACCAGTGAATGACTTTATTTATTATTGCTTAAAGCCTATGGAGGAGAAAGTTAGATGCGCTAGGTCTTAAATACCAAGTCTTAAAGTCTAAATTCGCTTGTCACGTGTGTTTGGGCTTCCCTAAATAGTGTTGACAGTTTTTAGGAAATAAATCCGTTATTAATAATCTTATCTTGGGGATTAGAGCCGTATGAAATATTCTTTCTGTTCGTTTTTTTGCTGCTCCAAAAAAAGAACAAAAAAAAGGAGCTTTCTTTTACTAAGGTGTTTTTTGGATTGAAGAGAGTTCTTTAGATCAAAACGATCTCTTTAAATTCTCGTTTTAGCTTGCAACTTATTTTTAGAAAGGATTAGCAGCAGCCGTTGAGTGAAACGGCATAGGCTGGGGTGGAGAAAATAAGGAGGATAAGCTACAGAGAAATTAAAGTAGTCTTAATTTTTTCGTTCTTTTGCATCAAGACAAAAGGACAGAGGAATATTATTTTACAACTCTTTCGTCAAAAAAACACATCATTAATCAGGGTCTAAGGGCTAAAAAATCCTTTGCGGTATTGAGTTTTACTTAAGTTTTCTATTGAAATACGACCGCTAACAATCTATTGAATAACTGGATGTTTCTTAATTAATCGCAAATTTACCTTCATACGAATTGAATTTTGTATTCAACCTATGTCAGGGACGTAAAACCATTAGACAAATACTATTCATAACTTTCACCTCCCATATAATCAAAGATTTGGGAGAATACTGTGTCAAAACTATTCAATACATGAAGATTGGTGTTATTTCTTTTGATAAGACCGTCTTGTCTTAAGATATATTGTTCCAAGCTTCCTCTGGGTGTATCCTGGCGTCTGCCATTGTAATAAATATTTTCGATAAAATCAGGAAATACAATTTGTTTAATACTGACTCTATACCTTCCTCCTATAAAATCCACAGCCAAAAATGCCTCATAATCGTGTTGTGCATATTCTGGTAGATTATCAGCAAGTAATTTATATGGTTTTGTTTTGGCCGAAGTACCAAACTTTAGGATGTCAAGATCTGCCGTGAAATCATTGCTTTTGAGCATTCGATTTAACTCCGCTTTGTCATCTAAAGCATACCATTTTTGCCATACTAACTTATAATCAATCACATAGAAACTTCCCAGCGAATCCATTTTATTGAATTGGGAAAACGCCTGTAAAGAAAGGAAAAGTAAGAAGAAAGTTATTTTTTTCATAGCTATAGAACTAAAATGGGATTAATTAATCCTCCTGATGAAGAAACCTTTTTTTAGACATTAAAACATCTTCCGTTTCTACGTGCTCATCGTCAGGAACACAACAATCTACCGGACAAACTGCAGCACATTGAGGCTCATCATGAAAACCTTTACATTCAGTGCATTTATCAGGTATGATATAATAAACTTCATCACTAACGGGTTCCTGGTCCTGATCAGCATTTACCTCTTTACCATTAGGTAAAACAACATCTCCGTTTAATTCAGTACCGTCTGAGTATTTCCATTCTTCAGATGCTTCATAAATCGCATTATTTGGACATTCAGGTTCACATGCCCCACAATTGATACATTCGTCTGTTATAATTATTGCCATTATTTTTTTAACTAAATTTGCGCCACAAATATAATGCTTACGCATTTATTATCCTATCTAGAATGAGGCTTGAAAAAAGAATTGAAGCATTTGCACAACTTGGTACGTTTTTATCACAATTTCAAACAGAAGGAATTGTCAAAAACGATGATATTGAACTAAATGAAACTTTTTTCGAACCGTTTAATATGCAGTTAAACAGGGCTTCAGAATTTAATGGTTGGTTTACCAAAGATAATGTTTTAACTGCTTTCTACAAATGGTCTAAAATATTAAAAAAGAACAATTTAGAGGCATGGACTTCAAATTATAATTTAACAACTGAAGAGGTTAAAAAGATAGGTGTTATTATGGCTGGAAACATCCCTTTAGTTGGTTTTCATGACTTTTTGGTTGTATTGATCTCTGGTCATGACATCATTATTAAACAATCCAGTTCTGACTCTTATTTTTTACCTTTGATAGCCAAATACCTTGAATATGTTGAGCCTGATTTTAAGGGGAAAATAACTTTTACTGAGGAAAGGCTTGGTGATTTTGATGCTGTGATTGCAACCGGAAGTAATAACACCGCTAGATATTTTGATTATTATTTTGGAAAATACCCTCATATTATAAGACGAAATAGAAACTCTGCTGCCGTTTTGAACGGAAAAGAATCTCAAGAGGATCTTAAGAATCTCGGAGAAGATATTTTTAGGTATTTCGGGCTGGGTTGTCGCAGTGTTTCAAAATTATTTGTCCCTGAAGGTTATGATTTTGACAATTTATTTATGGCTATCTATGACTATAAGAGCGTTCTTAATTATGACAAGTATGTCAATAATTACGATTACAACAAAGCAGTTTATTTAATGAGCCAATATAAATTGCTTGAGAATGGTTTTTTGATGCTAAAGGAAGATGAAAGTTATGCCTCTCCTATCGCGACAATATTTTTTGAATACTATAAAAATGAAGAACGCTTAGAAGAAAAACTAGTTAAAGACAAAGAATCTATCCAATGCCTTGTAGGAAAATCAGACCATATCAATATGATTGGGTTTGGAGAAACTCAAAACCCTCAATTATGGGATTATGCAGATGACGTTGATACACTTGAGTTTTTACAAAATCTTTAAGAGGGATATACCCTACTCAAACTTTGTATCAAGTTTGATATAATCTAGTAATTCTCTTTTCACGGATTCTTCTTTAAATTTTCCTCCAAATTCAGAAGTCACTGTGCTACTGGCTATATCGCTAACACCTCTTGAATTTACACATAAATGCTTAGCGTCAATAATACAAGCAACATCCTCTGTACCAAGAGCCTCTTGAAGAGCTTGAACGATCTGCATATTAAGCCTTTCCTGTACTTGAGGACGTTTGGCATAATACTCAACGATTCTATTCATTTTTGAAAGACCAATCACTTTACCTTTAGAAATATAGGCAACATGTGCTTTACCAACAATTGGTAATAAATGATGCTCACAGGTAGAATATAATGTGATGTTCTTCTCAACCAACATCTCACCATATTTATAATTGTTGTCAAAAGTTGATAATTTTGGTTTTCTTTCAGGGTTTAATCCTCCAAAAATCTCATTTACAAACATCTTGGCAACCCTCATTGGTGTTCCACTAAGGCTGTCGTCATTCAGATCCATACCAAGGGTATGAAGTATATGGGTAAAATCCTTCTCTATCAATTCAATTTTTTCCGCTTCACTTAAATCAAAGGCATCCTCTCTAATTGGATTCTTTGCTGAACCCGAAATATGGTTATCACCCATTTCGTTAATCATTTCGTTTAACTTACCGTTTTGTCCTTCAAACATGTTCTGTTTCTTTAATGTGCAAAAATACAATATTGCCGTGAATAATACTCTTTTAAGACCCGATTAGTCGTATTAATTCTTCTTGATTACAAGTGTTTTGTTCTCCTGTAGTCATATTTTTTAACTTAAATGTACCCTGTTCTATTTCTTCTTCCCCAACAAGAATTACGAAAGGAATCTGCTTATTATTGGCATAGTTCATTTGTTTCTTTAGCTTAGCGGAAGAAGGAAACATTTCTGATCTAACACCCTTATTCCGTAACCATTTCATTGATTTCATGGCATACAGGGCTTCATTTTCTCCAAAATTGATAAAAAGAACCTGCGGCTTTGGATTTGGAGCATTGCTAAAAAGTCCTAACTCTTCCATAACCAAATAAACCCGATCAAGTCCGAACGAAATTCCAACACCACTGATGTTTTTCAAACCAAAAATACCTGTAAGGTCGTCATATCGTCCTCCTCCTCCTATAGAGCCCATCTGAACCCCATTAGCTTCAACTTCAAAAATAGCTCCAGTGTAATAATTCAACCCTCTGGCCAAGGTAAGATCAAGTTGCAGTGTAGCCGATTGCAAGCCTAAACTTTCTATCTGTTGCATTACGAAGGTAACTTCATTTACTCCGGTTAAGCCTTCCTCAGATTCAGAGAGCAGTTCACTAAGAGAATTCATTTTCTCCTGATTACTTCCTTTTAATTCAAATAATGGCATCAATTTTTCTAAAGCTGCTTCTGAGATCTCCTTATTTCTCATTTCCTTTAGAACTCCCTCAACCCCAATTTTATCAAGTTTATCCAAGGCTACAGTAAAATCTATCAAACGATCTTTGGCTCCTATAATTTCAGCGATTCCGGAAAGAATCTTCCTGTTATTTATTTTTATAATGGTATTCTTTAAACCTAATTCTGAAAAAACGGCATCGTACAACTGCACAAATTCAACCTCTTGCCATAAACTATCACTTCCTACGACATCGGCATCACATTGAAAAAACTCTCTAAACCTACCTTTCTGAGGCCTGTCAGCCCTCCAAACAGGTTGAATTTGATATCTTTTGAAAGGAAACACAATCTCGTTCTGATGTTGAACAACATAACGCGCAAATGGAACAGTTAAATCATAGCGCAATGCCTTTTCTGAAATTTTGGATGTGATCTTTTTTGAATCTTTTTCTCGATACAATCCATCTTCAACTTTATTGAGAAAATCACCCGAATTCAATATTTTGAAAATCAACCTGTCCCCTTCTTCTCCATATTTACCCATTAAGGTATTTGAATTTTCGAAAGAAGGCGTTTCTATAGGCTCAAAACCGAATAATTGAAAATTCTTTTTAACTGTATCGAAAATAAAATTTCTCTTTGCCAATTCAGTAGAAGAAAAATCTCTTGTTCCTTTAGGGATACTAGGTTTCATTATAATTTATTATTTAATTTATGAAGACAATCAAGCCGTTGCCAGCTTAATTTCTGTAAATATCCGAAAATATTTCGTTTAATTATCTTTTTTTGAAACTATGCCAATCAAAAGAAGATATTTATATTGCAGTGTATATGAAAGCTATCCTTTTCTTGGTATTGATCATGTGCCCTTTTTGGTTTTATGCACAACAAATGCAAGTAAAATCGAACCAAGGGGACCTTGTGAATATAGAGACCGTACTTCAGCAGTACATTCAAATTCCTTCGATTAGCGGAAAGGAAAAAGCGGCAGGAGATTTCCTTAAAAATGTGTGTGATAATAATAACCTTCATATTACTGACTTTGGCAATGAGGATGGACAATATAATTTTGCAGCTTCTTTATTCCCATTAAATTTAGAGAAACCCAATATCATTTTTCTTAATCATATCGACGTTGTTCCTGAAAGTCACAGCAGTGATCAAGTTCCTTATAGTGGTCATATTGAAAATGGCGTAATCTATGGCCGTGGATCTATTGACAATAAAGGAGCGGCACTAATGCAATTGTATGGCATCTTAAAATTTATAGAAAATAACAAAATAAACAACGGTTCATATAATATTACATTTTTAGCTGTATCATGTGAAGAAACACAATGTTTGGGTGGCATAAGTTATGTAATGAAGCATCATTTTGATGAACTCAATGCAGTCGCTGTTTTTGGAGAAGGGCCTTCTGAATTAACATCTTTGATGCAGGGTGACTTTGATCATCCTGTTTTTGGTATTTCAATAATCACCAAGAAACTACTCTGGCTAGAACTTGAATTAGAATCGAAGACGACTGGTCACGGCTCAATCACCCCAGAAACCTATGCAAACAAAGAATTTGTTGCGGCTCTAAGCCGATTAACAAGAAAAAAACAAAAGGCTATTTTCAATGATATCAATACAAAATTTTTGAAAGATATGGCTTCATTTCATAAAGGCGGAAAACGAATGGTGCTCAAACATCCTCGCCTTTTTAAACCAATAGTAATCCCTCAACTCAGGTCTCAGCCTGAACTTTTTTCTTTGTTTACCAATACAATAACCTTAACAGATATTTATAGTAATAGTAATGCGGTTAATAAGCTTTCATCTGTTGCCGGCGCTCATTTAGATTGTCGCTTACTACCTGAAACAAATGAACAGGAGTTTTTGACGATGATTAGAAAAAAATTAAACAATGATGATATCAAAATAAAAGTGATAAAATCATCTCCAAGCGTTGAACCCAGTAATACTGAAAACTTGTTTCTTAAAAATCTTGCTTTAGCTATTCAAGAAAACTATCCAACATCTACAACAATGAGTATGATGATGCCGAATGCGAATGATTTAGGTGTATTTAGAGCTAAGAATCTTCCCTCATATGGTACTTTACCAATATATTGTGACATTGAAGAAGTTAGAAGTGTTCATGGAAAGAATGAACATCTTCACATCCATTCATTATATACTGGTGCAGATGTCTATGCTAATTTTTTAGAACTAATGTTTGCTGAAAAATAAAATTCCGCTTCTAAAAAGTATTTAGTGGCCTTCAGTTTTATCTTTCTAATCGTTCCATCACAAATAAAAAAGCCCATAATTGATCATACAATTAATGGGCTTTTTTATTTATCGAAAATCAAGAAGTAGAATTGGCCAATAGCCAATTATTCAATCAGGTTTTTATTATCCTCCTTTTTTCTTATTTTGTTGTTGAACCTGAGCCTGTTTCATTGCATCATCTAATTTTTGCCTAAAGGCGCTTTTTTTCTTTTCAGGACGCTTCTTGTTTTCTTGAATATTTGCATGAATCTTTTCCTCATCAATAATGAAGTGCTTAATTACTAACATGATAATGATGGTAAGTAGGTTAGATACAAAATAGTACAAACTCAAACTACTGGCATAAGTGTTAAAGAAGAACATCA
>CAYMKR010000043.1:0-12516 GCA_964390865.1 uncultured Flavobacteriaceae bacterium | reverse complement strand
TGAAAATTTCTCTCTGCTATTGAGTATGCCCTCTAATTATAATATTTTATTAAAGACTTAATAATCAAAAATTTATAATATCTAACTTTTACTGTTTATTTAATTTAAATATTTAGGTAAATCTGTTTGTGGTTTAGGTATTTATAGCTGAAAATCGGAAGTGACTTAACGATTTATCCTCGTTGAGAAATTTTCATGCTGTTCATATTTTGTTATTTTCCCATTTTCATCTCTTATAAAAGTAAGGGTCTCACCCAAAGTTTTGTCTTTGCGAATCTTTCTAAAAACATCACCTTCTATATGTTTGTAAAAAGTCATTGCTTCGGCGGGTTCGTTTGAAGGAAGACTTAGATTAACTAATTTACCGTTGAATGTAGAGATATATGTCTCACCCCACCAAGGAGAACTATCATAGTATCCGACGTAGTCTTTAAGTTTTTGCGAAGCCTCATGATCCATGTCTTTTATTGACGTTTCCATTTTATTCATAATGGCATTAATGCCTTTGAAATATTTATTTGGATTGCTGCCACTTGCATTGATCATTACGGAAAAGGCCCTTTTTGTTTTCAGATTGATCTGCAGTGTTGATCTGTAGCCAGGGCAAGAACCGCCATGACCTACCCAAGTATTGCCGTCACTTCCTTTATATACGGAAAACCCTAAGCCCCGAGTTGTGCTCCAATCGGGATTGGTCCAATGTACATTCTGCATATTTTTAAGTGTAGAAGGTTTAAGGATCTCCACCAAAGTGCTATCCCTAAGCCTGAATTGCCAAGAGGCAAATTTCCCTAAATCTTCAACCGTCGATGAAAATCCGGCAGCAGGAGTAATTCCATTTGCCTGAAATAGTTTTACTTTTTTTCGATTCCCTTCCCGATTAATTGCTGCATAACCTATGGCAAGCTCCTCCCCATATAGATCCTCAGGCAACTCGGTACGCGTGTTAGTTAGTCCTAGGGGTACTAGAATATTTTGTTTGACATAGTCATCGTAAGGCATACCAGAAATTTCTTCTACAATTTCACCTAGAAGTGTTAAACCTAAATTACTATACTGAAAATATGTAGAAGCTTGATAGAGTGTTTCTTGTTCCTTTAATTTTGAATCAATTGCTTCTTTTGATGGAAAAGGAAAGTCAGGTCCTGTCCAATAAGGATAGCCAGCTTCTCTTGGTAATCCAGAGGAATGAGTTAATAAAGATCTTATAGTGATTGGTCCGCTTTCAGGGTATTTTTGTTTTAAGTCATAGGCGGGTAAATGATCACTCACTTTGTCGTCTAAACGAATTTTGCCTTCATCATAAAGCTTCATGATGGCTACAGAGGTGAATAATTTTGAAATAGAACAAATACTGCATATTGTATTTGCGTTTGCTTCAATATTTTTTTCCTTATTGGATAATCCAACAGCTCCTGACCATAAGACTTCTTGATCTTCAACAACTATGGCGGTAAGGCTGGGTAGGTGGTCAAAATCCTTTTGGGCTTCAAGCCAAACTTCGACAAGTTCGAAGGCTTCAGAATAATTTTTTTTAGATTCCTGAGCATTAACAGTTTGTAAAAACAGGGTGCAGATCAGTAATAAACAATATTTTTTCATGAGTTCGGGTTAAGTTATTTAAGGGGCAAATAAGCATAAAAATAGGAAATCTTTTACTTTGATTCTGATTGTGAAGAGGATATAAGTTTTAAAATACAAATATGGAACACCTTTTTATCTCGTCATTGATTAATTACAAACACATTTGAAATATGAATTTACCAAAAGCTATTACTATATTTGTAAGCCAAAAAAATATCTGGAAAGAATAAGCCCTAAGAATAACTTTTAAACAAACATACTATGTCAGATGATAAAAAAGTCATTTTCTCCATGTCTGGAGTTAGTAAATCCTATCAAGGAACCAATAAACAGGTTCTTAAGAATATTTATTTAAGTTTTTTCTATGGTGCCAAGATTGGAATACTAGGATTAAATGGATCTGGTAAATCGACTTTATTAAAAATTATAGCAGGCTTAGAGAAGAATTTTCAAGGAGACGTAGTTTTCGCTCCAAATTATTCAGTTGGATATCTAGCACAAGAGCCAGAGCTGGATGATAGTAAGACGGTAATGGATATTGTTAAAGAAGGGGTGGCTGAGACTGTAGCTATTTTAGATGAATACAATAAGATCAATGACATGTTTGGTCTTGAGGAGGTTTATTCGGACGCCGATAAGATGGAAAAATTAATGGCTCAGCAAGCCAATCTTCAAGACAAGATAGATGCCCAAAATGCCTGGGAACTTGACACTAAACTGGAAATTGCCATGGATGCTTTAAGGACTCCTGAAGGGGATGTCCCAATCAAGAATTTATCTGGAGGAGAGAGGCGTCGTGTGGCGCTATGCAGATTGTTGTTGCAGCAACCAGATGTTTTATTGCTGGATGAGCCTACCAACCATTTAGATGCGGAGTCAGTACATTGGCTTGAGCATCATTTGGCACAATATCAGGGAACTGTAATTGCTGTGACACACGATAGGTATTTTCTTGACAATGTTGCAGGTTGGATATTAGAGCTTGACAGGGGTGAGGGAATTCCATGGAAAGGTAATTACTCGTCATGGTTGGAGCAAAAATCGGATCGATTGGCTAAGGAGGAGAAAACAGCTTCAAAGCGTCAAAAGACCCTGCAAAGAGAATTAGAGTGGGTTAGGATGGCCCCTAAAGGACGTCATGCCAAGTCAAAAGCAAGATTATCTAGTTATGATAAATTGATGAGTCAGGATCAAAATAAGCAAGAAGAAAAACTTGAAATTTACATACCTCATGGACCAAGATTGGGTAACAATGTGATTGATGCAGTTGGTGTTTCGAAAGCTTTTGGGGATAAATTGCTCTATGATGATCTTAATTTTAAATTACCTCCTAACGGTATAGTTGGTATCATAGGGCCCAATGGGGCCGGTAAAACAACCATTTTCAGAATGATAATGGGAGAAGAAAAACCTGATAAAGGAGAGTTTAAAGTGGGGGAAACAGCTAAGGTGGCTTATGTTGATCAAAGCCATTCAAATATAGATCCTGAAAAATCAATATGGCAAAATTTTTCTGATGAACAGGAGATGATTATGATGGGAGGGAAGATGGTAAATTCAAGGGCTTATCTGGGCCGATTTAATTATAGTGGTTCTGAACAGAATAAAAAAGTTTCGGCCCTTTCAGGGGGTGAAAGAAATAGATTACATCTGGCGATGACCCTTAGAGAAGAAGGGAATGTATTACTTTTAGATGAACCAACTAATGATCTAGATGTAAATACTTTAAGGGCTCTTGAAGAAGGTCTTGAGAACTTTGCAGGTTGTGCCGTAATCATATCGCATGATAGGTGGTTTTTAGACAGGGTATGTACCCATATTCTTGCTTTTGAAGGGGATTCGGAAGTTTACTTTTTCGAAGGGAGTTTCTCGGATTATGAAGAAAATAAGAAGAATAGATTGGGTGGAGATATGATTCCTAAAAGAATAAAATACAAAAAATTGATTCGCTAATCTAAGATGAATTCAAAAGTAAAAAACATAAGAAAGGTACCTCTTTCAGATAATTGGTATACGCTGAATAAAATTGTGTTTGACTACAAAATGTCAAACGGTGATTGGGTAGAGCAAGAGCGAGAGGCATATGATAGGGGTAATGGTGCTACTGTCATGTTATACAATAGGACAAAACAAACGGTGATTCTTATCTCTCAGTTCAGGATGCCCACTTACCTTAACGGGAATGAATCAGGGATGTTGATTGAATCTTGTGCGGGTCTTTTGGATGGAGACGATCCTGAAACTTGCGTTATTAAAGAGGCTGAAGAAGAATCTGGTTTCAAAGTGAGTAAAGTTGAAAAAATTTTTGAATCATACATGTCACCAGGTGCTGTAACGGAGATAATTCATTTCTATATTGCGGAATATCATGAGAATGACAAAGTTAGTTCAGGAGGTGGATTAATTGAAGAACAGGAGGATATAACTGTTCTTGAGGTTAGTTTTGAAAAGGCTATGTCAATGATCTCCACAGGGGAGATCAAAGACGCCAAGACCATCATGTTATTGCAGTATTTAAAAATTCATGGCTTAATGGAGCCTTAAAGTACTTAGCAGTTTGATGATCTATTGATTTTAAACCTTAATCACTTGAGGTGCAGGAGATAGCTTTGCAATCATTTTTTGCATATCATCAAGACGTGTCATATATAACTGCAATTCAGCTAGTATGCCAGACTTTGATGATTCAAACCTATTATTGCTCTCAGCAAAAAGATTTTTATAATAGCTAATTCCATCTTTTAGATTTTCACTAAAAGAAAGTAGATATTTTTCCTGTCTTTTATTTATTTCTCCTTGTACGTCGTCAATTTTTGATTTCAGATGATCTGAATACAGCTTTAGCTCTTTGATAAACATATTGGGTCTATTATTTGAAGAAATTACATTAATTCTTCCATAGATATGATCCGTAATTTCTTTAAGACTCATTATTTTAGAAAAATAAGCCATATTTGGTCCAGGACAGATAGAAACTCCTTTTGAAGGTCTTTTTATATCCATATCATGAATTTGTTCCGTGGCCGAGCCTAGCCCCATGCAAAGACAGGATTTTTCAACGATTTTTTGAAACCTAGTTTTGTATACCTCTTTAGAGATCTCTTCTTTATCTAGTTCTTTGATCTTATTTCGCTGGTACTGTCTCGATGCCGTACAAATTGACTTATCTGTAAATTCACTATTTAAGGCTAAAAATTCTTTGGGACAAGGGCTACCTGGTCTGCCGGATTCAATTTTTTCGCCTTTTTCAATATCCTTTGAATTACCTCTGAGGTTATTGAATGGGACACCTAAGGGTGATATATTACTGAGGTATAAATCTTTTTCAGTAGCCTGAGCCAATTTATTCAAAGTTTTATCATCTACGGTAGTAGCCTCTGGCACTAATAAGAATGGACTACCCCATCCTACAGAATCAATTTCATAATGCTCAAGTAAAAATTTATGTTCCTCTTCGGTTCCTACACCCCCTTGAGCAGTTATTTTTAATTCTAAATTCTCAGTCGGTAGCGCCTTTTCACGGTCTTTTAAGGCAGGAAGTAGTATCTCATGAACCGTTTTGACTAACAAGTCTTTATTCGTTTTAAACTCTTCTAAAATAGGGCCCATTAAATATCCTTCGGTGGCAAATGCATGCCCACCACAATTAAGTCCGGATTCAATCCTGTATTCAGAAACCCATAGTCCTTTTTTCGCTAAAAACTTCCCTTGGATCAAGGCTGATCGATAGTCACTTACCTTAATGACTATCTTTTTTTTGATGTAACCCTGTTTATTAGGGAAGAAGTCATCAAATTGCTCCATGTAACTGTAAAGTCTTGGATTCATTCCAGCTGATAGCACAACAGATGATTCAAGGTCGCTTTGTGCAAACCCTCTTAAAGCAGCATGCGCGTCATTATATTCATTTGGTAATTTTTCTCCATTGTTATAATTCGCCTTATCAAGTTTGGTCATGATGTTGACATCAATGCTTCCCATGCTCAAGTGCTGGTTTGCCCAGTTTCTGATTTCCTGCCAAGTTGTATTGTTACTTGTTAATTCGAGAAATTGCTTCTTCAAACTTGAACCCTCTGGAAGCATATTGAAATACGCTTTGATTTCGTTACTTGTCTCAAGGGTTGAGCCTTTAATCTGGTTGAATTTTTTCTCTGCGAGTTCTTGCAGTAAATTTAAATAGGAAGTGATTCTTTTGGCTCTGAAGTCTTCTATTTTATCCGTAATCGCCAGATATGGGATTTCAAATTTTTCACAATAGGTTTTTCTAAGGTTTTCGATGAGAACGTCATCGACGATAGATACAACTGAGTCCATCCCGAAAGGAGCAACTTTTAAAGGAGTATCAAGAGTAAATCCAGTTCCCATTACAGGAATATGAAAAGTGTGTTTTGTAGACATTTTTGATTTTTTTATGATGCTAATTGAACAAACCGATGACATCTGGTCTCATTTTTCAATTGATCAGGTCAGCAGTAATTTACAAAAGTAAAAATCATAGCCTCATAATAAGTTGACTTTTGTCATGTTTGGGTAATTAATTGTCAACTTTTGAGTTAAAAACAATAAAAACCTATCAGCAGAGACAGGTTTTTGAGCAATTAAAAAAATTAAATCCTTAATTTAAATTGTTTTTTCATTTACTGCGTTTAATCCTTTTTTACCTTTCTTTAAGTTGAATTCAACGGCATCTCCTTCTTTAGCTTTGTCAATTAAACCAGAAATGTGAACAAAATGTTAGCTGTTTGAACCTTCTTCTGTGATGAATTTTACTGTTCCTTGTGACATTGTGATAAATTGTATTCGACTGTTGTCAATTGATTTATATACTTGTTAAGTACCAAATACTAAAAAAAACAAGAAAAATAATGCCCAAATAGCTAAGTAAGCTTAAATATTTTGAGGGACGTTCTTTTTCAGGCATGTGTCTGCCTTTTACAAGTATAAAATTTGCAATGGCATAAAATGGTGCGGTTAAAAATGAAAGAACGGTTGCGATTTTTACAAAAGTAATCATACTTGTTTTGAAATAACTTAAGATGATTAAGGTTCCGAATGACAATAGAAAAATCCAACCTAGATAAAAACCTTTATTTTTTTTGCCACTAAGTAATTCGCTACTTTTAGCCATGGCTCTAGGAGATGCATCTAAAGTGGTTAGGGTGGTGCTGAACATGGTTGTAAAAGCTGCTATTCCTATAAAAATGGCTGCACCTTTACCAAGATTATCAGTATAAAGGTTGATTAGCTGTTTGGCAAAAATACTGGCGCTGGGGCTAATTTCTTCATCTGAATAATACATAACAAGAGCACCTAAGGTCATAAAACAAATGCCTAGAAAGACAGTAGTTAAATAACCCACATTAAAATCAATAAGAGATTTTTTAGAATTCAATGGAATTTTTGATTCCTTACTTTTTTCTAAGGTCCATAAAGAGTGCCAAGTTGAAACATCTAGTGGTGCAGGCATCCAACCAAGAAAGGCAATTAAAAAAGTTAATTCAACGGTACCTTCAGGAACTTGAGCTGAAAAAGAGTAGGTGTGATCGGCTTTAAAAATGGCAACACAAACAGCAACTACTGAACTGATCGCCAAAACTGAAATGATTAGCTTCATAATTTTGTCAAGGGCCTTGTATTTTCCAATAAGTAAGATACAAAGGCAGATTACAGTGATCAAAATACTCCAAATACTCAGGTTGGATGTCAGTCCAAAAAGGTTTTGTGCTAAGCCAGCAGTAACTATTGTAACTGCTGCCTGAATGGTAAACATGGTGAGAAATGTGAGAATAAAATAGGTGATAAGCACCCAGTTTCCTAATTTTTTATAACCATCAATCAGACTTTCACCAGTTGCAGATGCATACCTCGGACCGTATTGAAAGAAAGGGTATTTAAACACATTTACCAAAATTAAAGCCCAAAGTAAACCGAATCCGAAATCAGCTCCGGCTCGAGTAGATTGGACAAGATGTGATACGCCTATTGCGGCTCCGGCAAACAATAATCCAGGGCCAAGGTTTTTAATAACATTAAACACCTTATGGTTCATAAAGAGAATAATTATTTACTTATGATGATTTCTGCTAACAGTTTTTTGGCTCTCAATAACTTAACTTTTATGTTGTTCATAGGTTCATTAAGTTCTTGAGCCATCTCTTTATAGCTTAATTCTTGAAAATATCTTAAATTTATAACCTCTTGATAATGAGGTTTTAATTGTAGTATATACGCCTTTAGTTGGGCTAAGTTTTGCTCTTGAATTAATTTATCAGAAGGGCTAGGGTCTTCATCAACGATCCTGTGGATTTCCTTATGGCTTTTATTGAAAGAAACGGTTTCAGTTTTTTTCTTTCTTAAATGATCTATATATAAATTACTTGAAATGGTGAAAAGCCAGGTGTTGAATTGAAAGTTCTCATCGAAGCTGTCGATTTTATCAAATGCCTTAGCAAAAGCTTTGATGGTAATATCTTCAGCTTCATCTTCATCATTACATTTATTAAGTTGGAAGTGATATACATCTTTCCAATATAAATTCAAGAGATCATTGAAAGCCTTTTGATCTCCTTTTTTTGCCTGAACTATTAATAAACGGATGTCTCTTTTGTCACTCATGTAGCAATTACCAATATTTCGGGGGAGAAATAATATTCTTTAAGAAAATATACAACTGCATAAATATAATTGAAATTTCATACAATGGTCCAAATGCCGTTAAATCTTTTTCATTGAGTCGGTCAGCAGCTTTATATATGATGAAATACCACACAATAAATCGCAAAAAAATCAGCGAAACGAAGTAGATTAATTCTGTTTTTAAGATGATTCCAATGAACCCCAATGTATAGAACGAAAGCTGAGACAGATAAAATACACCCAACATGAATTTTGTAGTCTTTTTATAATGCGTGGCGGTGCTAATATGCCTTCTTTTCTGACGTATCCAATTTGAAAGTTTGTCATGTGGCTTCGATACTGTAAATGAATCAGGATGATCGCAAATGGCAACATTTTCTGAATTTGCTACTTGAGAAATAAACAGATCATCATCTCCTGATCTAATATGAGCATGCTTCTTAAAACCTTCGGCTGCATGAAAAACTGATTTTTTATAAGCAAGATTTCGACCAACGCCCATATAAGCTTTTCCATCTAAGGCATAAGAAAAATATTGAAGTGCGGTCAATAAGGTTTCAAATCTAATAAGCTTATTTAAAAACGAGGCACTCCTTTTTTCATACGCTCCATAACCCAGAACAAGCAAGGTTTTTTTTGAAAAAGCATGGGTCATATGACTAATCCAGTGCTTGCTCTTGGGCTGGCAATCAGCATCTGTTAGTAAAATATGCTCATAATGAGCTGACTTGATTCCTTGAGTCAAAGCCTGCTTTTTGCCTTTTGAATCTTCGGCTGTTATAGTAAGAACCTGAACTTCAAAATTTGCGTTTTTGTGAAGGTCCTTAAAAGAGTTCATATTTATCAATGTCTCATCGCTTGATGCGTCATCGACTAAAACAATTTCAAATATAGGAAAATCTTGTTGTGCTAATTTTGGTAATAAATAAGTGAGATTGGCTTCTTCATTTTTTGCAGAAATCACTATGCTCACTGGGTCATGAGTTAACTCGACCTTTTGAGATTGATATGAAGTATATTTCTGAAAAAGAAAAAAGTAGAAGTATAATTGAATGATAATTACGACACAAAACGTGATCAGCAAAAACATTGGCTTTTAAGAAATGCTTTTAGAAGCCTGGTCAGCCTCTTCGTTGTCAAGATTTGTTTTACAACCTCCTTCATTTCCACAGCCACAGATGATTCCTTCAGCCTTTAGTCTTACATTGCTTCCAGCACAGGTTCCATCAAATTCTCCATCTTTTTTTGCCCAAATCTTGATAGCTATTCCTGCAAATCCTAAACCTAATAAAATAATAGTTAACAACAGTAATTTCATAATGCATCAATTAAGGCGCAAAATTAATCATTTATTACAGGAAAGAAAAACAAATCATCACATTTGTAAGACAGGTATGGGCTATAAAGGTTTGTTTAAAAGGCGCTGGAGAAAAAGTTCAGTATCTTGTTTGAATTCATCGTTTGCAAACTCTGCATCCATCTTACACTTGAGTTTTAGTGTTTTTATATTACTGTCCCATTGGTTTCCATTGAAATACGACAATCCTTTGAAATCCCTTACTTTATAAAGAGATTTTTCACCATAACAGGTGCCTAAGTAGACATAATCTAATTCTTGTTCGGAAGCCCATTTGATAACACTAAACATCATCCATTTGCCTAAGGAAAAAGCTTGTTGATCGAGATCAAAAAAAGCAAACCAATAATGCAGGCTTCCTTTTTCTATGATACCGATCACATAACCAACTGTTTTTGCCCCTATTTTGAATTCGAAAATATGGCTGATGCTTTTTGAATGAAGAATATAATCTAGTCTTTCAGGGCTAATGGGTTCGCTAAATCTTTCATTGGCAAAATTCAAACAATATGATTTGAATTTTGGGTCATCGATGTTGAAATTATCAATTGGCAATACTTCAAAAGAAGGCGCCAACGTTTCCATTTTTCTGGCAACTCTTCTGTTTTCTGAGGACTCTTTAAACATCTTAAGATCAACTCTTAAGCTCCTTGCTAAATAATAGGTTTCCACCTCTAAATCTATATCATTAGAATAAGGTAAGAATCCTTTTGCATAAATCTCTGGGAGCTCTTTTTGATGCTCCTTGATGCAGTATGTGGCGTAGTTGAAAGTATAGGTTTTATAGTCAACGAAACTTTCTGATCTAAATATTTTCATAAGTTGTTTAGGTCAATAAAAAAACCCATCAAAAATAGTTTTTTGATGGGTAAAAATAACATTTTTTTTCTAAGATTCTTTGACTAATTCACTTTGTACATTTGAAGGCACGGGTTCAAATGAAGCGAATTTGGTGCTAAATGTAGCCCTTCCCTGCGTTTGAGATCTTAGACTGGTAGAGTATTTATACATCTCAGCTTCCGGTACTTTAGCTTTAATGATCTGATGCTTGCCATCACTATCCATTCCCATGATAATCGAACGTCTTGATTGAAGATCAGTCATGACATTACCCATCAAATCTTCCGGGACTCTTACTTCGAGGTCAAGAATTGGCTCAAGTAATTTAGGTTTGGCATCTAAGAAAGCCGCTTTGAAGGCATGAGCTCCAGCAATTTTAAATGAAATATCATTAGAATCTACGGAGTGCATTTTTCCATCGTAAACCATTACTCTTATATCTCTTGCATAAGATCCGGTTAGTGGGCCTTCTTCCATAACTTCAAGTATCCCTTTCATGATTGCTGGCAAGTATCGGGTGTCGATAACCCCACCTGTGATGCAATTATAATAAATAAGTTTACCACCCCATTTAAGATCGATCTCTTCTTTACCCCGTAAATTAAACCCTTCAGGTTCATCCATTCCTTCATGCCATGGCTCAATTTTTAAATGAACTTCTCCAAACTGTCCGGCACCACCAGATTGTTTTTTGTGTTTATAGCTTCTGGTAGAGGGCCGTTGTATGGTCTCTCTATAAGCAACACGTGGTTGGTTGAACAGTGCTTTGATGCCATAAATATTTTTAAGGGTCCAATCAAGTGTTGCTAAATGCAACTCTCCTTGACATGATAAAATTTGTTGTTTTAGTTCATTACTAAATTTAATAGAGATTGTTGGATCCTGAGAATGAATTTTCTTTAAAACTTCGTTCAGTTTTTCTTCATCCTTCTTGTTTTCTGCTTCTACAGCTTTTCTTATTCGAGGTTGAGGAAATATGATAGGTTTTATTGTGATCTCATGATCAACTGATCTCAAAGTATCATTTGTTTCCGTATTCTTTAGTTTGAGTGTAGCTCCAATATCACCAGCCGTAAGTTTCTCAACAGGATGTCTCTTTTTCCCATCCATAATATAGAGTTGGTTTAAGCTTTCCAATTCATCGTTACGCGAATTTTTCAATCGATCATTCTGTCTTACTTCACCTGATTTTACTTTGAAAAAAGTAATTTGACCCAAGTTGGGTTCGTGGAAGGTTTTAAAAATAAAAAGAGACGTAGGCTGATCTGATTTACAATGTATTTCATTCCCTTCTAAACTTTGTTCTGGTTTTAGATCGGCAGCAGCAGGAGATACGTTGTCGATGAACCCCATTAATCGGCCGGTTCCCATATCTTTTAAAGCGGATACGCAGAAAACAGGAAATAACTCATGATGTAGCATTCCTTTTTGTATTCCTTTACGCATTTCATCTTCATTCAAACTTCCTTTGTCAAAATACAACTCCATTAATTCCTCGTCGTTTTCAGCTGCCTTTTCCACCAATTCATTGTGCAAAAAATCTGCCATTTCTTTTTCACTTTCCGGAATTACAAGTTTTTCAGGTTTTCCTCCATTTGGCCCGAATTTGTAAACTTTCATTTTAAGAACATCGACGATGCATTGAGCTCCATCTATGATAATTGGGTATTGTATCTTAACCGCATTGTTCCCGACCAAATCAACTATACTTTGGTAACTACTATCAAAATTTGCTTGTGGATGGTCTATCTGATTAACGACAAATAACGTGGGTTTGCTAAACTTATTGATATATTGCCAGGTTATTTCAGTACCTACTTCAACTCCATGTTGGGCATTAATGACAGTTACCAAAGAGTCAGCAACTCTCATGGTAGAGGCAATTTCACCAATGAAGTCATCGAGACCAGGGGTGTCGATAATGTTAATTTTGTAATTTCTCCATTCAGTGTGAAGGGGAGTGGCAAATACAGATGTTTCTCTTTCTTGTTCTATCTCATGGTAATCAGCTACTGTATTTTTATCTTCCACGGCTCCTCTTCGATTAATCATTCCGGCCTCAAATAACATAGTTTCGGCAAGCGTGGTCTTGCCGCTTT
>CAYMKR010000042.1:0-12548 GCA_964390865.1 uncultured Flavobacteriaceae bacterium | reverse complement strand
CTTCCCAGATAAACTTTTCTTCTCCTTCTTTAAGTGAAATTGAATTCACTACACATTTACCCTGTGCCACCTGAAGTCCTGCCTCAATGATCTCCCACTTAGAACTGTCTATCATTATTGGTACTCTGCAAATATCAGGTTCAGCTGCAATAAGATTCATAAACCTCACCATAGCCTCTTTACCCTCTATTAGACCATCATCCATATTTATATCGATGATCTGCGCACCTCCATCCACCTGGTGTCTTGCCACATCTAAGGCCTCATCAAATTGTTCCTCCTTAATTAAACGCAAAAACTTTTTTGATCCGGCAACATTAGTACGTTCACCTACATTGATAAAATTACTGTTCTCGTTAAGTACTAAGGGCTCTAAGCCTGATAAGTGTAAATATCTTTTATTCTCTTTTTTCATACTTTATTAATACTGCGCTACGACCTAAAAAAGATCGATTAAATGATGTCCTATTCTATGCCATTATTAATGGCTATTTTAAAACTCTTTTCAAGAGTTTGAGATTGACCTAAATTGATCTTCAAAATAGCTAATCAAATACCATCTTTAAGAAACTAATAGGCTATTTCTGGGCTGGTACTTTTCAGCCAAATCAGCAATTGCTTTTATATGAGCCGGAGTTGTTCCGCAGCATCCCCCAACAATATTCACCAAATTCCGCTTCATATATTCTTCAATTTGATCAGCCATTTGCTCTGGAGTTTCATCGTATTCTCCAAATGCGTTTGGCAGACCAGCATTTGGGTGTGCTGAAATAGCAAAATCAGTTTTTGGCGAAATCGCTTCTAAATGTGGCTGCAGCAAATTGGCTCCTAAAGCACAATTGAATCCAATAGTAAACAAAGGGATATGCGCAACTGAAATTAAAAAAGCTTCAGCCGTTTGCCCTGACAGGGTTCTCCCACTGGCATCTGTTATTGTTCCGCTCAACATGATAGGAAGATCTATGCCTCTTTCTTCTTTGATCTCCTCAAGTGCATATAAAGCTGCTTTTGCATTTAGAGTATCAAACACCGTCTCAACGAGAAGGATATCCGCTCCTCCATCAAGCAAAGCTTCAGCCTGCTGTTTATAAGCAATGCGCAATGCATCAAAAGTTATCGCCCTGAATCCCGGATCATTAACGTCAGGAGACATGCTTGCCGTTTTATTAGTTGGCCCCATTGAACCCGCAACAAACCGCGGCTTGTGGGGCTCCTTTTTCGTAAATTCTATAGCCACTTCTTTTGCCAACCTGGCAGATTCATAATTCAGTTCGTAAACCAAATCTTCCATGGCATAATCAGCCATAGCAATAGTAGTTCCTGAAAAAGTATTGGTTTCAACAATGTCTGCCCCAGCAGCCAAATACTTCCTGTGAATTTCTTTGATGGCTTCTGGTTGCGTCAGTGTTAAAAGATCATTATTTCCTTTTAAAAGAATTTCATAATCTTTAAATCGCTCCCCTCTATAATCCTCTTCTTCAAATTTATAAGCTTGAATCATAGTACCCATTGCACCATCTAATATCATGATGCGCTTCTCTAATATTTTCTCTAATGTTTCTCTCATATGCCTCTTTTGCCCCATTTAATCGTGTTCCATGTTCTTTCGTGAAAGAAGTACAAGAACATTTTCGTAAAGACCTCTATGCCTCCAATGGATATTGCTGTTTTAATCTCTCCCGTAAGGAGGTATGAAATCACAATGGTATCTAAAGTGCCTAGTGTTCTCCAGGTAAATGCCTTTACAATACTTCTTCTTTTTGTTTCTCCTCTTTTATAATATTTATCGGTCTTAGAATGAAATAGTACCATAGTTTTAATTGTTTAGGGCTTGTGACAAGTCCTCTACAATATCTGAAATATTTTCCAATCCCACTGATACTCTGATCAATCCGTCCGTAATCCCAACTATATTTCTCTCTTCTACTGACAGCTTGCTGTGTGTTGACGATGCAGGATGAGTTACTATAGTTCTGGTGTCACCCAAATTAGCAGATAAAGAGCACATCTGAATTTTATCTAAAAATTTTCTCCCTCCTTCTATACCACCTTTGACTTCAAAAGAGACAATATTCCCTCCTTTTTTCATTTGCTTAACCGCAATGTCATACTGGGGATGTGATTTCAAAAATGGATACCTCACCGCATTAACTTGCTTGTGCTTTTCAAGGTATTCAGCCACAGCAATCGCATTTTCACAATGTCTGTCAACCCTTACGCTCAATGTTTCAAGACTTTTAGATAAAATCCATGAATTAAATGGCGATAAAGATGGTCCTGTATTTCTTGCAAACAGATATATCTCTCTGATGAGTTCAGCCTTACCAACGGTAACGCCTCCTAAAACCCTGCCTTGACCATCAATTAATTTTGTTGCCGAATGCACTACCAAATCAGCTCCAAACTTAATAGGTTGTTGCAAGTATGGTGTGGCAAAACAATTATCAATCACCAATAAAATGCCGTTTTTTTTACATATTTTTCCTAATAACTCAAGGTCAATTACCTCAAGCCCCGGGTTGGTTGGTGTCTCGGCATAGAGTATTTTAGTATTGGGTTGAATCAACGATTCGATATCGTCGACTTCGTTTATATTAAAATAAGTTGTCTCAATATTCCATTTAGGCAAAAACTTGGTGAACAAAGCATGGGTAGACCCAAAAACCGATCGTGCCGATAAGATATGATCTCCACTACTCAACAACGCCCCAAATGTTGAAAAAATAGCTGCCATACCCGAGGCAAAAGCATAACCGCTTTCAGCTCCTTCCATGGCTACAATCTTGTCAACAAACTCTGTATTATTCGGGTTTGAAAAACGACTGTAAATATTTTTTTCCTTTTCTTCAGCAAAAGAAGCCCTCATATCTTCGGCATCGTCAAATACAAAACTTGAAGTCACATACATAGCACTGGTATGCTCGCCAAAACCCGAACGAGGCATTTGATTTCTGATAGCCTCCGTTTCAAATTGTCTTTTCTTTGTCATAATTCTTATTTCAGCAATAATTCAAAGATTCAAATCGAATCTTTAAACTGCTTTTTCTGTTAACCTTAATATATCGCCAAATACCCCTCTGGCTGTAACTTTAGCTCCGGCACCGGCCCCTTGAATCACCAAAGGTCTTTCACCGTAAGACTCTGTATATATTTCAAATATAGAATCTGAACCTTGTACCTGACCCAAAGAACTATTCTTTGAAACAGAAACAAGTTTTACTTCCAATTCTCCTTTGCTTTTGCTAAGATCACCGGCTAAAACACCTACATACCTAAGTACATGATCTTCTTCTTGTTCGTCTTTGGTTTTTTGATATTCATCATTGAGTTCTGAAAGTCTGCCTAAAAAATCCTTTGCACTGCCTTCTCTCAAATTTTCAGGGATTAGATTCTGAATTTGCACATCATCAAATTCATTCTCAAGGTCAAGTTCTCTTGCTAAAATCAATAATTTTCTGGCCACATCATTTCCACTTAAATCTTCTCTCGGATCTGGTTCGGTAAAACCTTTATCCACTGCCTCTTGAAGAATGACACTAAAGTCTTTCTCCTTTTCTGAAAAATGATTGAATAAATAACTTAATGAGCCTGAAAACACACCATTGATTCTCGTAATGTTCTCTCCCGAATGATGCAGTAATTTAATGGTATCAACCAATGGTAAACCTGCTCCTACATTAGTCTCATAGAGGTAATTCTTTTCATTTCTTTTTAAGGATGCACGTAAATCTTTGTAAAAAGAAAAATCTACGGTATTTCCGATCTTATTCGATGAAACCAGGTCAAATCCGTTTTCAACCAAAGGAATATAATTCTTTATAAAGTCTACACTTGCCGTATTATCAACAGCAATAAGATTTTCTAAATGATTGCTTTTAGCAAATCCCATCACATCATTAATGGTAAAACCATCCTTATCTTGCGTTTCTAAAGCTGCCTTCCAATCACTATTGATCCCATCCTTATCCAACAATAATTGCTTAGAATTACTCAAGGCAAAAATGTTGATATTGATATTTCTTCTTTTTAATATATCTTTCTTACTATGAAGAATCTGCTGTATCAATGTTCCGCCCACCAAACCAACACCGAAAATGGCCACGTTGATGTTAGCAGAAACTCCAAATATTTGACCGTGAATCACATTCACTGCTTTATTCAGGTCTTTTTCCTCCAAAACCAAACAGATATTATCTCCAGTTATGGTGTTATTAATCAGTATGGGCTTTATCTTATTGATGGATAAAGCATTATATGACCTATGAAAGTTTGAAAGGTTTTGACCGATAATTGAAACGATAGACAAATCATCTTTTACATAAACTCTACTCACATCCTTCATTTTAATATCAAGGGCAAATTCCCGTTCAAGGATTTCTTTTGCCATTTGAGCATCATTTGAACCCACTATAAAGCCTATTCCTCTTTCAGATGATCCCTGTGAAATAATACTCACATTGATATCTCCTTTACTCAGGGATGTAAAAATTCTTGCATCTACTCCAATCTTTCCTAGTAGTCCACGTCCTTCTAAATTGATCAAGGAAACATTATTTTGAACGGTCACTGAACGAATCCCTTTGCTCGTGGCGTGAGATTTGACCAAGGTTCCTTTATTCTCTTTATCAAAAGTGTTTAACAAACGTAAGGGTATATTCTTTTCAACTAAAGGAATAATTGTCTTGGCATGAAGAATATTAGCCCCAAAACTCGCTAGTTCATTGGCTTCCTGATAGGTTAATTCTTCTATCATTTGAGCATTAGGAACCAAGTCTGGGTTAGCCGTGTAAATTCCGTTTACATGCGTATAACTTATCAATTCAGCCGCATCCAAATAGTTTGCAAATAAGGATGCAGAATAATTACTTCCGTTTCTCCCTAATGTAGTCGTTTCACCTTTACTGTTTGAAGCGATAAAGCCTGTAACAAGTTGTAAATCGTGTCCATTATTCGCAAAATGTCTTTTTACATTTTCTTTTGAAACATCTTCCATGACTACTGCCTCACCAAAGTTGCTATCTGTTTTGATCAGCTTCCTAGAATCCACCGCCTTGGATGGAATTCCTTTTTTATTCAATAAGTTACTGAGTAACTTAACGGATAAAACTTCTCCCTGAGCCAATACCCGATCTTTAATTTTTTCACTAAAATCTCCCAACAAGGCAACGCCTTCAAAAATCTGGCCCAATAAGTTAAATTCGTGATCAAAATCTAATTCTGTTGCAGGAGCTATCTGGTATTTTTTAAAAGAATCAAACTCGTCTTTATAAGAATCTCCCGACTTAGCTTTTTCCAATATGGCCTCTAACAAATCCGTAGAACCCCCTCTGGCAGAAAGAACAACTACAAAGTTGTCATTGTCAATGGCTTTTTCTGAAATAATATCAACTACCCTCTCAAGGCCTTCTCCATTTGCCAAAGACCGACCTCCAAACTTCAAAACTTTGATGCCTTTCTTTTTTAAACTTCTGGATTTTGGTTGGGTAAAAATTGGACTCAATATTTTTTCAAGTTGTTCGAATTCGATTAAAAAAGCATCGTGCCCATGAATCGATTTAATTTCTTCATAATTATTTTCAACCCCTGCTTCATTGAGCAATTTCTGGGTTTCTTTATTTTCTTTTGGTACAAAGAAAAAATCTGAATCTACACCTACTTGATAAACTCTCGATTTGATCTGACTTGCTACCTCATTAAAAGTGCCTCTGTTTCTGGTAATATCCACAGAGCTCAAGAGGTGATTCATCATTTTATAGGTTGGCAATGAAAAGCGATTCTCTAATTTTTGCCCATGATGTAAGAGCCAGCTTTCTGTGTTAAAATTCCCTTCCTCTTCATTTCTGGTTCTATTAAACTTTTCTTTAAATGAATCCGCAGTTCTATAAAACAACATCGCCATCATCCTTGCGTCATGAACTGGTTTACTAGAATTTGACAATATTTGTTGTTGGGTCTTATTATGTGCTAAGACCCAATCAGAAGCCTTCCAATCCGAAGCGACTGGAATTAAATTTTCAATTAAATCAGGGAATAGTACTGCCATTTCCCAGGCTACACTTCCACCTAATGAGCCTCCAATGGCTGCATACAGTTTGTTAATCCCTATTTTCTCAAGACCTAATCCAAATAATCTTGCAATGTCTTTTGCATTAAAATCTTCATAATTATCGATTCTATTGGCCTCAACCTCGTCATAACCATTACCTGGTATATTAAAAGCAACGACTGTATATTTACTTGTATCAATTAATTTTCCTAGGCCTATAAGTGAATTCCACCAACCTTCATCTCCAGCTACATTTGAATTTCCCGTGAGGGCATGATTCACCAAAACTACTGGAGACTTGCCAAGTTCCTGCCCAAATAATTGATACGACAGTGCAAATTCAAGATAGAAATATCCTGATTCTGTGGTGAAATTATCTAAGTTTATATGATGTAAATGCTTCAACTTCTTGACTATTTAAGTTTATGTTTTGATCCCAAAACTATTGGTATCACATTAATAAAGTTTTGTAAGAAATTGTATAAAAAAAGGAAAAAGTAGAGGTTCAAATGGTCATGAGTTATCTTTCCTAATTAGGTAGAATTTAGCACCTTCTTTTAAGAGATTTCTCAATATAAAAGGGTTGCTAAGGCTTCACAGGGTCTATCCCTCCGCCTTTCTTTATAACAATATCTTATTTTAATGAACTTCGTGCAAAGAAACATAATAATTCAATGCAATACAATAAAAGGTTTATAAAAGTTACCGATCCGATGACCGAATCGGTAACTTCATTTTTTATAGGCTTTTGAATGCGTTTTCTAAATCCAATTTAAGATCGTTTATGTCTTCAATCCCAACAGAAAGTCTAATCAAATCCTGACCTACTCCCGCATCAGCTTGTTGCTCAGCGGTCAATTGTTGATGCGTAGTACTTGCTGGATGAATGATCAATGATTTTGTATCTCCGATATTCGCCAACAAAGAGAATACTTCTGTAGCATCTGTAAATTTCTTAGCAGACTCAAAGCCTCCTTTGATCCCGAAAGTCACAATTCCACTTTGCCCTTTTGGTAAATATTTATCTGCTAATGCTTTATATGGGCTGCTTTCCAAACCAGGATAATTTACCCAGGCCACTTCTTCTTTTCCTTCCAACCATTTCGCTAATTCTAAGGCATTCTCACTATGCTTCTTAATCCTTATCGTCAAAGTCTCTAAACCTTGGATGATCTGAAAAGCATTAAATGGGCTCATCGCTCCACCAAAATCTCTCAATCCTTCAAGGATTAATTTAAAAGTATAGGAAGCATTTCCCAAAGCCTCATGATACACCAAGCCATGATATCCAGCTGAAGGTTCAGTGAATTCGGGGAAATTACCATTCGCCCAGTCAAAATTACCTGCATCTACAATAACACCTCCTAATGAATTTCCTTGTCCTCCAATATATTTAGTAAGTGAGTGAATTACGATATCCGCTCCATGCTTAATCGGATTCAATAAAGCTGGAGTAGCCACTGTGTTATCAACGATAAAAGGAACCTTAGCAGATTTCGCGTGTTTTGAAATAGCTTCCAAGTCGAGTACATCTAATTTTGGGTTACCCAAAGACTCAACAAAGAAAGCTCTGGTATTGTCTTGAACCGCTTTTTCGAAATTGGAAGCATCGGATGCATCAACAAAGGTTGTTGTGATGCCTAATCTTGGCAATGTCACGTTTAATAGGTTATAAGTTCCTCCGTATAAACTACTAGAAGCAACAATATGATCTCCTGCTTTTAGTAAGGTCAATAATCCTGTTGAAATGGCTGATGCTCCTGACGCAAAAACCACAGCTCCGATCCCACCCTCTATAGCGGCTAATCTCTTTTGTAATATATCATTTGTAGGATTATTTAACCGTGTGTATATAAATCCAAGTTCAGCCAATGAAAACAAATTGGCTGCATGATCTGTATCGTTAAAAACATAGGATGTTGATTGATAAATAGGCACCGCTCTGGTTCCTAAGGTTTGTGTTGTATCGTGTCCTGCATGCAATGCTTTGGTTGAAATATGTTGCTCGCTCATAATTTAATTTTTGATTATTTAGTGTGTTATCTATAAAAAATTGTCCTTTTTAATCAGGTATTACCAAGGGGACACAAAAATAAGTTATTTTTTATCAACGCAAATGGCAATACCTTATCATTTTGTTAAAATTTCTCATTCTGTGTTTTTTCTCTTTGTTCCACATTATATTTTCGGTATAGGTCAAAAAAAAACCTCTGATTTTCATCAGAGGTTTTTTATATGATCAATTAAATTATAGCATAAAATCCCTCTGCGTCACAATGCGCATCATCATTTTTACCATATTTAAACTAATGTTCTTCATCTATTTCGAAAGCAAATATATAAATTAATTTTAAATTTCACTTTTTATTTTAATTCTGCATGTCCAAAACTAACAGAAAAATCAACACACCAAACCACAACATATTTATATTTTGAAATATCAGTTCCTGAAGGAATTGCATAATTATAATCCCCATCCAATCCCTTTAAATCTCCAAGATCTACATATTCCTTTGAATCAACTTCAGTGGATAAATACAATAGCAATTTAGGTCCATCATCCGTTTTAAAATTTGTCAAGGACAAATTAGTTACATTCTCATTTACCGTTGCTGTTCCGCTCGTCGGATGCGCATCACTGACAAAAGATCCTTTTACAGCTTCCATAGAATTTCCTCCTGAATTCATAACATCTTCCATGTCAACACCATCTGAATTACAGGCTACAGAAAATGAGAGCAACATCAAAACAAACAATACTATTTTCATAAATAATAATTTAAAATGCTTGGTCGTAGAAAAATATAATCCTTACAAAAAAATATATTTTCTAAAATCTTGATTCTATGATTTTAAATTTGTTTAAATTTACAGTCTATAATCCAGAGGAAAAATTTGAACTGATTGCAACCTCCTAAAAAAAATGCTAAAGCAGTATTTCTACTTTAGCTTTTTTGGTTACCATTTCAACATCCTTTTAAAAATTGACAATTATGTCTTATTTATTTACATCGGAGTCTGTGTCAGAAGGACATCCTGACAAGGTTGCTGACCAAATTTCTGATAGTCTTTTAGACAATTTTCTTGCATTTGATCCTAATGCAAAAGTGGCTTGTGAAACCATGGTAACAACCGGTCAAGTTGTATTGGCAGGAGAGGTTAATACGAAAACGTATATTGATGCTCCTATAATCGCAAGAGAAACAATTAAAAAAATTGGTTATACCAAAGGTGAATATAAGTTTGAGGGTGAAAGTTGTGGAGTTATTTCCTTAATTCATGAGCAATCGCAAGAAATCAACCAAGGAGTTGACAGAGGATCGGAAGAAGAACAAGGTGCTGGTGACCAAGGGATGATGTTTGGATATGCAACTAACGAGACGTCTAATTATATGCCGCTTGCTTTAGATCTAAGCCATAGATTATTGAAGGAACTTGCTGAACTTAGAAGAGAAAACTCAGCTATTAAATATTTACGCCCTGATGCTAAAAGCCAAGTTACCATTGAATATTCTGATGAAGGGGTTCCACAAAGAATTGACACTATAGTTCTTTCGACGCAGCATGATGATTTTGATGAAGATGAACAAATGTTGGCTAAAATAAAAGAAGATCTTGTATCCATCCTTATTCCAAGAGTAATTGCTGACTTACCAGAAAGCATTCAGGTGTTATTCAATGATCAAATTAGATATCATATTAACCCTACAGGTAAATTTGTTATTGGAGGACCTCATGGAGATACAGGTTTAACAGGAAGAAAGATTATTGTTGATACTTACGGAGGTAAAGGAGCACATGGTGGTGGAGCTTTTAGCGGTAAAGACCCAAGTAAGGTGGATAGATCTGCCGCATATGCTTCAAGACATATTGCCAAAAACATGGTAGCAGCCGGATTATGTGATCAAGTATTGGTTCAAGTTTCATATGCCATTGGTGTGGCAGAACCAACTTCAATAAATGTAGATACTTATAATACCTGCAAGATCGATAAATCTGATGGGGAAATTTCGAGAATCATTGAAGGCTTATTTGATATGAGACCTGCTGCGATTGAAAAGAGACTTAAACTCAGAAATCCTATTTACAGTGAAACTGCTGCATATGGTCATATGGGTAGAACACCACAAGTGATTACGAAACACTTTTCATCACCTTATTCGGGTGAAAAATCTCTCGAAGTAGAGTTGTTTACCTGGGAAAAACTTGATTATGTAGACAAGATTAAAGAAGCTTTTGAACTTTAAATAAAGCTCTTTCTGAACTATTAAATTAAAGGGATGAACTATTTGTATGGTTCATCTCTTTGTTTTTTGAGTAAATTTCTCTTTTCAATATATTCAAGTTTGTAATTCTCATCCAATCGGCTTAAATTTCAAAAAGGAAAGTGAAGGATTACGAGTCACTCCTTAACCTAAGAGTAGGCCTATGAATAGAATTTTTTTTATTGTTTTTTGTTTCTTTTGTTTACCGATTCAATCTCAAGAATTAACTGCTGAGTTTTATCGCAAAACGGCGCTTGCAACTGATACATTTGTTGGTGTTGATGAATTTGAAAGTATGTATTACATACAGGATAATATACTTTACAAAAAAACTTCAAAACAAATATTCTCCTTTAGTAATATTGATTCGGGCAAGCTTACTAGCGTTAATATTCAGAATCCTTTCAAAGTAATACTATTTTATGCTGACTTTAACGCTGCCATTATTCTTGATAATAACCTAAATGAATTAACGCAAAAAATAGATTTCACGAAGGAAACATTGTTCAATAATGTTTCCTTCGTGACTGGAGCTTCTCAAAATAACCTTTGGCTATATGCCAATGATAACAAGCTTCATCTTTATGACTACCAAGGCAAAACGGAATTGCTTCAAACACAGGCCATCACATTTTATGATCCAAATTTTCTTCCTATAAGCATTATTAGCACTTATAAAAATGTCTGGATATTATCAAAAACTGAAATTTTGGAATTTAACGAATATGGTATTTATACAAAATCCTATAATCATGAAGAAGCTGATCAGATCTTTCCTTTTCAGAAAGGCTTCGTTTATATCAAAAATGGAAGCCTATTCTATCAAAATGTATCCAGTATCATTCCAATTAAGTTAGATCTTGACGATAATATCGAATCTATTTACATAAACAGCTCCTACATATTCACTTTTGATGGAAAATCGGTTTATCAATACCAAATAAAGCGGTGAAAATTGCTTTAAAAGGTAGATATAAGCTATATTTTTTCTAATTTCGCATTCCATTGCTATTCACTAAATCAAACTAAGAAACCCATGCATATCGCTATAGCCGGAAATATTGGAGCAGGAAAAACAACTTTGACAAGTTTATTGGCTAAACATTATAAATGGGAACCCCATTTTGAATCCGTAGCAGAGAATCCATATCTCGATGATTTTTATGGTTCTATGGAGAGGTGGTCTTTTAATTTACAGATTTATTTTTTAAATAGCAGGTTTCGTCAGATCCTAGAAATCCGTGAAAGCGGCAAAAACATAATTCAAGACAGAACCATTTATGAAGATGCTCATATTTTCGCACCCAATCTTCATGCTATGGGCTTAATGACCAATCGGGATTTTAGTAATTATGAAACCCTTTTTGAATTGATGGAGCGGCTCGTTTCTCCTCCTGACCTTATGATTTATTTAAGAGCTAGCATTCCAACGCTAGTAGGTCAAATTCATAAGAGAGGCAGAGAATTTGAAAACTCTATTAGTATAGATTATCTAAGTCGTTTAAATGAGCGTTACGAAGCTTGGATTACTACGTATAAAAAAGGTAAACTACTTATCATTGATATTGACAATTTAAACATTGTAGATAATCCTGAAGATCTTGGATCCATCATTGACAGGATCGATGCTCAAATCCATGGTTTATTTTAAATATTGATTTATAGCTTTACTAAGACGAATCCTTCAGAATAAAATAAGCAAAAAAAAAACTCTCAATTTCTTGAGAGTTTTTTTTATTTAAATTTATAATTAAATTATTTTACGTTTTCCAATACATCACCTTTTAAGGTAGAGTAATTGATCTTAAGAGCATTAATGTTTCTTAACTCTTCTTTGATATCCGTAATAGTTCCTACGTTAGTTTCAATGTCTGCCTTTATGGAGGTTGTTAAAAGAGGAATTTCATCTTCCGGATGCGTTTCTCTTTCAGCAAAAATAAAATACTTTACGTCTTTCACATCTGCAATTCGATCATTTAATTGAATCTTATCTCCATTTTGATCTTTAACCTTACCTACATAAATATAGCTCACCAAACTTTTACGCTCCAGTTTTTTAATTTCTGTTGCCCTTGGCAATTGAGGTTTTTTGATCTTTAATTCAGTCTCACGCATTACAGTTGTAACCATGAAAAAGAATAATAGCATAAATACAATATCAGGTAATGATGCTGTTGATATACCTGGCATTCCTTTTTTCTTCTTTTTAAACTTCGACATAAGAAATTACTTTGTAG
>CAYMKR010000041.1:0-12703 GCA_964390865.1 uncultured Flavobacteriaceae bacterium | reverse complement strand
TGACGAATGGGTACGACCAGAAGATATGGTTGGTAGCTTAAAAGTATAAATTATAATATTGGAATAGAAGACATAGGTTGTTTTAAATCTATGCTTCTTTCCTTTAATTAATCAGAAAAGATTTATGTGCAACAGTTTTAATAAAAAATTTTTGGATGAGGCGGCAAAAGCGCTGGATGAAAGAAATGATGATCCCATCATAAGCGATGAAAATTTTATGGATCAGGCAATTGAAGCTGCTATAAAAGGAGTTCTTTCTAATGACGGTGGCCCTTTTGGTTGTGTTATCATCAAAAATGGAGAGATTATTGGAACCGGTAACAATAAGGTTACATCAACAAATGACCCTACGGCTCATGCTGAAATCATGGCAATAAGGGAAGCTTGTAATAACTTGAAGTCATTTCAATTAGACGACTGTATTCTTTATACAAGTTGTGAGCCATGCCCTATGTGTTTTGGAGCAATTTATTGGGCCAGACCTAAAAAAGTGTTTTATGGTTGTAATAAAACAGATGCGGCCGCAATTGGTTTTGATGACGAGTTCATATATAAAGAGTTAGATCTGGAGCTCTCTAAAAGAAGTATTCCGTTTAAACAGATCAACAGAAAAAATGCTATCAAGGTTTTTGAAGCCTGGAAAGAAAAAGACGATAAAATAGAGTATTAACTTAATTGTTCTATTATGCGCAAGGTTGGAATTTGGATTGATCAAAAAGAAGCAAATATTATCACCTTGAATAAGGGTGCCATTCACTCAAAAACAATTTATTCTGAGATTGAAACCAGGATTAGGATTGAAGGAGAAAAAAAACAATTCGGAAGGTTCGGTGATCAATTCCTGGTTGATGAAAAGGGAAAAGAAAATCGTATCAAAGAATATACTCAAAAATACTTAGTTCGAGTTCTAAAGGAACTTTCTAAGGCAGATGAAATATTTCTTTTTGGACCTGCCCAAACAAAGTTTCGACTTGAAAAACTTATTTTTGAGATACCTGAGATGGCGATCAAGATGAAAGATACCAAAACATCAGCAAACATGACACATAACCAAAAATTGGCTTATGTGAGAGATTTCTATAAGAATAAGTGATCAAAGACCACGACTTAATTGCCTGATTCTGTTATAGTAGTCTTCGTATTCCTTTTCTGCTAATCTTTGCGCCTTACTGTTAAAGATTTCCTTTTGGCTGCGCTTTTTATTATCAGAACCTTTAGAGATTCCAAGTCTGTCATTTTTCATTTTTACGCAATTTTTTATTTAAGAACGTAAAAACTAGACCTTTTATTATAAAAGCTATTGATTCAATTGATTTATTAAATGCCTGATTTCATAAAAAACTACTATATATAAAACAGTAATAATTAGCCTATTATCACCATTTTGTGTGATAATAACCTCCACTTGCATCATCAATACGCTGGTAAGTGTGGGCACCGAAAAAATCTCTCTGAGCCTGAATAAGGTTTGCAGGTAGTCGCTCAGCCGTCATATCTATCCAATAATGATATGCCGCAGAGAAACAATGTAAGGAAATTCTAGAATTCAATCCGTATTTTAAGACCTCTCGCAAAGCTACCTCATCATCTAACAAATCTGCAATAACCATATCCATCTTAAATAAATCATTTTCTGACTTAAACCCTTCATGCAGTTTGTTCATTAAATGAGATTTTATGATACAACCATTTGACCAGATTCTAGCTATATCTGAAAAATTAAGTTCCCAACCATAGTTTTCAGAAGCAAACTCCATAAGCTTAAAGCCTTGTTGATGATTAACTAATCGAGCCATCCTATAGGCCTTTTTAATTACATTCTCGTCTGGTAGCACACTATCAATTAAGGGTAAGTTAACATGAATTGACATTTCCTTTCTCCGTTCATTGAACGACGAAATATACCTTGCAAACACTGCTGATGACATCATTGTATTAGGTATTCCCAAATCAAAGGCTGCTTTACTAGACCACGAGCCCGTACCTTTATTTCCGGCCTTATCTAAAATTTTATCAAGCAAATAGTCATCTCCATCTTTTTTACGAAGAATCAGTATGGTAATATCAAGTAAATAACTCGACATTTCTTCCCCATTCCAAGATTCAAAAATATTGGCAATAACTTCGTTCGAATTATTGACAGACATCATAGCATATAATTCGGCCAATAACTGCATTTCAACATATTCAATACCATTGTGAACCATTTTTATAAAATGGCCCGATCCTTCCGGGCCTATATAGGTACAACAGGTTTTTCCAAAATCATCCTTTGCCGAAATTGACTCCAATATCGATGATACAATGGTGTAAGTCTCTTTTTTACCGCCTGGCATAATTGAAGGGCCTTTTCTAGCCCCTTCCTCACCTCCTGAGATGCCTGCACCAATAAATTCAATACCCTTCCCCTGGCAAAGCTCAAACCTTCTTTTAGTATTGATATAATGAGAATTTCCACCATCAATGATAACATCTCCCTTTGAAAGCTTTGGAATCAAATTATTTAGCACCAGATCAACGGTGGGTCCGGCCTTTATCATCATCAAAATCTTTCTCGGCCTTTCCATCGATTCTATAAAAGCATCGAGATCTGTAAATCCATGAATATTATTTAAATGAGAATTTGCCTTCATGAAATCATTAACGACCTCTTCTTCAACTCCTTCAGCTCTATTAAACACCGATAATTCATAGCCTTTGTCTGCAATATTCAAACTAATACTACTACCCATTACACCTAGGCCAAATACCCCAAATTCACTTTTCATGCCACTCATAGACCTGATTTAATTATGTTTACGATCTCCTCTGGAGATTTATTTATGTCAATATGTATACCATAGGAAGGAACCTCAAGAGAATCAAACTGAGATTTTAACATCTTATGGCTCATATAATGCCCTTTCCTACTACTCATCCTTCCATAGATCAAATCATAATCTCCAGAAAGGAATACCCAATGGCAATCTTTTAAACCTTGTGATAAAACTTCTCTATATTTCTCTTTAAGGGCTGAACAGGCTAATATAGCCCCCTCTTCCTTTTCCCATTTTTTCAAATGCTTTGATAAAGAATCTAACCAAGAAGAACGATCAGAGTCATTAAGGGCATGCCCGTTTCTCATTTTTTCAACATTCTCCTTTGGATGAAAATCATCAGCATCATAATAAGGAATTCCCATTGCCTTTGAAAGATTTCTCGCAATCGTCGTCTTTCCGCAGCCACTAACACCTATAACTTGAATAATCATATTGTCCAGGCGTTTCCGACCTCAGAAACTGGAATACAGGGATCATAACGACCAGGAATAGGGTCAAAACTAAGAACTTCTTTGCCAATTTTTTCTGAAGTAAAAAAACCAAACAGAGACAGTTTTCGAACTTGAATCAGACAATAATACATTTTGTAATCATCTATCTCAGATTCGCTAATATCACTAAGTCTCATTTCTTGTCTTTGTAAGACTTTTGACTGATCTTCAGTTACCAAATTAAAATAATCTGCAAAAATTTGAGCCATTTCATCTCTGTTAGAAAACCCTATTTCTTTTTTAAACTTATCTTGAAATCTTTGAGAAAAAATGTCACTTCCATCTCTGAAAAGCTCTTTTTCATCAGGCTTAAACATGTCCTGAATCATCATATCAATAAATTGAGGTAAATTAACCTCAAGACCTCCAGGTGTATCAGTGACAGGCAAAATGATATCTACCAAATGCTTTGTATAATGTTTCTCTTTGTCGTTCAAAAAAACAGATTCCCATACCAACTCTTTACCACTGCAAGATTCCAACATGCCTAGCACTGAAGGAGCTGCAACAGCATATCCAAAAGTTAAACCCAATCCTTTTATAACATCTCTCCTTTTCATATTCTATTTTCTCTGTTTTTCTTAAACTCTTTTACAGCGTGATTTGCAGCTCTTGCCGTAATTGCCATATAGGTCAATGAAGGGTTCTGACATCCAGCAGAGGTCATACACGCCCCATCGGTTACGTATACATTTGTCACGTTATGCACTTGATTATATTTGTTCAGCACTGATGTTTTAGGATCTCGTCCCATTCTTGCCCCGCCCATTTCATGTATACCCAATCCAGGAGCAAATTGACTCCGGTCATCATAACCTCTAACATTTTCGTACCCTGCAGCTTCTAACATCGCAACGGCCTGATCCTGAATATCTTTTCGCATGATTTCTTCATTTTCTTTAAACTCAACGTCAAAATCTATTGTAGGCAAGCCCCATTGGTCAACTTTATCATAATCTAAGGACATCTTATTATCATGATAAGGAAGACATTCACCAAAGCCACCCATGCCAATTACCCAAGGTCCAGGTTTAACAAGTTCATCTTTTAAATCTTTTCCATAACTGAGTTCTGCCACAGCCCGTCTCCAATCCTGTCGGCTAGCAGAACCCTGATAACCATATCCCCTTTTAAAGTTTGGATGCTGTGTATCGTTGTCTAAATTTCTGAATCTTGGAACGTAAAAACCCGCAGGCTTTCTTCCTTTATAATATTTATCTTCATGCTCATTTACATCAGCATAGGCTCCAACACCCAGTTGGTGATCCA
Source organism: uncultured Flavobacteriaceae bacterium (assembly GCA_964390865.1). Classification (GTDB taxonomy): domain Bacteria; phylum Bacteroidota; class Bacteroidia; order Flavobacteriales; family Flavobacteriaceae; genus Lutimonas. The sequence continues at coordinate 8,124 of CAYMKR010000041.1, read as the reverse complement.
TTATATTATGACCTAACTCGCCACTGTCATTTCCTAAACCATTAGGAAACCTTTCTGATTTTGATTGCATTAAAATTGATGTTGACGCGATGGCAGAAGCGCAACAAAATATAATCTCAGCCTCAAAAAACAACTTTTCTTTTGTTTCAGTATCGATTACTTTTACTCCTAATGCCTTTTTTGTGCTCTCATCGTAAACAATCTCGTACGCTATAGAATTGGGTCTGAGCGTCATATTTCCTGTTCTTTCAGCCGCCGGTAAAGTTGAAGCATTACTGCTAAAATACCCACCAAAAGGGCAACCTCTTATACATCGATTTCTAAATTGACACTTTGCTCTTCCTTGATGACTATTATCTCCTGTAATATGAGCCACTCTCCCTTGGGTGACAACTCTACCATCCATTTTATCAGCTACTCTTTCAGCAAAATCAGCTTCTACGCAATTGAATGGCATTGCCTCAGTTAGCTTTCCATCAGGCAATTGTTTTAGTCCTAAATTGGTTCCGCAGACTCCAATATATTCTTCTACCTTATCGTACCATGGTGCAATATCTTTATATCGAATGGGCCAGTCAACTCCGTAACCGTCTTTTTTATTCGCTTCAAAATCCATCTCACTTAACCTGTAAGATTGCCTTCCCCAGGTGATAGATCTTCCTCCAACATGGTATCCTCTCATCCAATCAAATCTTTTCGTTTCTGAATAAGGATGCTCGACATCATCCACAAACCAATGTTTACTCACTTCAGCTGTAGTATATCCAGTTCTTGACTGCTTCTCTTGTCTGGCTTTTTCTTCTGGTGTTATTCTATTCCTATGTTTAAAGTCCCAATTTTCATCATTCATTGTCGGATAGTCTTTTATATGTTTTACCATCCTACCTCTCTCAAGAACAAGGGTTTTTAATCCATTCTCACAAAGCTCCTTAGCTGCCCATCCACCGGATATCCCAGTACCAATAACTATGGCATTAAAGTTATTTTCCATTTTCTACAACTCTTGTTTGTTAATTAACTTTCTTAAACGTCTGTTTATAAATCTATTTTCGGGCAAAATATAAAATTGTAAAATAATTAGTTTAGCGATATCAATTGTTCAATTAAAATTAATTGACTAACCCTATCTGCTCTGAATTAAACAATTAAAATAATACCCGGCTAAAGGTATCTTTCCTGGATTATTTTTAAATGATGTAAAACATGACCAGAGCAAATAAATCCGATGGCCCTCACCGAAATCGACAAGCCTTCAACAGTCCCTTCGCAATCGAGTTCTTTTTCACTAAAATCTTTAAACATTAGGATATTTGATCTTCTAAGAAGGCAAAACTCATCTAATAAGGTCGTAAAATCACGATTATTACTGTCATAGTTTGACACATAAGAATTCTCATCAAATCCCGAAAGGGGTTTTGCATCTAGTCTAGAAAACCGCAGCGCCCTATAAACAAATACTCTTTCAGCGTCAATCATATGTTGAACTAACTGCTTTATTGTCCATTTCCCTTCAGCATATCGGAACTCTTGTTTTTCATCATCTATGTCATATAATACTTGCTCGAATTGTTCAAGAGAAATTTCAAGGGAATCAACCAATCCGGTTTGCCCATCTAAAACATCAATATAGGGTTGATAAAAAGGTGGATATTCTTGTTTTTGAGGAATTGACATTTAAATAAATTATAAATTGAAACGCCTAATTTAATTAATTCCTATCAATCTAATAGAAAGACTAAAAAAAAATGGCAGAATTAACCCTTACTTTAACTAATTCTTTACAAGTTCATATGATTGTTTGGCAATCTCAATCTCTTCATTAGTTGGAATCACTAAAATTTTAACAGTCGCTGATTCTTTTTGAATTTCCCTAATCTCCTTAGCCCTAACACTATTTTTGTCAGCATCTAATTGAATTCCTAAAAAGTCAAGATCAGAACAAATCAATTTTCTCATGGTATCCGAATTCTCACCAATTCCTGCTGTAAATACAATAGCATCTGCACCATTCAAAACTGCAATGTAAGCACCAATATATTTTTTTACCCTATAAGCGTTCATTTTTAAGGCAAGATTACAGGTGACGTCTCCCTGTTCAGCATTGGTTTCGATTTCACGAAGATCGCTAAATCCTGTAAGCCCATTCATCCCACTCTCCTCTTGTAGGATTTTTTTAACCTCATTTGAACTATAACCTAGTTCATCCATCATGTAAAAAATAACTGATTGATCAATGTCTCCACTTCTTGTTCCCATTACAAGGCCATTCATCGGTCCAAACCCCAAAGAATGCTCAATACTTTGTCCATTTTTTATAGCTGTAATGCTACATCCATTTCCTAGGTGGATTGTGATTATTTTTGAATTTTCCTTATTTAAATAGGTAATCGCCTCCATTGAAACATACTTATGACTAGTGCCATGAAAACCATATGCTCTTATCTGATGATCCGAATAAAACCTTTCTGGAATCGCATATCGAAATGCTTCTTCAGGCATGCTTTGATGAAATGCAGTATCAAATACAGCAATTTGAGAGGCTCTTTTGAAGATTTTTTCTGAAACTTCAATTCCCTTTAAATTATGTGGATTATGCAAAGGTGCTAAACTAAATAGGTCTTTAATTTTTTCCTTTACTTCTTGATCTATCAAAACGGTTTTTGAAAAAGAACTACCCCCATGAACCACCCTATGTCCAACCGCATCAATTTCATCAGCATTTTTGAGTAATCCGACAGTTGGCTCCAATAAAAGACTGGCGACCATTTCAAGACCCTGTTCATGATTTTGTATATCACGAACCTCCTCATACTCCTTGCCATCTATGTTTAATTCAATTTTAGATCCAACTAAGCCAATTCTTTCAACCATACCATTTGCCAAAATTCGCTTTTCAGGCATCTCTATCAACTGAAATTTAATCGAAGAACTTCCTGAATTGATAACTAATATTTTCATGTATTAATCTATTTCTAATTGATATTATTCCTTCAAGATCACTGCTTATTCTACTGTGCCTGAATCGCCGTAATAATCACCGTATTAAATATATCATCTACAGTACATCCACGACTAAGATCATTTACTGGCTTATTCAACCCTTGTAACATAGGCCCTATTGCAATAGCGCCAGTTTCTCTTTGAACTGCTTTATAGGTATTATTTCCTGTATTCAAATCAGGAAATATTAAAACACTTGCTTCACCAGCCACCTCTGAATCTGGTAACTTTTTCTTCCCAATTTTACTATCAACAGCTGCATCATACTGAATTGGGCCTTCAATTTTAATGTCAGGTCTCAATTCTTTCACAATCTCAGTTGCTCTTCTAACTTTTTCTACGTCAGCTCCTTGACCAGAAAAACCAGATGAGTAAGACAGCATTGCTACCTTTGGTTCAATACCGAATGCCGCACTTGAATCTGCAGAAGATATAGCTATTTCAGCCAACTGTTCCGCCGTTGGATTTGGATTAATAGCACAATCCCCAAAAACAGAAACCCTGTCTTCAAGACACATAAAGAATACCGATGATACTACAGTTACATTGGGCTTGGTTTTAATAAACTGTAGCGCTGGTCTGATCGTATGCTGGGTTGTATTTACTGCTCCAGAAACCATTCCATCTGCATCACCCTTGTATACCATCATAGTTCCAAAAAAAGATACATCCTGCATAAGATCCTGGGCCATACTCATATTAATATTTTTATGCTTTCTCAAGTCATAAAATGTCTTCACATAGTCATCAAAATGAGGCGATTTTACCGGGTCCACTATTTTTACACGATCAAAATTCATACTGATTCCCAGTTCCTTGATTTTCTCCTCGATACTGAGTTTAGTTCCCAACAAAGTAATTTCAACTATGTCAAGAACCGTTAATCTTGCCGCAGCCATCAATATCCTTTCGTCTGTCCCCTCAGGAAGTACAATGTGCTTTTTAACTTTTTGAGCTTTTTTCAATAAATCATACTGGAACATTCTTGGCGTTAAGCCTTTTGGCTTAAAGGTTAAGTAGGTTCTCGTTAAATCACTTATGTTAACGTATTTATCAAAAGTATTTAATGAGGTATAGATTCTTTGATCATTCGTAGGGTAGATATGTGACCTTATTGCGCCTATCTCGTTTGCTACTTCAAAAGTTCCTTTCTCAATAGCGAGTATGGGTACTATTTCTTTCAACCCTTGAATCAATTGCATAATGGGTTTTTCAGGTTTCAATCCTCCGGTAAGTAGTATTCCAGAAATTTTAGGATAATTATCCGAAATACTTGCCTGTAATGAACTTAAAATTACATCCGCTCTGTCACCAGGCGTTATAACAAGGCAATTCGCTTTTAAATGTTGTAAGAAGTTTCTTAATTGCATCGCACCCACTGCTGAATTTTCGACCTGATTGTCAAGTTGGGCCTCACCGATCAAAACATCCGCTTTTAATTCATCAACAATTTCTTTGATCGTAGGGTTATTCAAACTCCTTATCATCGGAATCACTCCAATAAATATCTCTTCATTAATAGCATTCTTAAGTGATTGAGCAATGGCATCAACTTGATCCTCATTTACCTTATTCGCTACTATACCTAAGACTTTAACTTCTTTATCCATGAAAGAATCATAGGCCAGATGAAGGTTAGTAACCAATTCATCGATACTTTTTTCCTTCCCAGAACCTACCAAAATAACAGGTATTCCAAGGTTCTTGGCTATGACTGTATTGACATCTAATTCAAAGAATCCAGCCTCTCCAGAGAAATCAGTTCCTTCAACAAGAATAAAGTCAAATCTATCTTCTAAGGCTTTATATTTCTTTATAATGGCGTCCAATATATCTCCGTCATTACCCGTTGTTTTTTTATGAATCACTTCTGCCCCCGTCAAGGCATAACATTCTTCATATTCCATTTCAAGATTAAAATGTGTTAATATAGTTTCAATATGATTGTCCTTCTTTGATGGATCGTGCATTTCAATAATTGGTCTGAAATACCCCACTTTTCTGGTTCTACCCAAAAGAATACGCATCAACCCTAAAGCAAGGATTGATTTTCCGCTTTCTGCCTCACCAGTGGCGATATAAATGGCTCTACTCATTTTAAAAAATTTAAACAAAGATACTTATATGGATAATTTTATGCTGCTTTTATGCAGAACAATTATTACTTTATTAACAATATTTAATGACTAAATTAGCCTTGATATAAAATCATTGAAACACAATCATGAAAACGCTAATCTTCAACATCAAAGAACTTGTGCAAATAAGGGGTGAAAGCATCAGGAAAGTATCAGGAGCTGAAATGAATGAGCTTCCTTCAATTAAAAATGCCTTTCTGCGTGTTGATGGTGAAAAAATAGAAGATTTCGGGTCTATGGACGATTTAACAGATTTTAATGCAGATCATCTCATTGATGTTCGGGGTCAGATCATTCTACCAGCTTGGTGCGATTCACATACACATCTTGTTTTTGCCGGGCATAGAGAAGGAGAATTTGTTGACAGAATTAATGGCCTTAGTTATGAGGAGATTGCTTCTAAAGGTGGTGGCATTCTGAATTCTGCTAAAAAATTACAGGATAGCTCTGAACAGGAACTATTTGAACAATCTTCACAACGTCTGCAAGAGGTCATGAATTTAGGAACAGGTGCTATAGAAATCAAATCAGGTTATGGATTAACTCCAGAAGCAGAGATTAAAATGTTACAAGTGATCAGAACCTTGGCTAATTCATATCCAATTTCGATTAAAGCGACATTTTTAGGGGCTCATGCCTTTCCTGAAATTTTTAAAAATAACCCTGATGCCTATGTTGATCTCATATGTGAAACCATGATACCCAAAATTGCTGTTAACAAACTAGCCGATTTTATAGATGTATTCTGTGAACTAGGGTACTTTAACGTTAAACAAACTGAGCGGATTCTAAAAGTTGGAGCGAAATATGGTTTGAAGCCTAAAATTCATGTGAATCAATTTAATAGCATTGGAGGAGTTCAAAGTGGTGTGAAATATAAAGCCCTTAGTGTAGATCATTTAGAAGTCATGAAGCCAAAAGACATTGAGAGTTTAAAGGAAACTGATGTTATGCCTGTAGCTCTTCCATCTTGTTCTTATTTTTTAAGTATCCCTTACACACCTGCAAGAAAAATGATTGACCAAGGGCTTCCTTTGGCTCTCGCAACTGATTTCAACCCGGGATCAACACCAAGCGGTAATATGAATTTTGTAATTGCAACAGCCTGCATCAAAATGAGGATGACACCTGAAGAGGCTTTAAATGCGGCCACTATTAATGGTGCATATGCTATGGGAATTAGTGATTCTCATGGTAGTATTACCCGTGGAAAATTTGCGAACCTCATTATTACTAAAGACATCCCATCTTATCATTTTATCCCATATGCCTTTGGCAGTAATTTAATACATAAGGTGATGATTAAAGGTGCCTTTGTGTAAAATTCGAACATCAATATTTCAATTTATCATGAAATTTGATTTATGAAGGATCAATATAATTCTCAGTCACAAAGTCATAATTACGATTTAAATCTATTTCAACATGAGCTTAATAATAGATCACATAATCGCTCAACTTATTCAAATTCAAAGAGGTAAAAACTGGATTGGTGTTAGTTTTGAGCAAAAAATAAACTCTCTAACTGAAGACCAATTTTTTTTTCAGCCAAATCACTTACATAGTATTGCAGAAATTGTTTCACATCTTACGACCTGGAGAAAAGAAACGATTATAAAACTTGAAACAGGCAAAGGAACTATCACAGATGATCATCCTTCAAATTGGCAATCAGTTGGAGCATTAAAAGCAGTTGGAAAACATCAATTGGTCCGAAAGTATGAAGAAAGCTTGGTCCAACTTATTAGGCAACTCAAAAACAAAAACGACACTTTTCTTAACGAATCCTATTTTGACACTGATTTTAAAGCTTACTATCCTTATTCATTTGTTGTAAATGGTATGTTGCAACATGATTTGTACCACTTAGGGCAAATAGGACTATTAATAAAATTACAGGAAGTTAATATTCATTAAAAATGCCTGCAGAAAAAAACATGTATGACCTTTAAAATCGACTACCTGTTTAATATTATTCTTTGTAAATTTGCTAACTCAAAACGATAAAAATATGTCGGATAATTCGGTTATCACACCTAGAACGAAAAAACCAGATTGGTTACGGGTTAAACTTCCTGTTGGCAAAAAATATACTGACCTTAGAGGTTTGGTTGATAAGTATAAACTGAATACTATTTGCACTAGCGGTAGTTGTCCGAATATGGGTGAATGTTGGGGAGAAGGAACTGCAACCTTCATGATCCTCGGAAACATTTGTACGCGTTCCTGTGGATTTTGCGGGGTTAAAACGGGTAAACCAGAAACCGTTGAATGGGACGAACCTGAAAAAGTTGCTCGCTCCATTTATCTGATGAAAATAAAACATGCAGTAATCACTTCTGTAGATAGAGATGACCTCAAAGATGGTGGTTCTATAATTTGGGCGGAAACCGTAGAAGCTATTAGAAGAACAAATCCTAATACCACCTTAGAAACTTTAATACCTGACTTTAGAGGCAATAAAAATAACATTGACCGCATCCTGCAAGTTAGCCCTGAAGTTATTTCTCATAATCTTGAAACTGTTAGGCGTCTTACGCGTGAAGTTAGAATTCAGGCTCAATATGATCGTAGCCTCGAGGTCTTGGCCTATTTAAAAGATTCAGGACAAAAGAGAACCAAGTCAGGTATCATGCTAGGTCTTGGTGAAAAAGAAGATGAAGTTATAGAAACGCTTAATGATTTGCATAAAGCAAAAGTTGATATAATTACGATAGGCCAGTACTTACAACCTAGTAAGCAGCATTTACCAGTTCACGAATTCATTCCTCCTGCGCAATTTGATAAATATAAAGAAATAGGTCTTAAACTAGGATTCAAATATGTTGAAAGCGGCGCTCTGGTTCGCTCTTCTTATAGGGCAGAAAAACATTTAATATAAGTTAATTCTCAAATTAACATATGATTAACAGCATAAATAATTTTTTGGTATAGATTTTGATGTTATGGTAGGGAAGCAGAATTCCCCATTAATTTTGACTTCATA
>CAYMKR010000040.1:0-12875 GCA_964390865.1 uncultured Flavobacteriaceae bacterium | reverse complement strand
GATGAGAGCTATAGGTATCTGTTAGGTGTTTGGGGTTCTTCACCAAAGTACAACCAGCTTCAAGCGGACTGTACAACCATTTATGAGGGTCAAGGGCTAAAGAATCGGCTTCTTTCACGCCATCAAATAATGACTTCAATTCAGGAATTACCGCTGCCGGAATACCATAGGCACCATCAATGTGGAACCATAAATCATGGGCCTTACTAATACGGGCTAGGTTACTCAGGTTATCTACCACACCGGTACTTACATCTCCTGCGGTACCCACTACAAGAAAGGGTTGGTGACCGGCTAAGAGGTCTTTTTCTATGGCTGCATCTAAAAGGTTATTGTCCATTCTATTCTGCGCATCGGTTGGAATCCATCTGATCGAATTGGAGCCATGACCGAATAAAATAACCGCTTTCTCCACCCAGGTATGGGTTGATTTAGAGCAATAAGTAATCATTTTCTTCGCATTGCTTTCAAGGCCTTCTTCTTTAATACTTTTTGGTGCCTTGGCAGTTCTTGCCGCTAAAAATGCCGTAAAATTTGCCATGTTTCCTCCACTTACCAAAATGCCTCCATAGTCATTTGACACACCAATAAATTCTGCCAGCCATTTTACGGTCTGCTTTTCAATTTCAGTGGCCATAGGGCTTAAAATTTGCGCTCCGGCATTTTGGTTTACTGCCGCAGCCAAAAAATCGGCAAGTATGCCTATGGGAGCTGGTGAAGAAGTGATATAACCCATAAATTTTGGATGGGCATTAAATAAAGAATGGTCAATAAGCAATTTAGTTGCCTCAGCAATCACGTCTTTAGCAGCCCGCCCATTTTCAGGAAGCGAAGCATTACCCAATAGCTCTTGTAATTGCTGTGGAGATTCGCCCGGCGTTATGGGCCTCTCCTCGATAGTATCTATAAATTCGGCAATGCTGTTAATTAATTGATATCCAATTTGTTTGAAATCTTCCTTGCTAATTTCAATTTCGGTGTTTCGATGCTCATTCATTCAATTGGTTGATTAAAAATGGTATCCTAAGATACTCAATCCTTCCGGATAGGCCAAGTGATGAGGGTTTTAGCGATATCAAATTTTACAGGCAAATTCCTCAATTAAACATTTTACACTGACTAATCCGATTAACTAAGGTTGTTTGACAAACCTCTAAACCCAAAATGATGTCAAAAGAGCTACTCGGATTATTCATTATTACAAGCCTCCTTTCTTGAAATACAAAAGCCGACTATTAAATTATTTCTGAGGTTCCAGATTTGGCTAATTTTCAGGACTCTTTCATCGGGATACTATAAACAGCAATTAAAATATGGATTATCCTGACTCTTTTCAAGGCTTTCCAATCTTACAATTCCCAAAGTTTTCATGAGTTTTGTTATTCTAATATCCTACTCATATCAACCAGTAATGAAAAATATCTTTCCTAAAGAGTTTATCGCTCAATCTGTAGAATTTCATAGACATAAATTTCTTAGAAAGAGCCATACCTTGTATATAGTCTTGCTAATTGGGCTAATAATTGTTGCTTTATTACTGCCAATAATTCGTATTGATTTATACTCTGATACTCCTGGAATGATCAGGCCTAAAAAAGCAAGAAACCTCATCAATAGCCCCATAAACGGAAAAGTAGAACGTGTTAACATTACTGAAAATTCATTCGTTAATGAGGGTGATACATTAATAATGCTTAATGACAGGGATATATCTCTTACAATTAAGAGGCTTAAAAACCATATAGATTCATTAAAGTTCGAAGCCCATGATCTTCGATATTTAATAAGAACTAATCACTTTAATGGCGATTCAATACTAACCTCTGTACATAAAAGTCAACTTCAAGAGCACAGATATAAAACCAAAAGCTTTAACGATAATTTAAGTTGGAACCTAAAAGACCTTGAACGCCAAAAACAACTATTTAAACATGGAGTTATTGCCAGAAAAGAATATGAAAAAAGCGAGGAAAGTTGGGAATCCGCTAAAAATGACTTACAGTCTTTCAAAAGTCAGCAAAAAAGAATTTGGCAAAAGGAACTTCAAGTAAAGCTTTCTGAGCTAAGAGTTTTATACCGAAATTTGCTTGAATTTGAAAAAAATAAAAGCCTTCATTATATAATTGCTCCAATAGATGGAACCATTCAAGAGCTTGAAGGAATAGAGAAAAACAACTTTCTGTATACAGGTTCTTCAATAGCGCATATTTCTCCACAAACCGATTTACTGGTTGAATGCTATGTTCGGCCGACAGATATTGGAATGATAAAAAAAAATCAGTCCGTGACTTTTCAGATTGATGCTTTTGATCATAATTACTGGGGATTGGGTACAGGTAAAATAATCCAAATAAGCGAAGATAACCTCCTGGTCAATAAAATGCCGATGTTTAAAGTAATCTGTAGTATGAATGAAAGTAGGTTATTTCTAAATAAAAATATCCAAGGAACATTGAAAAAAGGAATGACATTAAAAGCTCGTTTTTTTATTAAAAACAGGTCTCTATTCCAATTGCTTTTCGACCGGTTAAAAGACTGGTATTAAAAAATCTATTACGAAATGTCAAAAAGAACAATAAAACAACATGATATCTCAGATTGTGGTGTAGCCTGTCTGGTTTCAATTGCTGCCCATTATAGTCTATACATTCCTATTTCAAAAGTACGGCAGTATACCGGAACTGATAAGCAGGGAACAAATGTACTTGGATTATTAGAAGGAGCAAAAAAGCTAGGGTTCGATGCAAAAGGCGTTAAATGTGAGATTTCTAGTTTGTCAAATATTCCAAAACCTGCTATTGCACATATTATTCTTAAAAATGGCCTTCAACATTTTGTAGTCATCTATAAGGTAAACAAGAAATTCATTAAAATTATGGATCCTGGAACTGGCTCCTTTATTAACATGTCACATCAAGAATTTAAAGTCCAATGGACGGGCGTACTTGTTATTTTAGTTCCTAACGAGTCCTTTGTTTCCCAAAATGAAAAAGTGTCATTATTTTTAAGGTTTTGGCATTTATTAAAGCCTCATAAATATATTTTGATTCAGTCTCTAATTGGCTCTGTATTCTATACCCTTCTAGGGTTTTCAACTTCTATTTATATTCAAAAAATTACTGACTTTGTTTTGATAAATGAGAACTACAACTTACTAAATATCATGAGTATTGTAATGATAATTCTTCTTATCATTCAAATGCTACTAAATACTTTTAAAGATGTATATATGATAAGGACTGGTCAGGAAATCGACTCTAGATTAATTTTAGGATATTATAAACACCTTTTACAATTACCGCAACAATTCTTTGACACTATGCAAATTGGAGAACTTGTCTCAAGAATCAACGATGCGGTGAAAATCAGAATGTTTATCAATAATACCTCCCTGACCCTATTAGTTAATTTCTTTGTAGTTGTCTTTTCATTTATTTTAATGTTTACTTATTATTGGAAACTTGGATTAATCATGTTTTGTATCATTCCTATATATCTGATAATCTATGTCATCACTGATCAGTTCAATAAAAAAACTGAACGAAGAATAATGGAATCATCAGCACAATTAGAAAGTCAATTAATTGAATCAATAACTGCGATTCGTACCATCAAGCAGTTTGGTCTGCAAGACTTTATGCAAGTTAAAACCGAAACTAAATTCATCAATCTTTTACAGGTGAGTTATAAATCATCATTGAATCAGGTTTTTAGCCATAACTCTTCGCAAACAATATCAAATTTGTTCACAATATTGCTCTTATGGATAGGATCATATTATGTGATGGCTAAGGAATTAAGCCCTGGAGAACTTTTCTCATTCTATGCCATCTTAGGATACTTTACTGGTCCCATCTCAGGTTTGATATTATCAAATAAAATAATTCAAAACGCAATAATTGCAGCCGATCGACTCTTTGAAATTCTTGACTTAGAGATAGAATCTTCTCAAGTTATAAATTCAATTTCACAAACAAACAATCACAATATTTACTTCAAAAATGTATCCTTTTCATATGGGAATCGCCCTAAAGTTTTCACTGATTTAAATTTGAAATTTAATCAAGGTGAAATTACAGCTATCGTTGGTGAAAGCGGTTCTGGTAAATCTACCTTAATTCACTTATTACAAGGGCTCTACCCTATTTTAAAGGGTCAAATTTATTTAGGTAATCAGGACATAAAATATTATAGTAAAAAAAGCCTCGGAAGCATGATTGGAGTGGTGCCTCAAGAGATTCACCTTTTCAATGGTAATATAATTCAAAATATTGCCCTCGGAGAAATTAACGTTGAGATGGAAAGAGTGATTCAGGTTTGTAAAATGCTTAAGATCATGAATCTTATAGAAAAACTTCCACAGGGTTTTAAGACCAACATCGGAGAAAACGGGACCTCGCTTTCAGGAGGGGAAAAACAGCGAATAGCGATTGCAAGAGCTTTATATAAGGATCCCGATATCTTAGCCTTCGATGAGGCTTCGTCTTCACTTGATAGCAGATCAGATAAAGTGCTTAAAAATGTTATTAAAAAGCTAGTTAAAAATGGCAAAACTGTAATCCTCATTACCCATCGGGTTATCAACTTATCCTATGTAAATCGCATTTTAGTTCTAAAGAATGGAAAATTAAAGGAAGAGGGTACTTCAGACTATTTAATTGCAAAAAAGGGAGTCTTTAGAAATTTATGGGATACCCAGGCTGGTCATAAAGAAATGAATTCTAACTTGAATATTTAAAAATCATAACCTCTCAAAATGAATAACCTAAAACAACTAGAACAACTCAAGAAAGTTCATCGATTGATAAAATCAGAGTGCACAGGTTCACCTTCTGCCTTAGCAAAAAAACTGCATATAAGTGTAAAACAAACTTATTTGATCCTTGAACAACTCCGAGAGATGGATGCTCCGATAGCCTTTAATCGAAGAACAAAAACATACTTCTACCTGACTGACTATGAGGTTACAATAAATATTTCTATTCAGGTCTTAGTTCAAGATAAGCTCATGAATATTTATGCTGGGAATCAAATGTCAAATTATATAAGTTCACTGCAAGGAAGCTGCAGTAAGCAAAATTATCTTTGTTATATCAAGACAAAACTAGACGTAGTAGGTTAGACGTAGCGACGTTTTGGTAAAAAATTACATGCTATTATTATTTCTGAGACAACAACCAGGATATCCTGTCATAAGAAACGATATAATGAATGATGACTATGCCACCAAGTATATAGCTAAGCTTGTCCTGCTGTAAGTCATGCAGCGCCCACACTGCCAAGGCGAAAAATGTAAATTCGAGAAGTAATCTGATAAGGCCAGATACGGGTACGGGCGCTTTACCTGAACGGCTTGGATCATCAGGTACGGCAAAGGTTCCCCATATGATGGTCATTAAAATCGGCAAGCCAATACCTAGAATGTATTGAAGTATGCCTTCATTACTCTTCCAACCCCAAAAACCGACTGAAACCAAAGCCATAAGCTCCAATATAAATCGAATCATTAAATTAATTGGGTGGCTTCCCATAGTAACTTGTTTTAAAATTATAGCCCAATAGACTGGGGGTTAATAAACGATTCAAGAATGATGAAAAATGTTCTTTTAAACAACTTTCAACAAAAAGTAATTGCGTTTTCCTCTTTGTAATAAAACGAACTTATCGGCGATCAGATCCTTGGTTCCAAGTGAAAAATCATCTTTCACTTTTTCTTTATTCACTGAAATGGAATTTTCCTTTAAGGCCCTTCTGGCTTCTCCGTTAGATTTTAAGAATCCTGATTTTTCATTCAAAGCTTCAACGATATCTAATCCGTTCTCCAGTTCAGCTTTTTCAATTTCTGCTTGAGGAACGCCTTCAAAAACGTCTAAGAAAGTTTGTTCGTCCAGTGTTTTCAAATCATCTGCCGTAGATTTTCCAAAAAGAATTTGAGATGCTTTTACAGCATTTTCATAAGCTTCCTGACCGTGACACATGATCGTAACCTCCTCACCTACTTTCTTTTGTAATAACCTTTGATGTGGCGCATCTTTGTGCTCTTCAATCAGTTTTTCAACCGTTTCTTTATCTAAAAAGGTAAAGATCTTGATATAATTGTCGGCATCGACATCCGACGCGTTTAGCCAATATTGGTAGAATTTATAAGGAGACGTTCTTTTGGTATCTAGCCAAATGTTTCCTCCTTCTGTTTTTCCAAATTTAGTACCATCGGCTTTGGTTACCAATGGACTGGTTAAGGCATAAGCTTTTCCTTGTACCTTTCTGCGAATCAACTCAGTACCTGTTGTAATATTACCCCACTGGTCACTCCCTCCTATTTGTAACAAACAATTATGGTTGCTGTACAAATGAAGAAAATCATAGCCCTGAACCAACTGATAAGTGAATTCCGTAAAACTCATCCCCTCTTTCGATTCAGCATTAATTCGGTTCTTTACCGAATCCTTTGCCATCATATAATTAACGGTAATATGTTTCCCGATGTCTCTGGCGAATTCTAAAAATGAAAGGTCTTTCATCCAATCATAATTATTAACCATCTCAGCGGCATTATCAACAGCTCCTGAAAAATCAATAAACCTTTCGAGGGTCTGTTTTACACCTTTTATATTTTTAGCAAGCGTTTCTTCGTCCAGCAAATTTCTTTCATTTGATTTTCCTGATGGATCACCAATCATCCCTGTTGCGCCTCCTACAAGCGCTATCGGCCTGTGGCCTGAGCGTTGTAAGTGCATCAATAATATGATTTGAACCAAGCTTCCTATATGCAAGGAATCAGCTGTAGGATCAAAACCAATATAAGCCGCTGTTGACTCTTTCAACAATTGCTCTTCTGTTCCTGGCATGATATTATGCAAGAGTCCTCTCCAACGAAGCTCTTCAACGAAATTCTTCTTCATCATACAAAATTTCAGCAAATATAAAAAAGATCGCCTTCTTTGAAATCAATTCTCACAATAATTCACAGAAATAAAGCCTTCTAGGAATCCTATAGTTACATTCAAATGTTTATTTTCGTAACATGATTTTGGTAACCGGCGGAACTGGCTTGGTGGGCTCCCACCTGTTATATCATCTTTTACTCGAAAATGATAGTGTTCGTGCTATTCATCAAAAAAACAGCGATCTCATTGCTGTCAAAAAAGTATTTCAATATTATGGTACAAATACAGATGATCTTTTTAATAAAGTAAGGTGGTTTGAGGCCAGTCTTGATAATATCCCCGCCCTGGAAATGGCCTTTGAAGATGTACATCAAGTCTATCATTGCGCTGCAATGGTGTCCTTTCTATACAGAGATTATAAGAAAATGAGAACGGTAAATATTGAAGGTACAACCAATATTGTAAACCTCTGCGTGAGCAATCAAGTTGATAAACTTTGTTTTGTGAGTTCGGTAGCTGCCATTGAAAATGCAGCGCCAGGTGTTCTTATGGATGAATCTGATGATTGGAACAACGCCACAGATAAAAGTGGCTACGCAATTACAAAATATGGTGCAGAAATGGAAGTTTGGAGAGCCTCTCAAGAGGGAATTCCAGTTGTCATCGTAAACCCAGGTGTAATCATAGGTTCTGGGTTTTGGCATAAAGGTTCAGGACGCATGTTTAAGAAGGTGCAAAAGGGATTAAAATTCTACACCGAAGGTGTTACAGGTTTCGTCAGTGTTCAGGATGTAGTAAAAGTGATGCAAATTCTTATGAATTCTTCAGTGATCAACCAGCGTTTTGTGGTTATTTCAGAGAACCTTAGTTATAAAAATGTTTTGTTTATGATTGCCAAAGCACTCCAAAAAGAGAAACCTAGTGTTCGGATCAATAGATTCATGAGTGAATTTATCTGGCGCTTCGAATTCTTGAGAAGTAAAATTACGCTTTCTTCTCCGCTTCTTAGCAAACGAACGGCCAGGTCAGCATTGGCGAATCATCCTTATACAGCGGAAAAAATAAAGAAAGAATTAAATTTTGAGTTTGAGACAATCGAATCCAGTATTCGAAAGACCTCTAAAAGCCTGATTTTATAGAATTTAGTTTTTTGGTTTTTGTGCTTTTGAGAGACTGTCTGTTTTCTTACGTATAGCCCGGTTTCTTTTTGTTGCCTGCTCTCCGGAGACTGAATCCATTACAGCCTGCTGATATTTCTTCAATGTATCCAATCTGCGTTCAACTTCTTCGAAAATTTCTTCGTATTCATTGATGTTTGAGGTATAGTATTCATTTGAATTAGCAAACTGAGTACTGTCTATACCGTATTTTTCGAATACCAATGACATGTAATTCCGATTCTTCTCTAAATGAACATTTTTAATATTTGAAGTGCCTACAACCATATGCATGTCATATAGCAAATCGGTCATTTCTTTCTTTCCAATGAGGTCAACAGGCTTTTCATAATTGACTTTATCATTGCAACTCAATAATAAAAAGACCAATAAAAATATATAGACTACTTTCATTATCGATTAAATATTAGTCGTTTACCTTTAATCCCATCGTTAAAGACACCTTTATTATAAATCAAATTCCCGTTTACAAAGGTTTTCGTAACAGTTGAATGGAAGGTTGTTCCTTCAAAAGGTGACCATCCGCACTTATATAAAATATTCTTTTTTGAAATTGTTTGTGATAATTCTGTATCAATAAGTACAAGATCAGCATAATACCCTTCTTTTATAAAGCCTCTGTTTTCTATTTTAAAAAGTTTTGCAGGATTATGACACATTTTCTCTACCATTTTTTCCAAACTGATTTTTCCGTTTCGCACTGCCTCTAACATGGCTAATACGCCATGTTGCACTAAAGGACCGCCACTAGGAGCTTTAGTATATACCTGATTTTTCTCTTCTAAAGTATGCGGTGCATGATCAGTTGCAATGACATCAATTCGGTCATCCAATAAGGCTTTCCATAGTCCGTTTTTATCTTCTTTTGATTTTACAGCAGGGTTCCATTTGATAAAAGTTCCTTTTTGCTCATAATCTTTCTCTTCAAACCATAAATGATGCACGCAAACCTCCGCAGTAATTTGTTTTTCTTCCAGCGGTATTTTATTTGTAAACAGAGCAGTTTCAATATCAGTTGATAAATGAAAAACGTGTAGCCTGGCGCCTGTTTTTTTGGCAAGTGCAATGGCTTTTGATGAAGATTTATAGCAAGCTTCGGCACTCCTGATAACAGGATGTAATTTTATGGGTATATCGTCTCCGTAAATGCTTTTTTGCTTGTCTAAATTATTTTTTATGCTAGTCTCGTCCTCACAGTGGACTGCGATAAGCAATTTTGTTGATGAAAATATTTTTTCCAGCACTTCTTCATCATCTACCAACATATTCCCAGTTGAAGAGCCTAAAAATAGTTTTATTGCAGCTACATTTTTCGGATTAGTTTTCAAAAGTTCTTCAAGATTGTCATTCGTGCCTCCCATCATAAAAGAGTAATTCGCATAAGAATCTTTTGCCGCTATTTTGAACTTATCTTCAAGTAAATCTTGTGTTGTTGCCTGAGGTACTGTATTTGGCATTTCAATAAACGAAGTTATACCTCCCGCAACGGCAGCACGTGATTCTGACGCAATATTTGCTTTCTGGGTTAATCCCGGCTCACGAAAATGTACCTGATCATCAATGATTCCAGGTATCAATAGCTTGTTTTTAGCATCTATTATGGTCGTGTTTTGAGGAAAATCCTCAATATGATCGCTTATTTGCTTGATGATTTCACCTTCAATCAAAACATCACAAACATTGGTTATACCTTCATTTACAAGCCTTGCGTTTTTTATTAAAGTGTTCATTGTCATTTTTCTTACTTTTTTGCTGGTTTTGGTAAGCCTGCGAATCTCATTTTTATTATTCCAAAAATTGCCTCTGTAATAATCGTCTTACTCATTTTTGATTCGCCTAATGTCCGGTCTGTAAATATCACGGAAACCTCTTGAATATTAAATCCATGTTTCCATGCTTTAAATTTCATTTCAATTTGAAAGGCGTATCCCACAAATTTTATTTTATCTAACTGTATGGTTTCCAGTACTTTTCTGTTATAACAAACAAAACCAGCCGTGGTGTCATTAAATGGCATTCCGGTAACAAATCTTACGTACTTTGAGGCAAAATAAGATAACAGAACACGTTTCATTGGCCAATTCACAACGTTTACACCATTTGAATAACGAGAACCTATTGAAACGTCGGCCCCTTCTTTAACACATTTCTCATATAATCTTACTAAATCTATTGGATTATGAGAGAAATCAGCATCCATTTCTATGATATAATCATATTTCTTTTTAATGGCCCAGTAAAATCCATGTATATAAGCCCTTCCCAAACCATCTTTCTTCTTTCTGATTTCAAGAAAAAGACTTTTTGGATATTCTTCCTGAAGTTTCTTTACAATATCTGCTGTCCCGTCAGGAGAACTGTCATCTACAACCAATATGTCAAAAGACTTTATTTGTGAAAAAGTGGCTCTTATGATCCTTTCTATATTCTCTTTCTCATTAAATGTGGGAATGATTACCAGCGTATCTTGCATAATACTTATTTTGTAAGGGCAAAGGTAAAATAAATAATTGCTAATTTTGTGTTAAGAATAAGCTTAATGAAAATTTTAAAAGATCCTAAGTATCAATTTTTTTCGATACTTCTATTGTTCCTTGTTGTCAACATATTACAAAGTCATTTTACCAACTTATTTGAAGATGAGGCCTATTACTATGTTTGGTCAAAGGACTTGGCTTTTGGCTATTTTGACCATCCCCCAATGGTTGCCCTTTGGGCAGCAATTGGAAATTTAATCGCTCCTGGTGAGTTAGGATTAAGAATTCTTAGTACAATTAGTTTTAGTGCCATGTTGTGGCTCATCTGGTTAATGATAGATGTAAAGAATAAATGGCAACATGTTTTACTCTTTTTTACAGTTGTCGTTTCAATGGTTTTTTGGCAGATTTTTGGATTTATCATGACACCTGATACTCCTTTATTATTCTTTTCGACACTGTTTTTACTGGCCTATAAACGATTTTTATCTGACGAAAATACTGGAAATATATTACTGTTAGGGTTTAGCATGGCTGCCATGCTCTATAGCAAATACCACGGTATTCTTGTGATAGTTTTTGTGCTTATGTCACATTGGAAATTGTTAAAAAATCCAAGGTTCTGGATGGCCGCTATATTGGGGGTAATTCTTTTTCTTCCCCATCTCTATTGGCAATATGAAAATGACTTTCCTTCTTTTCTTTATCATTTAAAAGAACGAAGTAAAACTCCTTATGCTGTATATAAGACTGCTATTCATTTGGTAAATATGATTGCTGTGGTTGGAATTACTTTCCCCGTTATATACAAAGCGTTTTTTAAGCAAAAAACAGTTGGGGTTTTTGAAAGGTCGCTTAAATTCATTGTCTATGGGTTTTTTATTTTCTTTTTGGCTAGTTCTTTTAAGAATGAACCTCAGGCTCAGTGGGTTATAATCATTCTTATCCCTCTAACACTTATTACCTTTCCATATTTTATCGAAAACCCTAAAGCCACAAAGTGGCTGAAAATTCTTGGTGGAACGCAATTGGCAATTATAATGATCCTAAGAATCTTTTTCGCAGTCCCGGCAGTGTCACCTATTGTTCTTGAACCCCATGTATCACAACAATGGATCCCAGATCTTCATAAAAACACTGAAGGAAAACCAGTCGTGTTTGTTAATTCTTATAGAAGCGCATCATTATATAATTTCTATACTGGCATTAAAACCCATTCTTATAGTATTATAAAAGGGAGAAAAAGCCAATATAGTTTGGTTGATTTTGAAGCTAATATGCAAGGTGAAGATGTTCATACCGCCACTACTTATGTTAAAGACCAACCCAAACTCGCTACAAGATACAGTACGAATATTTATGGAAAACCTATATCAAACTACCAGACTTTTGAGAAAGTCAAATGCCTCATAGAACTAGCAGAAATAAAAGTAAAGCCAGGTCAAAATGAATTTGAATTTACTTTTATCAATACTTATAATAAAAATATTACTTTTGACCACATTCGATTTGTAGGCGTCTTTCAAGCTTCTCAAAATAAAATTATTACAAAGGTTCCTATACAAACTGTTGATAATAAAGAGTTAAAGGCTTTAGAAAATAGATTAATTAAGGCTTCGTTTATTAGGCCAGATCTTCCTGAGAACGAAGAAATAACATTTAGAGTGGGCATTGAATTCTATAATTTACTAGAAGGTTTTCAAGGAAATAAGGTTCCTGTTGTTCAGATTGATAATAATTAACGAATAGTATCCCATGTTTGAAGGCATAGAAAAAATATCTGCTACTAGTGATTGGGTAACCCTATTTTTTCTTGTGACCTTGATTTTGATGGCCGTTTTACAATTCAATTTCTCTGAAAGGTTTTCCAAATTATTCTCCTTAGTTTATTCAGAAAAATATTACACGGATTACATAAAAACTCGCCCTTTAATATTCAACACTTTCCATGTTGTTTTCTTTTTCATCATAATTTTTAACATTTCACTCCTTATTTATTTTACAATTAACACCTTTTCTTCCTCTCCTATTCAAGATCCGTTTTACCTTTTCTTCCAGATCCTTTTGATGACTTTTGCCTATTTTCTAATCCGTTATTTTATAGGTGTTGTACTAGCCAATATATTTGAAGTAGAAGAGGGTCAAAAATTGTTTACATTCCTTAAAATAAGTAATTTAGCTCTTATTTCAGTTCTTGTTTTCCCGTTGTTGGTGCTATCCAATTACAGTGTTGGTGTTTTTCATAAGTTCTTGATAACTTTCGGCATAGTAGCCTCATTTGCAATTGCTTTATTCCGTTACTTTGTATTGATCAAAAATGAAAAACTAACTTT
>CAYMKR010000039.1:0-12912 GCA_964390865.1 uncultured Flavobacteriaceae bacterium | reverse complement strand
AAATTCGAGAATCAGGAAATGGTTCTTTCAAAGAAATTCAAAACGAGTGATGAGAATATCAACTAGTTTGAATTTTATAAATTCTAAAGAAACCGTCAATGAATATTGACGGTTTTTTTATGCCTAAAAAATAAAAAAACGAAATCTCTTGTCAAAATTGACAGACTTTGTAATTTTGCACAAACCTAAACACAATGCCAAATACCAAGTATATTTTTGTTACAGGAGGGGTTAGTTCATCTCTTGGCAAAGGAATTATTGCTGCCTCTTTAGCGAAACTATTACAATCAAGTGGTTTTTCAGTGACCATTCAAAAACTGGATCCGTATTTAAATGTGGATCCTGGGACCTTAAACCCTTATGAACATGGAGAGTGTTTTGTAACCAATGATGGTGCAGAAACGGATCTTGACCTTGGACATTATGAACGTTTTTTGAATATTCCTACCTCTCAAGCTAATAATGTTACAACAGGAAGAATCTACCAAACTGTAATTAACAAAGAACGCAAGGGCGACTATTTGGGGAAAACAGTTCAAATTATTCCTCATATTACCAATGAAATAAAAAGAAGAATTAAAATTCTTGGACAGACCGGAGATTTTGACATCATTATAACTGAGATTGGCGGTACAGTGGGCGATATTGAATCTCTTCCATATATTGAGTCTGTAAGACAGTTAAAATGGGACCTTGGCCAGCACAACGCAATTGTTATTCACTTAACGCTTATTCCGTATTTGGCTGCGGCTAAAGAGTTAAAAACTAAACCTACTCAACACTCTGTTAAAGAATTGATGCAAAGTGGTGTTAGTCCTGATATTCTAGTTTGTAGAACCGAGCACCATATCGGTGAAGATATCAAAAAAAAATTGGCTCTATTTTGTAATGTCGATAAGGATGCCATCATTGAATCCATTGATGCTAAAACAATTTATGACGTCCCGAATTTAATGCTTAAGGAAGGTCTGCATGAGGTGGTCCTAAAAAAATTGGACCTAAAAGCAACAGAGAAACCTGTATTGACTAAATGGAATGAGTTTCTAGATCATTATAAGAATCCTGAAGGAACTATTGAGATTGGCTTGGTTGGAAAATATATAGAACTCCAAGATGCCTATAAATCAATTCTCGAAGCATTAGATCAGGCCGGGGCTCATAATAAGCTTAAAGTTATCATACACCCAATTCATTCACAGGACTTGAATGAGGATAACGTTGCTGATAAATTAAAAGGACTTAAAGGATTAGTTGTTGCTCCTGGCTTTGGGGATAGAGGAATAGAAGGGAAAATTGCAGCAGTTAAATATGTAAGAGAAAATAATATACCATTCCTTGGAATCTGCTTAGGAATGCAAATGGCTGTTATTGAATTCGCCAGAAATGTTTTAAATCTAAAAAATGCAAATTCTACTGAAATGAGTAGAAGCACTCCTCACCCTGTAATAGACATCATGGAAGACCAAAAAATGGTTACTGAAAAGGGAGGAACTATGAGATTAGGTGCTTGGGATTGTAAATTGGTTAAAGACTCTAAGGTCTTTAAAGTATACGGGGAAGAATTGATTAGTGAAAGACATAGACACCGCTATGAATTTAACAATGATTATCTTGATCAATTTACAGATGCAGGTTTGATTCCAACAGGCCGAAACCCCAAAACTGATTTGATTGAAATTATTGAGATTCCATCACATAAATGGTTTGTTGGAGTTCAATACCATCCAGAATATAAAAGTACTGTGTTGAACCCTCATCCATTATTTATTGCATTTGTTTCGGCTTGTTCAGAAAACAATTAAAAAAAGCGGCTCTTTGAGCTGCTTTTTTTAATTGTTTTCGTCTAGGATTAATGTGCAGAAGTTTCCTCTTTTGATTCAGTTTTCTCTGCAACTTCAATCTTTTTCAAATCCATTTTGCATTCCGGGCAAGCTCCTTCTTTAGCATAAGTTTTATCTCCCTCACACTTCATAGGGCATTGATAAGCAGACATAGCCGTTTCATATCCATGATCGTGAGCCTCAGCCCCATCATCATGTGAATGCTCCGTTTGCTCTATAGCATCCTTATTTTCTACATTTTCTTTCTCTTTATTATTACATGAAGTAAAAACAAAACCCATCATCAACAACAACATAAAACTTCTAACTATAATCTTCATAAATCTAATTTAGGTTACTTCGAACAAATATAGCAAAAATCATTTTTTCAGTCAATTAAGCCAAGTTTATTTCACTAAAACACAAACGACAAAATATTGTTATGACATTTTCAAGAGATAAAGAAAATTCATTTTAAAATGCTATCCATAAGAATCCAAGTTCCTGTTTTAAAACATATTTATTGCTGCTGTGAACAATACCGCTAAGGCTATAATGAGGGCCATTATTTTGTCTAACACTTGTAACATAGTATCAAATGTAGTACTAATAATGTTTTTTTATTTTTAAAGTTTTGTTAAATTATTTTCTTAGTTGTTAACTGATTATAATAAAAAGCTGGCAATAACAATAAAACAAATAAGGGATGTATTAAAAATCTTCTTATATAAATTGCAAACAAATAACCATTTGACAGTTCACCTTTCAAAATGATAAAAAAAGTTACAGATAATATGACAAAAGCAAGAATATAAAACTTTGCTGAAAATATAACAAAGCTCTTATTTTGGAATGCAACATAAATAATACAAAGAGAAATAAAAGTGTTTAGTCCGTACCTGAAAATTATTGAGATTAATAACTTTGAACCACTAACCACGGGTATTGATTCATATAAATAGTCATTTTTAAAATAATCAATGAACGGGTCATAAAATAAATACTGCTCAAACGCCCTAACAAGCACTAAAACAAAAAATAACGGTAGCATTATTAATATTCTATACTTTCTATCCATTTGTTTTGCTATTCAAATTAGAGAAAAACTTTACCCACGTAACCCATAGCACAAAAGTCAATCCATAAATAATTGAGGGGAACAATAGGTCGTGCAAAATTGTCTGATATTCCGGAATCCTATATAACATTACACTTAATGCTATAATTCTAAGTATATTAACTATATAAATAAGTATACTGCCAAAAAGTCCAAATAAAAACGTTTTCAGAAAACTTCCAGAAAATGCTATGATAAAAGATAAAAAAAGAATTATTATACTCATCGAATTACAGCCCTCAATAATACGTGAGACATAATTTCCATTAAGCATAAACTTAATTGACAACTCTTCAGAATGCTGCTCAATTTCAGCATCATAACCAAGCATTTTCGATATTTTACAAACATGGCTTGCCACTGTTCCCGTCAACGGTGAACAAACAAAAACATCAGATTTTTGCTGTGTTTTGTTTAAATAATACGAATAAGCTCCGAACAGAATGAAATAAGTAGCAAAGAATTTTACTAAAAAAACAATTATGGCTTTATTTTTATGCAAAGATTAAATAATTTTACTCGTTCAAATTTATATGAAAGATTTAGAATAAATGACAATCAAAAGCAAAATTTCTCAATTAATTAAGAATGACTTATCCAATGCTCAAAAACTTCAGGAGATTTGTGATATACTCAAAAGTAATTACGCACATTTTCATTGGGTGGGCTTCTATTTCATTCACGGTGAGAAAAGCGAATTGAAGCTCGCTCAATTTTCAGGGAAACCAACCGAACATAGCATAATTCCTTTTGGAAAAGGTATTTGTGGACAAGTGGCTTTGAGTAATGAAAATTTTGTCGTTCAAGATGTAATGAAACAAGAAAATTATATTTCTTGTGGGATTGAAGTAAAGTCTGAAATAGTAATTCCCATATTTCAAGAAGGAAAAAATATTGGTCAAATAGACATTGATTCACATGATAGAGCTCCTTTCACAAAAGAAGATGAAGAATTACTTGAATTTGTTTGTAAAGAAGTCGCAAGCCTAAACCTTCAAAGTATAATCAAACAGGATCCATCCTAAATCGGATAATGAAGGAGGAAATAATGGTGATCAATGCAATGATCAAAATTGAATAATTGATTCCTAAAAGATCCGCTGTTATACCTGTTAAAATAGCACCTAAAGCATAACCAAGATCTCTCCATAACCTAAAAACGCCTATGCTTTCAGCTCTTTGCAGAGGATTTGTATATGCAGCGATTCCTGCTAAAAAAGTGGGATAAACCAAAGCCGTTCCCAATCCCAGCACTGCAGATAAAATAACAAAAGGATAAAACTCCCTTGTAACAATCATAAAACTTAATGCTACCCCTTGTAACAACATTCCCCAAAACATCAAAGATCTTTTTGGGAGAATATCTGCAAGCCTACCAGTAAACAATTGACCTAATCCCCATACTGTTGGATAAACTGAGACAATGATTCCGATCTGTTCTAGATCAAAATTAAGCCCAGCTAGAAGGATCGGGAACAAGCCCCAAACCATGCCGTCATTGAGGTTGTTTACCATTCCTGCCTGAGAGATAGAACCCAAATTTTTATTGGCCCAAGTTGTTTCCCAGAAAACACTTTTCATGAGATTCTTGTTGTTCCCTTTTGATTCTATAGCCACGTGATGTCTTGTGTCTTTGATAAAAAATATTGAAAAAAACAAACCTAAAAAAGAAAGTACAATTCCAATATAAAAAGGGTAAGGTACTAATCCATAATTAGAGGCGATCCACCCTGTCAATAAAGCCACTCCTCCAACTGCCAAATAGCCTGCTGACTCATTCAATCCCATAGCTAATCCCCTATTCTTTTCACCCACCAAATCAATTTTCATAACAACAGTGCTTGACCATGTGAGCCCCTGGTTAACGCCTAATAACAAATTTGCAAAAACAATCCATGACCAATTGGGTGCATAAATTAGAATAAATGGTATGGGGAGAGCGATAATCCAACCGAAGATCAAAAGATTCCTTCTACCTAGTTTATCTGAAAGAACGCCCGTAAAATAATTGGTAAGCGCCTTTGAGATCCCAAAAATGATGATAAAAGACAATATGGCCGTCTTAACCTTCAGATTGAATTTCTCCTCAGCTAACTGAGGTAAAATAGTTCTTTCCATACCAACCATACCGCCAACAAAGGTGTTCACGATAATGAGCAATGTGAATTGCTTCCAGTTATTTCTCAAACCTAATTCAACCTCCTTCAATTCCTTAATTTGTTAAGATTACAACTCAAAACTATTATTCAAAAACGATCAATTCAATTAATTGAATTCAAATATAGCTTTTCTTAGTTTCCCTAAAAAAGGGATATAGCTTTACATTGTAATAAGTCCTCTAAACCATGAATCAATACACTCAGCTTCAATGCCTAAAAAAGTATTAAAAGTTATGGATTATCTCGTATGAATCGGTTGCCGATCAAGATTGTTTTCTTACTTTTGCGGAAAATCTTGAACAAGAATCATGAGCAATAGTATAAAAGTAAAATCGGCGCTAATTTCTGTATTTCATAAAGATGGATTAGAGCCTATCGTGAAAAAGTTAAACGATTTAGGTGTAACTATTTTCTCAACTGGCGGAACGGAAAAATTTATTACCGATTTAGGCATTAAAGTGGTTCCTGTTGAGGAGTTAACAAGTTACC
Organism: uncultured Flavobacteriaceae bacterium; assembly: GCA_964390865.1. GTDB lineage: Bacteria > Bacteroidota > Bacteroidia > Flavobacteriales > Flavobacteriaceae > Lutimonas. Next base: position 7,327 of record CAYMKR010000039.1, on the reverse strand, counting down.
CTTCAATTCTTGGTGGCAGGGTTAAAACCTTACATCCAAAAGTTTTTGGAGGAATTCTGGGCCGAAGAGAAAATGAAGGAGATCTTTCTCAATTGAGCGAGTACGAAATACCTGAAATTGACATTGTAATTGTAGATCTTTATCCGTTCGAAAGAACAGTTGCTAGCGATGCTTCTGAACAGGATATCATCGAAAAGATTGACATTGGAGGTATTTCTCTTATACGAGCAGCGGCTAAAAATTTCAAGGATGTTATTTGTGTTTCTAGCATGAAACAATATGATGAATTTCTTGATATTCTTTCTAAGAATGATGGTTCAATAGAATTACAGGATCGTAAGAATTTTGCCGCCAAAGCATTTGGTGTATCTAGTCATTATGATACTGCTATTTTCAAATATTTAAACCGTGAAGCTGGAGAAATCGAATTCAGAGCAAGTTTTGATCAGGTTAGTGAACTAAGGTATGGCGAAAACCCTCATCAAAAGGGTTATTTTTTCGGAAATCTTGATGCCTTATTTGACAAAATACACGGTAAAGCACTATCTTACAATAACTTATTAGATGTAGACGCTGCAGTGAATTTGATGAATGAATTCAAAGGAGAAGGGCCAACATTTGCTATTTTAAAACACAATAACGCTTGCGGATTAGCCCAAAGAGATAGCATTAAACAAGCCTATATCGATGCCTTAGCTGGAGACCCTGTTTCTGCTTTTGGAGGTATTCTAATTGCCAATACCACAATTGATGCGTCAACAGCAGAAGAAATTCATAAATTATTTTGTGAAGTTGTTATTGCACCCGCTTATGACCAGGATGCCATTGAAATTTTAAAAGGAAAAAAGAACAGGATTATATTGATTCAAAAAGAGATTAAATTACCTGCTTCTAATTATAGAACTGCGCTCAACGGAGTCTTAAGTCAGGAAAAGGATACCAAGACCGACAAACTAAGTGATCTTAGTAATTCTACAACTAAAGAACCGACAACAAGAGAAACCTCAGATTTAATTTTTGCTTCAAAAATTTGTAAGAATACCAAATCCAATACAATTGTTCTGGTAAAAAATAAGCAGCTTTTTGCGAGCGGCACAGGACAGACATCAAGAGTTGATGCCTTAAATCAGGCTATTATCAAAGCGAATCATTTTAATTTTGATCTTAAAGGGTCAGTCATGGCAAGTGATGCATTTTTCCCATTTCCTGATTGCGTTGAAATCGCAGATAATGCCGGAATAACTTCAGTGATTCAACCAGGAGGTTCTATAAAAGACAAATTATCAGTTGATTACTGTAACGAGAACAATATATCTATGGTCTTTACCGGAACTAGACACTTCAAGCATTAATTGATCTGTTTAGCAATTTTTACGGCTTAATTTACCCCCTCAAAATTTGAATAAATCCAATTGAATTCAAAGCCTTAAAATAGTTCTAACTATTTTAAGGCTTTGGCTTTATGAATTGGGTAAATTTATTACATTTGTGACATTCACATTACAAACAAGTTAACACGATATCATTTTATGGGGTTTTTTGACTTTATGACCGAAGATATTGCAATCGATTTAGGAACTGCAAATACTTTAATCATTCACAAAGGAAAAGTTGTTGTTGATAGTCCATCAATAGTTGCCATGGACAGAGCAACAAACAAAATTATTGCCATTGGAAAAAAGGCCAGCCTTATGCAAGGCAAAACTCATGAAAATATAAAAACAATTCGGCCCCTAAAAGATGGGGTAATCGCTGATTTTGAGGCTTCAGAACAGATGATCCGTGAATTCATCAGGAATATTCCAACAATAAAAAAACGTTTTTTCAGACCTTCTTTAAGAATGGTGATTTGTATTCCATCCGGAATTACAGAAGTTGAAAAAAGGGCGGTTAGAGATTCCGCTGAACAGATGAATGCTAAAGATATTTATTTAATTTATGAACCAATGGCTGCTGCCATAGGTATTGGAATAGACATTATGATGCCAAAAGGTAACATGATCATCGATATAGGTGGAGGAACAACTGAAATTGCAGTTATTGCCTTAAGTGGAATTGTTTGTGATAAATCAGTAAAAGTTGCAGGAGATGTGTTTACCAGTGACATTGCCATGTACCTTAGAACTCAACATAATTTATACATAGGAGAATCCACTGCTGAAAAAATTAAAATACAGATTGGTGCCGCTACTGAAGAATTAGATACGCCTCCGGATGATATTTCTATCCAAGGTCGTGATCTACTTAGTGGGAAACCAAAACAGATTGAATTGTCTTACCGAGAAATAGCCAAAGCTTTGGAAAAATCTATCCTGCGAATAGAAGATGCTGTGATGGAAACCTTATCACAAACCCCTCCAGAACTTGCTGCTGATATATATAATACAGGGATCTACCTCGCTGGAGGAGGGTCAATGTTACGAGGCCTCGATAAAAGATTGTCACGTAAAACTGATCTACCTGTGTATGTTGCTGAAGACCCTTTAAGAGCAGTTGTTAGAGGTACAGGTATTGCTTTAAAGGATATTGAGAAATACAAAAGTGTTTTAATGAAATAGCATCCTGAAGAAATATTATGCAACAAATTATTTCATTCCTTTACAAGAATAAATTATTTATATTGTTTTTGTTGCTTGAATTTTTTGCCATTATTTTCACGATTCAAAGCCATTCATTTCACCAAAGCAAATTTGTCAATTCAGCGAATTTCGTGTCTGGTGGCGTATATAATAGAATCAATAATTTCAAAGAATTTTTGCGGCTAAAAAAAGAAAATGAGCGTTTAAATGACGAAAATGTGTATTTGAAAAACCTTCTTGGTCTAGACAGCACAAATATCATGCAACGCGATTTGACCATAATAGATACCTTAAAATACAAACAAAAATATAACTATACCGGCGCGAAAGTCATAAACAACAATTACAGAAAAAATAATAATTATTTGACTATCGATAAAGGTTCGAATCAAGGTTTAGAATCTGATCTTGCAGTGATAAACGGAAAAGGAATCGTAGGGATTACAAAAAGTGTTTCTGGAAATTATGCAACTGTGCTTTCCATTCTTAATGTGAATTCAAGGATAAATGCCAAATTATTAAATTCAGATCATTACGGGAGTTTAAGTTGGGATAACAACGATTTTAATGTTGTTCAGTTCATTGACTTACCCATTCAAGCTGCAATTTATGCAGGCGATACTGTTGTAAGTGGAGGAAAGTCAACTATTTTCCCTGAAGGAATTCCAATTGGCACGATCAAAGATTTTAAAACATTGAATAACAATTATGAGTTTATCAATATAACACTGTTTAATGATATGAGTTCTATCGGCTTTGTCCAAGTCATCAAGAACTTTGATAAATTGGAAATAAAATCACTAGAAGAAAAATCGACTAATGAATAGGGAGAATATTAATAGCGCTTTGCTTTTTATCGGATTGATATTTCTACAGATCATCGTACTGAATAATATCAATTTCCTGGGCTATATTAATCCTTATTTTTACATCTTTTTCATCTTTCTCTATCCGATTAGAAAAGATGACGCTTCAATTTTAATTCTCAGTTTTTTCCTTGGCCTGTTTATCGATATCTTTTCTGATTCAGGAGGAATTAACGCGGCAGCAACTTTGTTCATTGCTTTTGTTAGAATTCCAATCTTACAAAGTGTAATCGGAAAAAGAGACATTGAATATGGAGCCATGACCATATTTAAACTACCTTTCCCAAAAATGTTCCTCTATGTGGTTATTTTAACATTCTTGCATCACTTTATTGTTTTCGGGATGGAATATTTTAAATGGAGTAAATTTGGTACTATTCTGCTCCACACAGTTTTAACAAGTATTTTTACTATAATATTGACCATGATAAGTTTCACCTTTGTAATGCGTAAAAGATAAAAGATGCCTAGGAATTCATTATTATATATTTTAATTCTTTCTGTTGGCGCCATATTTATTGGCAGGTTATTCTTTTTGCAAATAGTTGATTCTAAATACCGTCAAAATCCATTAAACAATTCTGCTGTAACAACAAAATTTGCATATCCTGACCGGGGTTTTATTTATGATAGGAATAATAAACTACTTGTAGCCAATCAAAGTTCTTATGACATCATGATCATTCCGAGAGACGTAGAACCTCTTGACACTTTGGAGTTTTGCGGACTACTTAAGATCAGCAAAAAAGAGTTTCTTAAACGCTATTATAGAACTAAAAACTATTCTCCCAGAATCCCTTCAATTTTCGTAGGACAGGTCTCCAAAGAAGACTATGCCTATCTACAAGAAAGGATGTATAAGTATAAAGGCTTCTTCATTCAAAAAAGATTCCTTCGCCAGTATCCAGAAAACACCAGTGCTAATGTTTTGGGATATATCAGTGAAGTCAACGAGGGTTTACTAAAAACAAATAGCGACTATCAGCTAGGAGAATTAGTTGGCTATCAAGGTGTTGAAAAACAATATGAAAAAATACTTAGAGGTAAGAAGGGCGTAAATTTTATTCAAAAAAATCGCTTTAATAAAGAAATAGGTGCCTATAAGGACGGTATATATGATACGCTTCCAATTCCTGGAAAAGATATCACACTTACCCTGGATATGGCCCTGCAGATGTATGCAGAGAAGTTAATGACCAATAAAAGAGGGGGAATTGTTGCCATTGAACCTTCTTCAGGCGAAATACTCTCTCTTGTATCAACTCCCAGTTACGATCCTAAAATGCTTGTAGGCAGAAAAAGGTCTAAAAACTCATATTTGCTTTTTAATGATTCTGTAAAAAAACCTATGCTTGACAGAGGCTTGCAAGCTCAATACCCTCCTGGTTCGCCTTTTAAGATCATTAATGCCCTGATTGCGTTGCAAGAGGGAGTTATTACTCCTGAAACTGGTTTTAGCTGTTATCATGGCTATAAATATGGAAGAGGTGGTTTTATGAAATGTCATTGTGGAATTGTAGGAACTCCGATTAGTCTGAACACTGGAATTTATCGCTCCTGTAATGCCTATTTCTCAAATGTTTATAGGCGCATTATCGAAAAATATGATTCTCCAGCAAAAGGAATGGATACCTGGAGCAATCATGCAAAAAGCTTTGGCCTAGGGAATTTTTTAGGCTATGATCTGCCATCGGGTCAAAAAGGTTTAATCCCTGATTCTAATCTATACAATCGCTTCTATCCAAATCATCAATGGAAAGCTATTACGACAATATCGAATGCCATTGGGCAGGGAGAGGTTCTAACAACTCCTATACAATTGGCTAATATGACGGCAGCCGTAGCCAACAAAGGATATTATTTCACACCACATATTCTTAAAAAAATTGGGGATAGCATCAATAATGACATAAAATATACCAAGCCAAAATACACAAGCATTGAACCGCGACATTTTGAACCTGTCATTGAGGGGATGTATGATGTTTTTGAGATAGGAACTGCCAGAGGTTCAAAAATCGATGGTATACAAATCTGCGGAAAGACTGGAACCGCTGAAAACTTTAAACGAATCAATGGTGAAAGAGTTCAATTCACTGATCATTCAATATTTATAGCGTTTGCCCCTAAAGACGATCCAAAGATTGCAATAGCCGTATTTGTAGAGAATGGATATTGGGGATCTAGATGGGCTGCACCCATCGCTAGTCTGATGATTGAAAGTTATTTAAATGGTGAGATCAAAAGAGACTGGTTGGAAAAAAGAATGCTTGAAGGAAGTCTTGAAGACGAATATAACAAACAACTTGAAATAGAGAACTACGTTGCGCAAAAGGAAAAGTAATATATTCAAAGGGGTCGATTGGCCTATCATCATCATGTACCTGCTTTTCATATTTTTAGGTTGGCTCAGTATTTATGCTGCTACATTTTCAGAAACCGAATATGAAATATTCGATCTCAACACAAAATATGGTAAGCAGATGATTTGGATCTTACTCAGCTTTGTTCTGATTATTTTCATTCTTGCCATCGACAAAAAATTTTACGAACAGTTTTCAGGTATCTTTTATTTAGTATCAATATTATCCCTTGCGGGTCTTTTTATTTTTGGTAACAATATCAACGGAGCCACCTCCTGGTATACAATCGGTTCGTTTGGTATACAGCCATCAGAGTTCGCTAAGGCAGCTGCGGCTTTAGCTATAGCCAATTACCTCAACGAACGAAACCAAGATCTCAGAAAGTTACCAAATCAATTAAAAGCCTTTGGTATTATCTTTTTACCTGCCTTACTCATTACACTTCAGCCTGACCCTGGTTCAGCTTTAGTTTATGGTTCACTTATCTTAGTTCTATACCAATTCGGTTTACCACTTTACTATTTGGTAATTGGATTCCTTGCTTTGATCCTGTTTGTGACAACTTTGTTCTTTGGTTTTCTTACAACCGTGATAATTGCCACCGTTGCCATTTCTGGTTTCTTAGGATATCTAGTATATAAAAACAAAAAATACTTACGACATAATTGGCTTAGGTTTGTAATTATCTATTTCTTCACAGGTATCTTTATTATAAGTGTAGATTATGTTTTTAACAATGTTTTTGAACAGAGGCATAGGGATAGATTTAATATTTTACTTGGTAAGGATGTGGATGATCAAGGAATTGGTTATAATACGGCTCAATCGGTAATTACCATAGGATCAGGTGGCGTAAATGGAAAAGGGTTTTTACAAGGTGATAGAACCCAAGGTGACTTTGTTCCAGAACAACAAACGGATTATATCTTTAGTACAGTAGGTGAAGAATGGGGGTTTTTAGGTAGCAGTTTTGTTATATTATTATTTATGGTATTCTTAATCAGGCTATTAATGATTGCTGATAGACAAAAATCCATTTTTAGTAAGGTGTTTTCTTATGCAACTGTGGCCATATTCTTTTTCCACTTTACCATTAATATTGGGATGGTTATAGGCCTACTTCCTACAGTTGGTATACCTCTTCCCTTTTTCAGTTACGGTGGGTCATCTCTTTGGGGGTTTACTGTACTTCTATTCATATTAATCAGACTGGATGCTGATAGAATTTATGAATGGTAAGTTAAATTCTCTGAATTGAAGTCAAAAAAAAAGCAACCCAAATGGGTTGCTCTTATATTTCTTTGAGTTATTGTCAGCTATAAAGAAGCTACGTGCAATGTCAATTTTGATTTGATATTAGCAGCTTTATTTTTGTGAATTACATTTTTCTTAGCCAATTTATCAAGCATTGAAACAATTTGAGGCAATAAAGCCTCAGCGTCTTTCTTATCTTCTACAGTATGCAAATTCTTAATAGCATTACGTGTAGTTTTGTGCTGGTGCTTGTTTCTTAAATGTT
>CAYMKR010000038.1:0-13009 GCA_964390865.1 uncultured Flavobacteriaceae bacterium | reverse complement strand
CAGCAACTATTGTTTTTCCTGAGCCTACATCACCTTGAAGCAATCGGTTCATCTGAGCCCCGGTGTTGAGGTCCTTGCGAATCTCCTTTAAAACCATTTTTTGAGCATTTGTTAACTCGAAAGGTAAATGGTCCTTATAAAATGTATGAAAATTGTCTCCCACCTTTTCAAATACAAAACCTTTATTCTTGGTTTTACTTGTCAGGTTCTTAACAATTAACTGAAGTTGGATAAAAAACAACTCTTCAAACTTCAAGCGATGTCTGGCCTTTGTTAATTGCTCCTGGCTTTGTGGGAAATGCACATTAAACATAGCCTCATTTTTAGAGATCAATTGCTGTTCATCCAGAACTTTTTTAGACAGTGTTTCTCCAAACTTATCTTTGGCCTCATAGAATAACTGTTGCACCATTTTTTGCATTACCCTATTACTTATCCCCCTATTGCCTAACAATTCAGTAGACCTATAAATAGGCTGCATGGCCGTCTTAAAACCTTTTTTATAATCGCTGAGCAATTCCATTTCTGGATGTGGCATATTAAATGCGCCATTAAAAAAGTTTACCTTCCCAAAAATCACATAGGGCACGTTGGTTTTGATGGAGTCTGTAATCCATTTCGCTCCACGAAACCAAACCAATTCCATTTGACCTGATTCGTCAACAAATTGAGCCACCACCCTACTTCCTCTTTTTTGCTTGACTGATTTAAGACCTGTAATCTTGCCAATGAGCTGTACCTCTGAACTGTTTGACTGCAGGTCCTTAACCTTATAAAACCTTGTTCTGTCAATATACCGATTAGGGAAAAAGTTTGCCAGATCCCCATAAGTGAATATCCCCAATTCTTTTCCTAGTAGCTGAGCCCTTGAAGGGCCTACTCCTTTTAAATATGATATGGCTGTTTGAAAACTAATACGCTATCTTTTATTAGAATACGAAAATATAAAACTTAATTCTTTTCTATATTTTTTACATCTGATTTTTATTCAACTTTTATGCCCAATTTAAATTTAAAGAAACTTTTAGACGAAAAAGTCTTTCAATACAACAATCCTAAATTCGTAGAAAGTGATCCCATTCAAATTCCGCATCAATTCCAACTCTAGAGAGATATTGAAATAGTAGCGTCTTTAACGACATCAATCACCTGGGCTAACAGGAAAATGATCATAAAAAATGCTCAAAAACTTATGGATATTATGGCAAATTCTCCCTTTGATTTTTTTATGGAATCAAAACCAGACTTTGAAGTTGATTTTGTTCACAGATCTTTTAATACCACAGATCTAAATTACTTTGTCAAGGCCCTATCATATGTATTTAAAACATGGAAAATTAGGACAAGTTTTATGCAAGCATGCTACCCCTATAAATTTGCAAAGAAGCATTCATCATTTTAAAAAGGTATTTTTTGCAATTGAACAGCCCAACCGAACTTTGAAACATGTTTCAGATCCTTATAAAGGTTCAACGGCCAAAAGGATTAATACGTTAATTTGATCAATTAAGGTGACTTAATATTGTACAATCCACATGATTCTGCAACAAAGGTCATCAAACCACATGGATATTGCATGTTAACTCTGTTTCTTAGTGATTGTTTGATAATCAAATAAAAGGGTTTCTAAATTTGACCAAACCCAATTCTACCCAAACGATAGACATCATAAATAACAATAATAGCATTGGGTATAGTGTGTACCACAAATCCAGTTGAAAAGAAATATTTTCAACTAGATTTTCCAATCCAAGCCCCAGGCTGGGAAGCGATATTTGAGAACTGTACGTTAAAAAGACAGATACAAAAAGAATCAATCCAATAACCAACATCATGTACAATGGCGATTTTAAAGGTTTATAGACTATCTTTTGTTTTGCCTTAACCAACAAGAACTTTTCCAATGTATTTTCCGTAAATTGATCCGAAGGTTCTCGACCTATTGATGTTTTGAGAACGTTTATCAGCTTTTCATCATCATTGGAAACTTGATTCTTCAAATTCAGTTTTTTCATCTTATATCTTTTGTTTCATTTCCCAATATTTTGGAAAGTTCTATATATAAATTTTTTCTTGCCCTATACAATCTTGTTTTGATAGTAGATATATTCCATCCTGTAATCTGTCCTATCTCAATAATCGAGCATTCATTGGTATAATAGAGTGTAACCACTAAGTTTTCATGTTCCGAAAGACTTGCGATAGCTTTATTTACGAATGTAATTTTATCGCTACTAACTAGGTCATCGAATCCGTTAGCATAGTTGTCCGGTAAATCAAGGTTGTAATTTTCCGGTTCGTTTAATGAACGAACATCCATTCTTCGGTTTCTCCTTAAATTCGTTAAGGCAGTATTATAAACTATTCGATACAACCAAGTTGAAAATTTACTCTTTTTTTTGAATTTACCTATATTTTTAAAAACCCTAATAAACGCATCCTGCACTATTTCTTCGGCGTGTTCTTCATTTTTGACGATACCTACAGCAATCGTGAACGCATAAGTTTGGTACTTTTCAAGTAGATACCTATACCCATCTTCATTACCAACTATTGCTCTTTCAATAGCAGTTTCTTCCGAATAGTTGGATTTGACCATTGTTGTTATTGTTAACCTTTATTGATTTCGTTTTTTTATCCTCCGATTTACTAAATAGGAAATCAGCATGGCCAAACCCATGAAAAATGTAATCATACTTAAATATGCCTGTGGATAATTCCGATAATCTTTGGGGTTATAATTTTCTAACAGGTATTTTTCAAAAAAGAACCCGGTTAGGACACCAGTTGCGAACCCAATGAATATCAGACCGAAGCTCAACAGAAGAATACTCTGTCTGTGGGTTTTACGTCTGAAGTATTCAACATCGACACCTGATTCAATAAGCGCCAAACGTTCCTTATTACGATAAGTTAAAAAGGTATAGGCGATTCCAAAAACGGTTAAGGTCAATGCAAATATTATAAAGAATTCGTACATGTTTTTTTGATTTTAGTTATTAATATTTATACGACTACAGATTTTGAAATCAGGTTTCAAATTAGTTTATATTTCTGTACAATTCAAATTCCAAGTCAAGGAATAATAAAGTTTTGTTTTAGAAAAAACCATTTAATCAACAACAAAATCTATCCATTCATTAGCTTTTGAAACCCTTGCGAAAGCCATTGCAGAACCATATTTTATCTCACGGTTCAAGGCACCTGAAACGATTCCAACTAGCACGGTCATACCATTTTCATCCATGAATACTCCGCCACCGCTATCCCCTTTAGACCCACCTATTTCAAGTTCTAACGGGATTGGGGAACCAAAATGGTTGGACCCTGAGTTTTCTGGATTATCAAAATCACAAACCATTACACTGGTACTGAACTCCCTATCCTCAAAAACGCCACCTATGGCATCAACAATGTTCTGTCCCCCTAGTTTCTCTTGAAATCTTGGTGTTAACATTCCAGCTCTACCATCACCGATATATCCGTAACCCACCTTGGTAATTGTTCTACCTAGTTCTTCATTTCCTCGATAGCGCTTGGCTGGTTTGATATCCAAAACAGGGGTTTCAAGTTCTACTAAAGCCATATCCCATCCGCTCCATTGAGTTTCTTGGGCACTGGGCGGTAGTTTTGGGTGCTTGATTATCCTTTTAGTCCGATAAAAAATATTCCCGAATTTCCATACCGAAGAAACTTTAACAAAGTGAGAAGCGGTTAAAACCCATTGAGATGATATTAGAACTCCTGCAGCATAGCCTTTGTCTGTTTCCGAAATCGAATATCTTCCCACACATTCAAAATTGGGTTGTCTACCTATTTCTTTGTATTTTTCAATATCAACGTCATGACGTATCATTCCAAAGAAATTTAATTTATTGAAACTGAGAAGTAGCATACTCGTTGCCAAAATTAGTAGAAAAAAGAGTTTTTTCATTGTTTATATTTTTAATGGTTAAAATATTAATCAATAGTTCATCAATTTTAATCAATTCCTATTCCTACTATATTAAACTACAGGTTTTCAGATCAGGTTTCAAATCTTACCCCTTTTTTTTAGAGAGTTAAAAAACCACTTCCTGTATATAAACGGGTATTCCCTACAATCAACCTTTTTTCTTTTTCCTTAGCTACAAACAATATAAAGGGGGATTTCAGAATTAATTTAATGGGTATTTGAACTCATTAAATATTAAAATCAAACATAGAAGCTTCAAATTAATCGCCATCTTCCATATTGAAGATTTTATTTACCAATCTTTCTTAAATTTTTAAACCTCCGCATATGATAGCACTCCAAATGATGTTACTCAAGTGTGAGGGTAATTTATTTATAAATCCTAATGAGAAAATTGAGATAAACGGTTATTGAGGTGGTGGTGTTTTGATTTTTAAATGTTTATTTTTATCAGTACTAATTTAATTCATAATCATTGACTAAATCAGAACTTAAAGAATTTTTAGATTCAAAAGTGTTACAATACAACAACCCAAAGTTTATTGAAACCGACCCAATCCAAATACCTCATCTTTATACTCTAAAAGAAGATATAGAAATATCCTCATTTTTAACCGCAACAATCTCTTGGGGTAACAGAAAAATGATCATAAAAAATGCGCAAAGATTGATGGATATCATGGGTAATTCACCCTATGACTATATCATGGAATCAAAAATAGACAAGGAAGAAGATTTTGTTCACAGAACCTTTAATGCCACAGATTTAAATTATTTTATTAAGGCCCTTCGTCATATTTATGAAAATCATGGAGGATTAGAAGGTGTTTTTGGCCAACATGCCCTTCCTGGAAATTTGCAAGACAGCATTCATCATTTCAAAGAGGTGTTTTTCGAAATTGATCACCCTCTAAGGACTTTAAAACATGTTTCAGATCCATATAAAGGTTCGGCAGCCAAAAGAATCAATATGTTTTTAAGATGGATGGTTCGATCAGATGGTGCCGGTGTTGATTTTGGTATCTGGAATACAGTTTCTCCTTCAATGCTATCCTGCCCACTAGACGTTCATTCAGGAAACGTTGCTCGAAAATTAGGTCTCTTACACAGAAAACAAAATGATGCAAAGGCATTAAATGAATTAGACCATAATTTGCGAAAAATGGATCCAATTGATCCTGTTAAATATGATTTTGCACTGTTTGGTATGGGTGTTTTCGAGAAGTTTTCCTAAGGTGCAAAAAACCAAAAAATAATTTAACCATATTCCAAAATAGCTTAAACGCCCTGTTCATTATTTAACTACCTTTGCGGCCTAAAATTCATTTACAGATGCGTTTACACAGAAACTTAGTCTTTGCTGTTATTTCAGCACTTGACCTTATATATAATGAAAAGGAATATGCCGATAAGGTGGTTCAAAAGACACTCAAGTTAGATAAACGTTGGGGTGCCAGGGATCGGAAATTTGTAGCTGAAACTATTTACGACATGGTGAGGTGGAAACGACTGTACAATGAAATAGCAGGCACGAAGGACCATTATACACGAGACAATATTTGGAAAAATTTTGCAGTTTGGGCTACCCTAAAAGGAATTGCCTTACCTGACTGGAGATATTTTGAGGGAACCCCAACCAGAAGGATAAAGGGCAGGTTTGACGAATTACAAAGTGACCGAAAGTTTAGAGAATCAATCCCGGATTGGATGGACGAAGTAGGATCAGCTGAACTAGGAAAAAAGTGGGATGAAGAGTTAACTGAATTAAACAAACAGGCCAGGGTTATCCTGCGTGTAAATACTTTAAAAATAACTAGAAGAGAATTACAAAATTTATTGCGTGAAGAGGAAGTAGAAACTGAAGAAGTTGCAAAACATCCTGATGCTTTGGTTCTTGTTGAACGCAAAAATGTATTCCTTACATCTGTCTTTAAAAAAGGATTTTTTGAAGTACAAGATGCTTCCTCTCAATTGGTGGCACCCTTTTTAGATGTGAAACCAGGCCAAAGGGTGATTGACACTTGTGCTGGAGCCGGAGGGAAAACCTTGCATTTGGCCTCCTTAATGGAAAACAAAGGTCAAATCATTGCGATGGACATCCACGGACACAAACTCGTTGAATTAAAGAGAAGAGCTAAGAGAGATGGTGCCCATAATATCGAAACAAGAACCATTGAGGGAACCAAATCAATTAAAAAATTAAAGGGAAAAGCTGACCGTGTTCTTATTGATGCTCCCTGCAGTGGGATTGGTGTCTTAAAGAGAAACCCGGATTCTAAGTGGAAACTAAATGCAGATTTTCTTGATCGCATCAGGAAAACACAAGCTGAAATCCTTGATCAATATGCTTCAATGGTAAAACCCGGTGGAAAACTGGTCTATGCGACCTGTTCCATTCTTCCATCTGAAAACGAAAATCAAGTTAAAGCATTTTTAAAAAACCATTCAGAATTCAGACTGGCTAAAGATAAAAAAGTATCCCCTGCTGCTTCCGGTTTTGACGGTTTTTACATGGCTTTATTAGAAAAGCAGTCTTAAATTAAATCTCCAATTTTAAACCTTAAAACTATTTTTTAGCAGCGCTTGTTTGAGGATTCAAGGATTTTAATAATCCTCTTTTTAATTCTCTAATTAGGAATAAGTTACTTTATACTCCACACTCAGAGGAATAGCTAATAATTCCTTCAACATTTATTGAATATTATTAACATTGCCTGTTATTTTACAAGGTCAATTGATTAAATTTGCACTTTTCAAAATCTTAAGATAAAATTAGTCAAATGATCTACTTTTTTACTCAGAATCAAACAGTATTTGCAGTTTCATCACCTTCAAAAATTGAGAATAAGGACATTGAAAAATTAATCTGGCTTTTTGGTAATGCCGAAAAACTTAATGAAAATTCGATCCTCGGCAGTTTTATCGGGCCAAGAAAAGAAATGATCAGCCCTTGGAGCACCAATGCTGTCGAAATAACTGAAAATATGGGGATTTCAGGAATTTCAAGAATTGAAGAATTCTTTAAAACCACAGAAAATACACCCGTTTTTGACCCTATGATTCAGCAGCATTACAAACAGCTTGATCAAGACTTGTTTACCGTTCACCTAAGTCCGGAAGCAATTAAAGAAATAGATGACATAGCGGCTTATAATAATGCTGAAGGCTTGGCTCTAAATAAGGATGAAGTAACTTATTTGAATGATCTGGCACTTAAATTGGGCAGAAAATTAACTGATTCTGAAATATTTGGATTCTCACAAGTGAATTCAGAACACTGTAGACATAAAATTTTCAACGGAACTTTTGTTATTGATGGAAAAGAGCAAGCTAATTCTCTTTTCAAAATGATTAAAAAGACATCTATCGAAAATCCGAACACCATTGTATCTGCTTATAAAGACAATGTAGCATTTATTGAAGGCCCAACAATAGAACAATTTGCTCCTAAAACCTCGGATAAACCAGACTATTACCAAATCAAGAAAATAAAATCTGTTATTTCATTAAAAGCTGAAACGCATAACTTCCCGACAACAGTTGAGCCTTTTAATGGTGCTGCAACAGGTTCCGGGGGTGAAATTCGTGACAGACTGGCTGGAGGAAAAGGTTCTTTACCACTTGCTGGAACAGCTGTTTATATGACTCCGTATTCAAGACTTTCAAAAAACAGGTCATGGGAGAACATGACAGAAAGAAAATGGTTGTACCAGACGCCTATTGAATTATTAATCAAAGCCTCAAACGGAGCGTCAGATTTTGGAAACAAATTTGGACAGCCATTAATTTCAGGTTCCTTGTTTACTTTTGAACACGAAGAACATGAAAGAAAGCTTGGTTTTGATAAGGTAATTATGCTTGCCGGAGGAATTGGATATGGCAAAGAAATAGATAGTTTGAAAGACAAACCAAAAAAAGGTGATAGCATCATTTTACTTGGGGGAGACAATTATAGAATCGGAATGGGTGGCGCTGCTGTTTCATCCGCTGACACAGGCGAATTCAACACGGCCATTACGCTGAATGCAGTGCAGAGATCAAATCCTGAAATGCAAAAGAGAGTTGCAAATACGATTCGTGGTATGGTTGAAGGAGACGAGAATAATATCGTGTCAATACACGATCATGGTGCCGGAGGACATCTAAACTGTTTGTCTGAATTAGTAGAAGAAACAGGTGGTTTGATCAATCTTGACGCTTTACCTGTTGGAGACAAAACCTTATCATCAAAAGAAATTATTGGAAACGAGTCTCAAGAAAGAATGGGCTTGGTGATCAATGAGAAAGATTTAGATTATTTACATAGAATTGCAGATAGAGAAAGATCACCAATTTATGATGTTGGACAAGTAACTGACAATTTCAGGTTCACCTTTAAATCTGAAAAAAGTGGTGAGAAACCAATGGATTTTGACCTCGCCGACATGTTTGGAAGTTCTCCTCAAACAATTTTGACTGATCGTAGCCTTAATCGAAAATATGCCGACTTACAATACAATGCTTCTGAGGTATATGAAGACGCAAAAAAAGTCTTACAATTGGAAGCTGTTGCCTGTAAAGATTGGCTCACAAACAAAGTTGACCGTTGTGTTGGTGGAAAAGTAGCTAAGCAGCAATGCGCTGGCTCACTGCAGTTACCGCTAAATGACGTAGGTGTTATGGCTCTTGATTTTCAAGGTCAAAGTGGTATTGCTACTTCAATAGGGCATGCCGTAGCAAGTTCGTTAATTGATGAACGAGCAGGTTCAAAAAACGCTATTGCTGAAGCACTAACCAATATTGTATGGGCTCCTCTAAAAGAAGGCCTTAAATCAGTATCATTATCTGCCAATTGGATGTGGCCTTGTCGTAATGAAGGTGAAGATGCCAGACTTTATAATGCAGTAGAAGCTGTCTCTGACTTTTCTATCGCCCTTGGGATTAATGTTCCAACAGGAAAAGATTCACTTTCAATGAAACAAAAATATCAGGATGAAGAAGTTATCGCTCCTGGAACAGTTATTATCTCAGCTTCTGGAGAATGTGCAGATATAAGAAACATCTTAGAACCTGTATTTAAATTATCAGAAAATAATAAAATCTATTACCTTGACTTTTCTAAGGATGACTTTCATTTAGGAGGATCAAGTTTTGCACAAATTAAAAATGGTATTGGTTCATTTACTCCTGCCGTTGAGGATGCAG
Organism: uncultured Flavobacteriaceae bacterium; assembly: GCA_964390865.1. Taxonomy (GTDB): domain Bacteria; phylum Bacteroidota; class Bacteroidia; order Flavobacteriales; family Flavobacteriaceae; genus Lutimonas. The sequence continues at coordinate 3,870 of CAYMKR010000038.1, read as the reverse complement.
CTTACTTTAAAGCATGCTTTAATACGGTTCAAGAACTTATTAATAAGAATTTATTATTAGCAGGGCATGATATTTCAGCTGGAGGTATGCTTACCACCTTGCTGGAAATGTGTTTTGCCGAAAATAATCACGGCGCAAAAATTGATCTTAGCAAACTGAATGTATCTGATGCTGCAAAAGTGCTCTTTTCAGAAAAAAGCGGTGTAATTATTCAATCTGATGGTTCATCAGTTGTTGAAGAAATTTTAAACAATAATGCTATTTCTTATTTTGAAATAGGAACTGCTCTAAAGAGCAAAGCGCTTGACATAACTAATTTTGATCTTAGTTTTGACATTGAAACCTTTAGAGATTTTTGGTATTCAACATCTTACCTGTTAGATAAAGAGCAAACTGCCAATAATTTAGCAGAAGACAGATTTAAGAATTATAAGAATCAAGCCTTGACCTATACCTTTCCAGAAAATTATTCTGGAAAATTACCCGTAATTGATGCGGGTAAGGCAAGACCCAAAGCTGCCGTCATTAGAGAGAAAGGCTCGAATAGTGAAAGAGAAATGGCAAACGCCATGTATTTAGCTGGTTTTGATGTTAAAGACGTTCATATGACTGACCTGATCAGTGGTAGAGAAAATTTAGAAGACATTCAATTTATCGGAGCTGTTGGAGGCTTTTCTAATTCTGATGTTTTAGGCTCAGCCAAAGGTTGGGCAGGAGCTTTCTTGTACAATGAAAGAGCCAATAAGACATTAAAAAAATTCTTTGAGAGAGAAGACACCTTATCAGTTGGAATATGTAATGGTTGCCAATTATTTGTTGAACTAGAAATGATCAACCCTGGTCATGAGCTTAAACCGAAAATGCTACATAATGACTCCCTCAAGCATGAAAGCGGATTTACATCGGTTGCGATTCAAGAAAATAATTCTGTGATGTTGTCAAGTTTAGAGGGACTTACTTTAGGTGTTTGGATGTCTCATGGAGAAGGTAAATTCAACTTTCCTTATGAAGAATCAAAATATAATATCGTAGCAAAGTATGGCTATGAAGGATACCCTGCAAATCCAAATGGTTCTGATTTTAATACTGCCATGATGGCTAGTGATGATGGACGTCATTTAGTTATGATGCCGCATATTGAGCGATCTATTTTCCAATGGAACTGGGCCAATTATCCTGAAGACAGAAAAGATGAAGTAAGCCCATGGTTAGAAGCCTTTGTAAATGCTCGCAAATGGATAGAGACAAAATAATCTAATTGTTAAGTCAGTTTTAAATGCCGATTTCTTTTAAAAGGAATCGGCATTTTTGTAATTGCATCAGAGATTAGCGTACTAAGCAATTATAAATATTAACAAATGAGTTTGGTTCTGCACTTTGTCTTTGGCTTCTCTACCTCCTTCTTAGGAATGATTTTTCCGAGCATGTTAAACATGACAACAGTCAAAATAAGTTTGGAACGTGGCCGATCTAAAGCCAATTATTTCGCCATTGGAGTATCAACAATGGTGATTCTACAAGCCTACTTTTCAATCGCTTTAAGTGAATATATCATGCGACATCCTGAGGTGGTTGAATTGATTCAAGCTATGGCTTCCTTGATATTTGCCGGATTGGCTATATACTTCTATCTAGCCTTTAAAAAGGACAAAAAGTATATCGGCAAAGTAAAAGAAGATTGCAGAAACACTTTTCTAATTGGTCTTATATTATCAGCTGTGAATATGTTTGCAATTCCATTCTATTATGGAGTTACTCTATTCTTAGGAAGCCTGGGATTATTTCAATTAACAAGCGCTCATATTTTTCTTTTCGCATTAGGGTCAGCGCTTGGCAGTTTCCTGATCTTATATGCATATCCACTTTTTATTAAAAAAATAAATAAAAATAGTGGTCGAAAAAAAATCAACATGAATTTGATTTTAAGCCTGTTAACTGGAGCTCTTAGTCTAATAACCTTGCTTAAGGTACTTTGATCAGGTTTTTTGTTTTTTCTTTCTTGCAGCAGGAAAAAGAACATTATTTAAAATAAGTCGGTACCCTGGCGAGTTTGGATGTAAATCTAGTTCTGTTTTTGGATCTCCTACCCTGTGCTGGTAATCTTCAGGATCATGCCCTCCAAAAAAAGTAAACATCCCTTTACCTTTTACACCATGAATATACCTGGCTTCACCGTTGACATTATTCTGCCCCATCACCATAACTGTTGGTTTTACCAAGGCAGATTCAAAGGCCGTAGTTTGTCCCATAAAACCTTTGACAAGTAGGGTGTGGTTTTGACATAACATACTTGGTACCATATCCCATTTAGCGGAATACTCTTTCAATTCAAAATAGTCTTCTGTTTTAAGCACCTTTCTTTTTCTAGTTGTATCAATATTAGAAAATTCATAAACCACTGGATTCCTTTCAAGAATAAAATCTTTAAAAGCAAAAGTTGGTTCATAAATGATCTTTTCTTGATATGCCCTCTCCGAAGGATCTCCATCAAACATTACCTCACAAATATCTATACCTTCTGCTGCCAATGCAATATCAAAGCTATCTGTTGCCGAACACATGGCAAACATAAATCCACCGCCAAAAACATAGTCCCTTATTTTTAAAGCCACATTCAATTTCTGCTGTGAGACTTTTGAATAACCCATATCAATCGCACGCTTCTCTGCATTCACCTTAGACTCAATATACCATGGAGCTGTTCTAAATGCTCCATAAAATTTTCCATACTGACCTGTAAAATCTTCATGATGCAAATGCAACCATTCATACAATAAGAGCTTATCTGATAGCACCTCCTGATCATATACTACCTCATAAGGAATCTCGGCATATTGCAATACCATAGTAACTGCATCGTCCCAAGGTTGCCTATCCTTTGGGGAGTAAACGGCAATTTTCGGAGGCTTTTCCAAAATAACTGCTTCCATATTCTGTGACGGGCTGGCTATAAGTTCTAATATTTTGACGGCCTCTACTTCTGAAACTATTTCAAAAGAAACCCCCCTAATGGTGCATTCTCGTCTAAAATTTTCTTGATCCTCTAATAGAAAAGAACCTCCTCTATAATTCAAAAGCCATTGTACTTTCTTACCCTGAAGTAATGACTGATAAGTAATTCCGTAAGCTTTTAAATGATTTTTTTGTGAAGAATCATCCATAGGTATCAACAAATACGAAGCAAAGGAAGGAGTTACAAACAGAAAGATCAGCAAACAGTAATAAAATTGATGCATCCTAAATCTTTTGCAAATAAACATGTAGCTATTAATTTCTTATTTTAAAACGGAACTTCATCATCCTTGTCAATATTACCAAAAGCATCATTGGCACTCGTAAAGTTACTAGGTGAAATCTGATCTGCATTCATTGAAGATTGGAATTCAGTTTCAAAACCTTCATCAAGGTTCGCAAATTTGGCAAGTCTTCCAATAAACTTCATTCTAATGTTCTCCAAACCACCGTTACGATGCTTGGCTACTATAAATTCTGCCTGACCATCACATGGCGTTCTTTCATCATCATCCCACTCTGTCAGACCATAATACTCAGGTCGATAAATAAACGATACAATATCTGCATCCTGTTCGATGGCTCCAGATTCCCTAAGGTCAGAAAGTAACGGACGTTTACTACCTCCCCTGGTTTCTACGGCCCTTGACAATTGTGACAAGGCGATTACAGGTACACTTAATTCTTTGGCCAATGCTTTTAAATTCCTTGAAATGGTTGAGATCTCCTGCTCACGATTTCCTGAACTCTTTGTTGAGGAGCCAGCCGTCATCAATTGAAGGTAATCAATAACAACACACCTTACATTATGTTGAGAAACCAACCTTCTTGCTTTGGCTCTAAGGTCAAATACAGAAA
>CAYMKR010000037.1:0-13512 GCA_964390865.1 uncultured Flavobacteriaceae bacterium | reverse complement strand
CCATTCCTACTCCCGCCTATTTCGCACTAAAAGGATTTGACGTAATTGCCTGCCCTTGGAGAAAACCTAAGGTGGCAGAAGCACAGGTTCAAATGATGTTTGATTTTAAGAATAACTCAACACCGGAAACAAGTAAAAAATATTTAGGAATAATGCAGACGGTTTGGTCATCCGCTGACGGCTTTATCGAAGACTATTACAATCCTCCTGTTGCTGACGAAAAAGGTAGTCAAACAGCATGTTTTATAGCCATGACCAAGGCCGTAAAAAACTTAGGGCACTAGGTTACTTTGCCATATTCAGTAGCATAAAATATATAGGGGGAAGCAGTGAACGCCTTATACAAAGCAACAGGTAAACGTTTTATGACCACCCTTTTATGGGCAGTAGTTCTCAGGTTTTAGGATAAAAAATGACATTTGATAAAAGCCAGAATGAAAAGGAGTATTTATACCTCCACCCCTTTCATCATTTTATTCCAATAGAGATACGGCAGTAGATACTTTTTAAGAATCCATAAGCGCCAGTGTTCCTTGGAAGAATCCCCAATCATCAATGGGAATTTTTTTAGTTTAGGATCCGGTGTAAATTCTTTACTATAATCAAATTCAGCCAATACCATTTTTCCATAACCTGTAACCAAGGGACATGAAGAATAACCATCATAGGTAGCATTTGATATTGCATTCCTCGAGATCAATTCCAAAATATTTGAAACCACTACTGGTACTTGCTTACGAATCGCTGCTCCTGTCTTTGCCGTTGGTAATTGCGCAGAATCTCCCAAACCAAAAACATTTGCATATTTAGTATGCTGCAGCGTCTTATCATTTACTGATAACCATCCATCAGTTGTTGAGAGAGGAGAATCGGCGATAAATTTTGGTGAAGCCTGTGGAGGTGCCAAATGCAACATATCAAAATGAAGTCCAAAGCGATTTCCTTCTTTAAGGACCTCAATATCTTTATAATTATATTGTATCGATTCATCTATTTTTTTCCCTTCATTATCTCCAGACATCACGATACAACCTCCAGCTTCTATATCTTTTGCCAATTCATACCAAGCTATTTGCTTTTCGGCATCAATCTTGACCAATTTATGATGGAAACGAACATTAATATCTTTTCGGTCAACAACCTTCATCAAAGTTTTGGCAATTGGTTTTACGGCAAAAATTACGCCTCCAGGGATAGCAAAAACAATATTTGTTTTATCTCTTACTCCCGTCTTTTTAAAATGCTCATCAGCCAAATACATAATCTTCTGTGGGGCTCCTCCACATTTGATGGGTGTAGTGGGTTGTGTAAAAAGTGCGGTTCCTCCCTTAAAATTCTTTAAGACCTCCCAAGTATGCTTCGGATTCGTGTAATTACTGCAAACAACCCCTTTGTCCATAGCCTCAGATAATCCCTCTACCAATTCGGGCGCCATTCTTAAGCCCGGACATATAACCAAATAGTCATAACTGTATGTTGAACCATCTTTAGTTCTAAGCGCGTTTTTCTCTGGTTCAAATTTATCTGCATATTTTTTTATCCATTCCACACCAGATGGTATCAAACTTGACATCGGACGAGCTGTTTTGTCAAAATCATATGTGTTCGCTCCAACCAAGGTCCATGCGGGCTGATAGTAATGAGTTTCTGCTGGCTCAATGAGACCAATATTTATTTTTGGATTGCGTTTTTTCAATTGGGAAGCGACCATTATACCTGCGGTACCTCCGCCAATAATTAGAACTTGATGATGATGAGACATATGCGTGAAGATTTATTTTTTTTGCAACGAGGAAGTTAGAATTTGTTTCAATAATAATTTGCAACAATTGTTACATAATGTTTTAAAGCAATTTTTAATCAATTAAGAACCAGCAATTACAATTCTCTTTAAAGCTACTTCATGACAAATGATTATTAATTCATCTTTGATCGGGGAATGGAGCTTTTTTTTGCGAAAATTTCACATTATTCACCTTCCAACTGTAACATTTTTGTTTTAGCCTTATCTTTATAGAAACCAATGTTCAAAAATTGGTCTAACCATATAACAATAAATAATATTCTCATGAAAATACCCTACTTAACCTTTCTAGTCGCAACCTTCTTGTTGTTAGGAATACAAAATACCGAGGCCCAGAACAAAACATTTAACGTGTCTTCATTTGATGAAGTAATTATAAGTCCACATATTGAAGTGATATTTGAAAAGTCTGATCATGAGTCTGTAGTCATCGAAAACATTGATGTGTCTATGGACAAACTAAATGTAGAAGTTAAAGGAAAGACCCTGCATATCTATCTTGACGACGCAAAGGTTTATACCAAATCTGAAAAAGTAGAATATGATGACTATAAGGGGAAGCATTCCATTTATAATGGAACTATCGTTTCTGCAAAGATCTATTTTAAAGATATTGAAGAGCTTTCACTAAGAGGTGATGAAACACATAAAGTGAATAGTGTATTGGAAGGTGAAGAACTCACTCTAAAAATTTATGGTGAATCTGAAGTTTATGTAAAAGAAATAGAAGTGGATGAATTCTATGCCACCATGTATGGAGAATGCTACCTTGAAGTGAAAAATGGAACCGCTATACGTCAACGAATTATATCATATGGTGAAGGTGAAATCAATACTTTTGGTGTTCAAAACACTACTGCAAAAATTACAGCTTATGGCGAAGGGCGTGTAAAAATAAATGTGTCTGATGAATTGAAAGTTACCGCTTACGGAGAAGCCTCAATTCATTATAAAGGCAGCCCTATAGTCAACAGAGGTTTGGTTCTAGGAGAAGCAAATATCCACCAAGTCAATTAGGTTCTCTGTCATTTTTATTAACGAGTAAGTATAAAGCGCCTGAAATTTGAGAACGCCTCAAGTTTCAGGCGCTTCTTATTTATCAGGATAAAGAGTTAAAAGAACCAACCTGATATCAGTCAGGTATTAGAAATGCTTCTATCAAAAAAGTATTACTTTTATGAAATCATCGTCTAAAATGATTCCACCTTTTCATGGATAGTCTCAAAAAACAATTACTTAAATACAACCTACTAGGTATATCTATCCTGATTTTATTTATTTTTTCTCTTTGGATATTATACAACCCTCTCAATGCGATCACACAAATCTCTGATGTATCGGTTTGGGTTAGAGAAAAATTTGGACAATTCTATTTGATAATAGGCTTAGGATGCGTTTTACTCTTAATTACCTTGGCAGTTTTACCTGTGGGAAAGAGAAAACTAGGTAGTATAGATTCTAAACCTGAATATGATTTATGGTCATGGTCAGCCATGTTATTTAGCGCTGGAATGGGAGCTGGCCTTATTCTAAGAGCTGTTCAAGAACCCGTTTTTATGCTAAAGAACCCTCCTATTCAATCTTTAAATGAACCAAACTCATTGGCCTTGGAGTATACTTTTTATCATTGGGGTTTTACGCCTTGGGCGATGTATGGCCTTTTTGCATTGATTATTGGTTATTATATTTATGTACAAAATGAACCTGTGTTAATGAGTGTTCCTGTTAAAAAAATACATTCAAATAAATACTTACTCAAAAGCATTGATATACTTACCATTCTAATTACTGTCATAGGAGTAATTGCGGCTGTTGCACTTGGAGTTACCCAGATAAGTGGGGGATTAAACCATTTGATGCCTGAACTAGACTTGAATTTGAATGGCACGATACTCATTTTATTATTAGTTAGCTCTATATCGCTGATATCTGCATCTTTTGGTGTTAATAAAGGAATCAATATCATCTCAAAATTCAATATACTCATCGCTATTTTTCTGCTTCTGTTTGTATTTCTTCAAGGTGATATATGGATAATGTCCAGTAGGTTTGTCAAAACATTATATCTTTATATTACTGATTTCCTTCCACTAAGTCTGGCTTTAGGATCCTTTGATCCAGGGAAAGAGTTTTTAAGTTCATGGACCTATTTCTATTGGGCTTTCTGGTTATCTTGGGCACCCTTTACAGGAATTTTTATAGCACGCATATCAAAAGGTCGGACCATAAGAGAGTTCGTCATAGCAATTTTATTAATCCCGTCTTTGGGTACTTTTTTTTGGTTTACAGCATTTGGGGAGACTGCATTTTTAAGATTAGAACAATGGAGCAATTACAATAATGAATTCGGGAATGTCTTCACTTCAATCTTTGTCTTTTTTGAAGTTTATCCAATGCATGCCTTGATAAACTCACTAGTTATTCTTGTTTTGTTTACTTTCTTAATCACCTCCATGGATTCCGCCATTTATGTATTGAGCATGTTTACAGATGGAGGCAATAGAAATCCTGCTAAAAAACATCGGTATATTTGGGGCATATTTCTTCCTATTTTTGGATCCTCTATGCTTCTATTGGGTAATAAACTGGCAAATCTTGATTTACTTGGAGCTATGACCAAATTAATCGTGATCACCTCACTACCCTATGCTTTTTTAACAATTTTAATTAGCATTATTTTCATTAGAAGTTTGATAGTTGTAAAAGAAAAACTTTAATCCATTCATAATTGTTTAAGGTTTTTAATACGATAACCAATCTAAGCGAATATTGTCACATGGAAGACAACTACGTCTGGAAGTAGTCAAATCTAAAAGCCAATTTGAGGCAACGCTATAATTCTTATATATATTGTTTTATTCAACAAACCATATAAGAACTGCAGTAAATCGTCAAAAAATTGATATTATATTTATTGTTAAAAAAAATAATGAAGTTATGAAGCCTTTAATTTCAATTAATACTATATTGTCAAAAATTGATTAAAAACGAGTAACCATTATAGTGACTTATGAGAAACAACGTACACAGAGAAATTACACAATTAAGTCCGGAAGATAGTTTTCTTGTTTATGAAAGAGTAAAAGATGATTTTGATTTTCCTATCCACTTTCATCCAGAATATGAATTGAATTTTATTTACAAAGGTGATGGTGTCAGAAGAATTATTGGAGATCACACCAATATCATAAATGATGTTGAACTCGTTCTGGTGGGGCCTAACCTAATCCATGGATGGGAACTTAACAAATGCTTATGCAAAGAAATCTATGAGATCACTATTCACATTCAGCAAGATTTATTGAATGATCAGATGCTTTCAAGAAGGATTTTTAAAAGCATTAGAGACATGTTTAACAGATCAAAACATGGTATACTATTTTCACAAGAAATAACGATGAAGGTCAAGCCTAGATTAATGACATTGCCCAAACTACAAGGTATTAATTATTTCTTAGAGTTTATTTCAATTTTGAATGAACTCGCCATTTCCAAGGACCAGACACTACTCTCCACCCAATTTTCTGAAATGAATGATTTTCAGAATAGCGAAAGTATTAAAAAGGTCTATGAGTTTATTCAAGAAAATTACAATCGTAAAATAGCACTTGAAGAAATTTCTCAACTTGTAAACATGAGTCCGGTCTCCTTCAATCGTTTTATAAAAAAAAGAACTGGAAAAACCTTTATCAATTATGTAAATGATACGCGTATAAGCTATGCCTGCAGATGGCTTATCGAATCCGAAAAGAGTATTGGAGAAATTAGTTTCCAATGCGGGTTTAACAACATTGCCAATTTTAACCGCATCTTTAAAAGATCTAAGGAATGTACGCCAAGTGAATTCAGGAAAGAATTTGTTGGTATGCAAAGAGTTCTGTAAGTCATTTTTCTTAATTGAACCGAACATATTTAAAAAGAAAACTCCCGAAAACTATTGCTTTCAGGAGCTTCTTTTAGTAAAAATCTCAGTCTTTTATCCCATTATTATTTCAACTGTATGACTTTTACCTTTCTCAAGCATTGGAATTATATTTGAGAATGTACTTTCTCCATTTATGATAAGTTCTTTGACTCCTTTACTAACATGATCAGGATTTTTAATGAGCAATTGATAAGTAGCTCCTCTGAATTTTCTTTGCATCTTAAAGCCGTCCCAACTTTTAGGAATACAGGGATCAACTCTTAAACCATCATATTCGGGTCTTACACCCAATATATATTGTGTAATAGCATAGAAGTTCCATGACGCCGTTCCAGACAACCATGAATTTTTAGCCTCACCAGGTTTAAACGCTTCTTTACCTGCAATCATCTGACAATAAACATAAGGTTCAACCTTGTGCAATTCAGATATGTCTTCAAGAAAACTAGGCGCAATTTTAGTATAATAATCGTATGCATTATCTCCTCTCCCAATCATTGTCTCACCTATCATGATCCAAGGATTGTTATGACAAAATATCCCTCCATTTTCTTTATAGCCCGCAGGGTAAGTTGAAATCTCACCATATTCTATATGATACTTTGTAAAAGCAGGATAATTAAGTACGACTCCGTATTCAGAATCAAGATGTTCTTTGACCGAATTAAGTGATTTTTCAACTAAACCATCCTCTTTACCAATCTCAGCCATGGTACACCAACCCTGAGACTCTATAAAAATTTTCCCTTCTTCATTTTCATCAGAACCTATCTTCTTTCCATAATAATCATAAGCTCTAAGGTACCAATCGCCATCCCAGCCGTGTTCTTTAACTGCTGAAATCATGTTATCTACGTGGGTCTGGGCCTCAGCAGCCTCAGTGTCTTTACCAACATACTTACATAACTCTATATATTCTTTACCATAGACCACAAATAAACCTGCAATCATAAGTGACTCTGCCGTATCTCCTTTTTTATTTCCTGTCGTTTGAAACGACTCATTCGGATCACTTGAAAAACAATTCAAGTTCAAACAATCATTCCAATCTGCTCTGCCAATCAAAGGCAATTTATGCGGTCCTAGATTATTAACCACATGGTAAAAAGAGGCTTTTAAATGATCAAAATGAGGTTTTGCTCTTGACGCATCATTATCAAAAGGAACCATTTCATCTAATAAGGAGAAATCTCCAGTTTCTTTGATATAGGCCGTTGTTGATAGGATCAGCCAAAGTGGATCGTCATTGAAATCTCCTCCAACGGCAGAATTCCCTTTCTTAGTCAATGGCTGGTATTGATGATAGCATGAACCATCTTCAAATTGCGTTGAAGCGATATCAAAAATTCTTTCTCTTGCTCGTTCAGGTATCTGATGCACAAAGCCAATGAGATCCTGATTTGAATCTCTAAAGCCCATTCCTCGGCCTATTCCTGATTCAAAAAAGGACGCCGAACGTGACATGTTAAATGTAACCATGCATTGATACTGATTCCAAATATTTACCATTCGGTCAAGCCTATCATCACCTGATTCAATAGATATCGTGCACAATAGATCATCCCAATAAGTCCGCAGCGCATCATAAGCTGCATCTACTTTGGCAACTGTATCATACTTTTCAATCATTGCCCTTGCAGGATTTTTATTGATTACACTTTTCGATTCCCATTTTTCATCTTCATTAACCTCAACATAACCCAACATAAAAACCAGATCCTTCTGCTCCCCTGGTTGCAATTCTATTTCTAAATAATGAGAAGCTATTGGTGACCAGCCATGAGCCACAGTATTACTTGGCTCACCCTTAGCTACTGCATCCGGACTGTCAAAACCATTATACAAGCCAAGAAATGTTTCTCTATCTGTGTCAAATCCCTGAATTTCCTCATTAACAGAATAGAATGCGTAGTGATTACGTCTTTCCTTATATTCAGTTTTATGGTAAATCACACTGTCTTCTATTTCTACTTCTCCAGTGTTAAAATTTCGCTGGAAATTCGTCATGTCATCCTCTGCATTCCATAGACACCATTCAACAAAAGAGAAAAGTTTCAATTTCTTAGCCTGAGAACTATCGTTTCTTAAACTTACTTTTTGAATCTCACCCCAAAATCCTAATGGAATAAATTGGAGAACTTCTGTAGTCACACCATTCTTAGAGCCTTTTATTTTTGTATAGCTCATCCCATGTCGACATTCATAGCTGTCTAATTCAGTTTTTACCGGTTTCCAACCAGGTGACCAAACAGTATCTCCATCCTTAATATAAAAGTATTTTCCACCATCATCAACGGGCACGTTATTATACCGGTATCGGGTAAGGCGTCTGAATTTAGCATCTTTATAGAATGAATAACCTCCACCTGTGTTAGAAGTAAGTGAGAAAAAATCCTCGTTACCCAGATAATTAATCCATGGGTAAGGAGTTTTAGGGTTTGTGATTACATATTCCCTGTTCGCATCGTCAAAATGACCGTATTTCATTTGGTGAAATTTTATTGCTTAAATCTAATTGGTACTTTCTATTAATCTTCTATTGTTTAACTCGGAAGTAACCTCATCAATTTTTTTCTGATTTAGTGGATAGATCAGCATAAAACCAGCTGCCACTACTGTAATTACAGCTGGAACCCAACTCATTAACATAATGATACCTGGGACTGCGCCTTCAATCGAGGCTGCATTTTGCCCATTATAGTGAAATGCTCCTAATACCAAACCGATTATCGCTCCTGCAATTCCGCCTCCAAATTTGGTAGCAAATGAACCAGCTGAATAGATTAGGCCTGTTGCTCTTCTTCCATTTTTAAATTCTGAATAATCCGCAGCATCCCCCAACATGACAAAGAATAGTGTCGGCAAAATCGCTGAAGCAAATTCAGACACTACACCGATGGCAAATACCGCCTCATAATCTGTTGGACCCAGAAAAAAGAATAAGGAATTCACGCCTCCCGAAAAAAGTAAAGCGGCAATGAATAAATTACGCTTTCCAAACCTTTTTCCTAATGGAGCCGTAACCATCGCTCCTCCAATTGAAGCTAGCATTAAGGCAATTAAAAATGATGCCGCCAGTAATTGGTTATTCAAATAATGCGTGAAATAAATTATTACAATCCCCTGCTTAATCGAGTTGTAAATATTGAATAAAAGTCCAATTACCAATAGCACTAGCCAAGGTTTGTTTCTAACTAAATCCTTGAGATCTCTTTTTAGATTATTCTTTTGCGTCTTTGGCGGTAATACACGCTCTTTCGTCGTGTAAAATGTAATGAACATAAATAAAGTCAGAAAAACAGACATGATATACATCGAATTACTATAGCCTTTTTTCTGATCTATCAGTGAAATACTTGCAGCTTCTATGTTTGCTTCACCACTTACAATAAATACATACTTTTGATTAGCCTGGATAGAAAAGCTTTTACTATGGGTTGGTATGTTATCAGCCAAATTTAAGCTGCTTTCATCCCAAATAAAATCGGCTATCCCATTCTTAGTTTTTATGTTCACATTTTCAACATCAGAAGGGGCAGAAACTGTGACTCTATATTTTTCTTTTTCTAATTTATCTATAACAATGTCAGGATCTACATTTCCAAAATGGGCTACAAGAAAAAGCAAGGCTCCTTGAACCAGCATACCACCTCCAAAAGCACCTACCATCCTAAAAGAACCTAAACTCGTCCTTTCTTTATCATCACCAGTCATTACCGCCATCAAAGCACCATAAGGAACATTATTTGCCGTATAAATTAGGGTAAAAAAGATATAGGTGATATAGGCATAAATGATCTTTCCAGAATCACTTAAATCGGGGGATGTAAACAACAAGGACAATATAATCCCCAGTGGAATGGCAGTCCATAATATCCACGGCCTGAATTTGCCGTATTTTGATTTGGTCCGGTCTCCAATAACCCCCATTAACACATCGCTTATACCGTCACTAAATCTCGCAACAAGAAATAATACACCTACGGTAACCGGGCTTAAACCAAAAACGTCAGTATAAAAAATGAATAAGAAAGTGGCAACTCCTCTCCAAGCTATATTGGCTGCACCATCACCCAAACCATAGCCTAGTTTTTCCTTTAAGGATAACTTTGTTATATCTGACATTATTCTATAAATCTTAATATTTGCCCTCCAAAATTACATATCTATCAATAAAAGAATTAATACTATTTTGTCATTAACGGATGCTTTCTTGGAATTTTTAGAATTTTAATTCTATCGAAACCCTAATAGATATGAAAAAACAAATTTTTGTAAAATAATAAACACCTGATTAACAGAATCATATAGGGCGTTCTTGTGAAGAAATATGAAACTCAGGTGCCGAATGATTCAAGAAAAATCAATGCTGCAATAATTGCAACTTTGAAATCAAGATGTTCTTGTACAATTTAAGGTTGAATTGCCTCATAAAATGTTCTTAAACCTTTTTACAATTGGCTGATCTGCTGATCAAGCCAAGACAATCTTTCAGTTGTCCATTCTTTAAGGTATACTTTTTCTGCTGTATGGCTGTTACCTACAAATTTGTTTGGCCAAATATAAATTCCTAGGATTTTCCAAGTATCAAAATTCTTGTTGATTGCGTCAGTTTCATTTAAAAAATCTTCATAACCGTCAATTTTATCCATGACAATACTACTTGCCAAAATACCACCTCTTAAGACATTCCATCGATCCTTCAACTGTGCTACAAATGCAGGGTCTTCAAGAAGTCGATACCACCAGAATGGCACTACCCAATAATCTCCCGGGCATCGTTCGTTAAACCTATAGGCCCAGTTGTCAGTATTGCCCCCTCCACAATAATCGGCATTGCCAAAGCCAAGGTTAAAGTCCCAGATGGGGCCCATATTGAGTTTGCCATTTTTGTCTTTGTGCATATAAGTACTAAGACGATAACCATCAACATTGTTAGGTATCTCGTTCAAAATGAAAAAATCAATAAAGCTTGGTACATCAATAAAAGCCTGATAACCCAAAATTGGGTCTTTAAAATTATCAGAAGCAAGTGCAGCTTCAAAGTCCTTAACATAAGCTGATATATATGCTTTTTGCTGCTCTGTTATATCTTCGGCATCCGGATACTCATATAAAAAATTGATGTCAGATTCTGAAAAAGGCGCTTTGTGATTCGATGGAAAAGAATTTAAATCATTATACCCTTCTCCTACATTACTTCCTGCCGTTTTGTCTATTTTAAGTATATAACCTCCAGTAAGATCTTCCCCTGAATTCTCATTATCTTCTAACTTCGATATGTCGATTCTATCGCCATCTCGCTTCAACTTTTCCATAAAGACATAAACACCTTGATAAGAATCGTTGATGAAGAGTTCTACAAATTTTGTTCTACTTGCATATCGCCCGATGTCATTTGAAAGATCATAGATCAATTTATTACGCATCAAACTTTTGTCACTATAGGGTCCGTGAAGAATCCAATCCTCCTCTTCGGGCATCCCCAATAGTGAAACATCGATGTCCTCTCCGCTGCTGTCCCAGGTTTCTAAGCCATAAGATTTTTTATCAAAACTTTGCGAAGACGCACCTCTAAATTCAATACCGATAATCCCATCGTGAGTTACAGTTCCATTTTCGGTGATCTTGATCGTTCCTCTTACCTTAGGCTCATCAACAATATCTCCACTTGTAATGATTTCTATTAGTGGAACCGCATTATCAGTTAGTTCTCCTTCTTCTACACCTTCTTGTTCCTTTTGTTCAAAATCATCGTCACTACTGCAACTCCACTGAAGTGTAAAAGCAAGTAGCATGACAAAAATCACCAGATTAAAATCTGATTTCATGCAATTTATTTTCATAGACAATATTTTTTATGCCCTACCCTTGTTAAAAGTAGCTTCCATCTCTTCCAATGTTTTTCCTTTGGTTTCCGGAATCCACTTCCAGGTAAAGAATATGATGAATACAATAAATGCTGAGAATAAAAAGTATGGGAGTGAGTTGTTCCAGGTTCCTCCATCGGTAACTAACCCATTCGCTTCACTTTCAACTATAATCGGGAAAGTTTGAGATACAAAATAATTAGCCAACCATTGAGCGGCAACTGCAATAGCCATCGCAGTACTTCTAATACTATTTGGAAAAATCTCAGCCAACAATACCCAAACAATTGGTCCCATTGACATGGCAAAAGATCCAATGAACATCAGAATTCCTACCAGACAAATAATTCCCTCAGTACTAGAAATAGCAGGTAACCCTGCAGCATTCACCGCTGAATAATCACTAAGATAAAGTGTGAAACCCATGATGAGAAAACCAACCAACATACCAACACCTCCGATAATCAGTAAAGGTTTTCTACCCAACTTATCTACTGTAAACATCGCAATGAATGTAAACAATAAATTTACTGTGGCTAAAAGGATCTGTTGTAATAAGACGTCTTCCTTTCCAAAGCCCAGTGCTTGCTCAAATATATCGGCACCATAATAAAGAACCGCATTAATACCTGTAAATTGTTGTAAGACTGAAAGTACAGTTCCGATGACCACGATAGGAAATAAGGACTTTTGAAAAATAGATGCTTTTTTAACTTTTCCTTCGTTAACAATAGAATCTTTGATCTCTCCAAATTCTTTATCCGCCATTTCTTGTCCATGGATAGCAACTAGTACTTTTTTCGCTTCTTCTTCCTGTCCTTTGATCATCAACCATCTTGGACTCTTAGGCACCATAAAAAGTAAAACTAGAAATGCTCCGGCAGGTATTAATTCTGACCAAAACATATACCTCCAACCAACATCAATATTTTGTTGCTCAGTTAATCCGGTTCCAATAAAATAAGTGGCAAGAAAAACTATAAAAAACCCAATCACCACTGCCATTTGATAATAAGTGACCAGCGTTCCTCTAATTTTAGCGGGTGCAATCTCGGCAATATACATAGGTGCATTCATAGATGCCATTCCTATTGCAATACCTCCAAGAACCCTGAAGATTACCATTAAAGTCATCGATTCTGGCAAAAACGAAGGTAATCCAGATCCCCAAGCTGAAATTGCGAAAAGTATCGCAGAAATAATCAGCGATTTTTTTCTACCAATCTCTTTGGAGATGATACCCGCAGAAGCGGCTCCCAAAAGTGCTCCTAAAAGGGCACTACTTACTATAAAACCTTTTAACCATCCGGTAAGTTCAAAATATTTCGAAAAATAAAACTGTGTTCCATTGATCACTCCTGTATCATATCCAAACAGCAACCCTCCTAAGGTAATGACAATGGTTACGAAATAAATATTGATTCTTTTTGTACTAGTTTGTCCCATAATAGTGAAGTGATTTTAAAAAATTTGCTCTGCAATATAAAAGATATTTTTGACTATTAACATAATTTTTACAGGCTACTGTAATTTAAATACTTTATAAATTACTGAAACACTATTACACAATTAATTTAAAAATCTTTAGTGATAATTCCATTCATAGGTATATTACTTCAAAATTTAATCATGACAGCATCTGTTAACTGACTCATAACATAGTAGTTTCTTTGCAGACAATCATACTCTATAAGGTATTGAAAGGTCTAGCCTGATCTATGCAATGGGCTTCATGATCAATTATAATTCCTTATAAGCCGCATCCAGCCAATTCATTCTTTCTATATACCATAATTTAAGGTGGTCAACCTCAGCTTGATGCGAATCATACACCACAGGGTTCGGCCATACATAGTTTCCGAAAAGATTCCATTTGTCATCATTTTCAAATTGAGCCCATTTTAGCTGATCAG
>CAYMKR010000036.1:0-13596 GCA_964390865.1 uncultured Flavobacteriaceae bacterium | reverse complement strand
GGGATTTGGAAGTCTTGGAAATTTAACCTGGAATGAAGTCCTGATTTTCACAAGTATCTATGCAATAGCAGCCTTGCTGATTCTACCCGTAATCAAATCATTAAATAGCTTGTTGCTTGGTGAAAACTATGCAAAAAGTGTAGGCGTTAATATGAAGCAAACTAAAAATCTGATTCTTGTGGCCACAAGCCTGCTAACCGGAGTAATTACCGCCTTTGCAGGACCTATTGCATTTATAGGACTTGCGGCACCTCACATGACCAAGTTAATTCTTAGCACCTCAGAACACAGACTATTAATGCCTGCAGCTGCATTACTAGGAGCCAATATCATGCTGATTAGTGATACGGTAGCGCAACTACCTAATAGTGAATTCACTTTGCCAATAAATGCCATTACTACCCTGTTTGGCGCCCCTGTCGTTATATGGCTTTTAGTAAGAAAAAGGAAAATGGTCTTATGATTGATATTATGTCTGAAAACAAATTAAATATAGTTTTAAGCACCAAGAATTTAAGTATTGGATATGCTTCGAAAAAAGATTATCATGAAGTCTCCAAAAACATTAATCTTACCCTTAAAAGAGGCCAATTAGTTAGCCTAGTTGGGAGAAACGGAATTGGAAAATCGACCTTATTAAGAACACTGAGCAAGATGCAGCCAAGGCTAGAAGGTGATATTTTTCTTGAAAATAAAAGTATTGATGATTATTCAAGAAATGAACTTGCTAAGATTATAAGCTTGGTCCTTACTGAAAAAATTCCTGCCAGTAATCTTAGCGTATATGAATTAATTGCCCTGGGCAGACAGCCTTACACCAATTGGATAGGGAAATTACTTCAAAAAGATATTGAACACATCAATGAGGCAATAAAGCAGTCACACCTTAGCGAATTGGCCCAACAAAGATGTGATAAATTAAGTGATGGCCAGTTACAAAGGGCTATGATTTGTAGGGCTTTGGCACAAAATACTGATCTGATCATTCTTGACGAACCAACTGCTCATTTAGATGTTCAGCATAAAATAGAAACATTCAAACTGCTTAAAAAAATTGCTAACAAGCTCAATAAGACCATTCTTATTTCATCCCATGAAATCCAACTTGCCACCCAAATGTCTGATGAATTATGGTTAATGACAGAGAAAGAAATTATTTCTGGAAAGCCTTTAGAACTAATTGCTAATGACAAAATAAATTTAATTTTCGACAGCAATTCAATTTTCTTTGACAAAGAAAGTAGTCAGTTTATCATGAAATAGGCAAAATATATGTTTATTTTTGTCACTTCAATTTTAAAAAATGAAACAAATACTAATAGCCTTGTTGTCATTTATAGTTCTTTCCTGTGGCTCAGGAAAGACAGACAAAGATGTAAAGGAATCGGACAAGGAAAAATATGCCAATCAAATCAAACCGGATGATCTTAAGGAGCATCTGTTTTTATTGTCTTCTGATATTTTAGAGGGCAGAAAAACTGGCGAAAAAAGACAGGAAATGGCGGTTAATTATTTTACAGCCTATTATGATCATATTGGGCTTAAGGCTCCGACAAATTACCCGGAATATACACAGGAAATTCCGCAAGAATTTTTTGAAAACAAATCTGAAGGACCCTCTGAAAATGTATTGGCTTTAGTCGAAGGAAGTGTATATCCCAATGAAGTTGTTGTCATTTCTGCGCACTACGATCATCTCGGTATGCAAGGAGAAGAAGTTTACAATGGTGCTGATGACAATGCGTCAGGCAGTTCAGCGCTTATGGAATTGGCACAATCGTTTCAATTGGCAAAAAAACAAGGAAACGGACCTAAACGATCCATATTATTTCTTCATTTAACCGGAGAAGAGATAGGCCTTTATGGTTCCAAATATTATATCGAAAACCCTGTATTTTCTCTTGACAGTACGGTTGTTGACCTTAACATTGATATGGTTGGACGAGTTGACAAAGAGCATTTTGATAAAAAGAATTATATTTATTTAATTGGCTCGAACAGATTGAGCCAGGATCTGCATGAATTGTCTGAAAAAGCAAACAAAAGCTACACAAGCCTGAAGCTTGATTATACTTATAATGCTTCAAACGACCCATATAAGTACTATGAAAGGTCTGATCATTACAATTTCGCTAAAAACAACATACCCGTCATTTTTTATTTTAATGGAGCGCATGAAGACTATCACAAAATAACAGATACTGCTGATAAAATTGATTTTGAGCTTCTTGCTTTAAGAACAAAATTGGTATTCTATACGGCTTGGGAAATTGCTAACAGAGAGGACAGATTGGTTCTTGATGAAAAATAACACATTGAGATTTTTATGAATTTTGCAATAATTGATGTTGAAACCACCGGGGGTAAATTTAATGAAGAAGGAATTACCGAAGTAGCCATTCATAAATTTGATGGCCAAAACATTATAGATTCATTTGTTAGTCTTATAAATCCCGAAAAAGAAATACAGCCCTTCGTTGTTAATCTCACTGGGATAAATTCTAAAATGCTGAAGAACGCTCCTAAGTTTTATGAAGTCGCAAAAAGAATCATAGAAATTACCGAAGGTTGTATTATGGTGGCACATAACTCTAACTTTGATTACAGAGTTGTTCGAAATGAATTTTCAAGGCTAGGGTATCAATTTGAAATCCCCACCCTTTGCACCGTTGAACTAAGTAAATTACTCTTACCCGATCTTGAATCCTATAGTTTAGGAAAATTATGTAGGGCGATTGGCATACCCATGACTGACAGACATAGAGCCAATGGGGATGCTTTAGCGACCGTAAAGCTTTTTCAGATACTTTTGCAAAAAGACAATGATAAATTGATTGTAAAAAACACGATCAAAATAGGGAACCAAAGAGACCTTTCGGGAAAACTTCTAAAAATTCTTGACACCTTGCCAGTTCAGTCGGGTCTTTTCTATTTTCATAGGTTCAATGGCGACATTCTTTATATAGGAAAGGGGAAAAACATTCAAAAGGTAGTAAATCAGGTTTTTTTAAGAACATCAAATCGAAATCGCAGCTTACTTAAAGAGATGGACTCCGTAACCTTCGAACTTACTGGAAACGAGCTGATTGCAAATATTAAATTTGAAGAAGAAGTTTCAACACATAAACCAAAACACAACAAAATCAAAAGAACAGTTTTACAAAAAGTGACTTTTAATCATGAAAACATGATCCTGGTTGACAAAGGAAGAAGTCTTGAAGAAAAATCAGTAGTTTTAATTGAAAATAACGATTTTCAGGGCTTTGCATACACCGAACTAAGCCATCAGATCAATAATTTAGACATACTCAAAAGCCTGATAAATAAGACCAATAATTCAATGGCCCAAAACATAATTATCAAAAAATATCTTTCAGGAAATACCGTTGAAAAAATTATTCGATTTTAAGCTGATTTTTACACTTATTTTATTCTCACAGTGAGGTCTCATGATAAAACAACAGAGTGAAACCTAGAAACAGATCTGATAAAAGGATCACAGCATGTTAGCCGTTTAAATTTTCGTTAGCAGTTATCAGACGCAAGTCAAATAGTAATTACTGATATTCATACATTCTAAACTGAATTCCTTTATTTACATAGCAGAAAAACACCAGTCTCTTAAGGAATTATTCAAGGAAATCATCAAAACTAGCAATAGTTTAATATCTTTAGAGAAAACTACGGATTCTTGAAAAGTAACATTCCAAAAAATGCTTGGAGAGCAAAATTGCATGTAATAATTTATGAGGCAGATTCTCGTGCAGGGAAAATATTTGACCTTGTCATTATTGTAGCCATTCTATTTAGTATTCTTCTGGTCATGCTTGAAAGCGTGAAGGAGCTCGATGCCAAATACCACACTTTATTTAATATTTCTGAATGGGTCATAACCATTTTGTTCACTATTGAATATGTACTCCGGGTTGTTAGCGTAAAAAAACCAAAATCATATATTTTGAGCTTTTATGGAATAATAGATCTTCTGTCGACTATTCCAAAATACCTTTCATTACTTATTGGTGGAGCGCACGCCTTAGTTGCCCTAAGAGCTCTCAGGCTCTTGCGAATATTCAGAATTTTAAAGTTGGTAAGATTTGTTGGTGCAACAAATAATCTTGGGAAAGCCTTACAAGCCAGTAGATTTAAGATTTTTGTTTTTATTTCAGCCGTTTTGATTATATGCGTGATTATTGGAACTTTAATGTATCTAATTGAAGGAGATTCTAGCGGATTTACAAGTATTCCCAGGAGTATTTATTGGTCAATTGTAACTTTAACAACTGTAGGTTATGGTGATATTGCTCCTCAGACTGCCTTAGGCCAATTATTAGCTAGTTTAGTTATGATTCTAGGTTATGGAATCATTGCAATTCCGACGGGAATTGTAGGTGCCGAAATGGCAAAGGAAATGGGTCAAAATATAGACTTGAACACACACGCTTGTCCAAGCTGTTCCGAAGGCAACCATAAAGATAGTGCAACTTTCTGCTATAAATGTGGGGAAAAACTATGAAAGCAATTAATGCTTATACAATTTTTTAAGAACACGCCTTTTGTTCTTCATCTGAAGTTCTAATAATAAAATTTCTCCTTTTTTCGATTTGGACTCGATAAATTCAAATGATTTTTGATTGGGATTGATTTGCATAATTTGCCTTCCTTGCAAATCGAAAAGACGAGCTGATGTTACTTCGGTTGGTGCCACCACTCTAAACACATCTTCCTCAATTGTAACAAATAAACCATCACTAACTGTTGCTAACTCTTCAACAGAACCTACTTCATACTTAAAATTCAAAGTGAACCTATCTTTAAACTCCCCTTTTTGATCATGCACAAAAGTATATGCTGATTTTTTAATATCATGACTAATTTCTAATAAATGATCAAAAAGTATCAATTCAGAATCTTTAAGTTGCCCTTCTATATTTGAAATTGAAATGGTGTACTCCCGCTGCCCAAGTTTTGTGTCGAAACCTAGCTTGACTTCTTTGCTTGACTTAAAAGCTCCGAATCCTTGGATAGTCATTTTATCTTCACCTAAAAGTGAATAAAACCCTATTTTATTAGAACCCTTAAATTTTAAAGCGTCGAAGCCACTATCAAACTCATCGCTTGCCTTATCGATAAAACCAATTAATATTTGATTAAAACCTCCTTTGTTAGTAGTGAGGTCCAACCATATTCTATCTTTTTCGACTACCTTGTTTTTATTTTTCTCTACTCGACCTTTAAAAAATTGATCATTCGCATTTTCCATTCTCATGGAATTATTGAATTTAACGATCCCATCGCTTTTGGCTCTGACAAAAAAACCTTGTGATGAACCTATGTTTTTCGCAGGCTCAACAGTTCCATTCCCTTTCTTTCCTATTCCAGTTCCTCCTGTATAGTTATAGCTGGCATAATCATCGAACGAATAATCGCCGGTTTCGCCATCTATCGGAGTCGCATGGGTCCATAAATAAACAACTGATTCAATTAAATCTTTATTGACTTTAAAAAAGACTTCTATATCAATAGCTGAAGGGTATGGATTCCCTAACATATTAAAATCATTATCGAGATCTGAATTTGCACCACCGTCATCATGAAAATCAAGGCCTTGTTCTATGACTCCATTATTTGGCTGGCCCATATATACGATTTCATGCACCCCTGTTTCACCAGACTTCCCTTCCGCCGCATAACCTCTTCCATTTTCCATTTTTCCTGATGCCTGAACCCATACAGACCAATAGTCAGGATGATTCTTATCAGAAGTGTCGGTTTGAGATTGATCATAATAATACAAGCGAGTTAAATCTACTCCTGAAAAAACATCAGCAAGTGTTGCATTATTAATGGGAGACGACCAATATGTAAAATCATAGGTATTGTTTCTTTTAGTTGACCTTTCTATTTTTTCAATGCTCCCTGAAATATTTGCGTTGTCATCATACATCACCAAAGACTCGGTATCGCCAATTTTGAATGTTTTATTAATTGTAAGATCACGATAAACAACAACAGAATGGGTTTTGTCATTATCAAAATCAAGCAAGGCATTTATTGTTAAATCACATGCTTTGATACCTCTTCCGTCACCCTGATACGGATCCTGTATGAACACAATTCTCGTCCTGTCAGGTAAAGCATTGCCTGTCCAACCTTGGTATGACCATGTAATAGGTCCTGTTTGATACGCTCCCATAAATATATTCTGCATACTCAAAGCTTGATCTACTTCTTCAATGCTCAATTGAACCCAATCACTGCTATCATATTCAGTGTTGGCGGATTCACTGGCACAGCCTCCTTTGCTAAAAGAGACCTCTGTACCCCAGGTTTTTTGCTCCCCGATCATATCCACTCTGTCAGCATAACAATTTTTGCCTCTAGATTTTGAAATTATAATGATTTCATTCCCTCTGATTCTAAAACCATCATAAGTCTCTGTTTTCCCAGGTGCCAACCTGTCAATCTTTATAACATTCGATGCAGTTGGCGCTTTGTTTAAATTGTCATTTCGATTGTATTTGGCAAGAACATAGCTGTTTTTTTTAAGGTCGTAATCCGTTAAATTTTTTATTTCAATTTGATCATTCCTCCCATTTTCATAATACTGAGTAATCATTATTTCAGAAAGACCTGTAGATGCTGAAGATTCACCTGAAACGTTAAACGTATAAGTTTTCCGTGCTCTACCAAACCTTACTTTAATTGAAACAATTGCATTATAAATTCCTATAGAATTGGGTTCAAAAGCAAGGTCAAAAGTATTGGTTTCGTTATTTCTCAACCTTTTAATTCTACCAGTGACTTTAAAAATTCTTGAATCTGACCTAATTGACTCTACACGAGCATCTTGATTTCCCTTGTTGGTTAATTTAAATGTATGAATTCGTGAGGCCGAAACAGGTGTCGTATCAAAAAAAGTATCCTCAGAAATGACAGGAACATTTGTTCCATCACCAGCAATGACAATGCCACCGCCTTGAATCTCTATTTGCTGAGACCAAGCCGTCTGAAACATGCCAACAAAACAAAAAATTAAAGCTAACTTTTTTACCATAGCAACCTGACACATAACAATTAATCCTTTATATAACGTAGTTTTACCCTATATATTTTGTTTCTAAAGGCACTGAAATTATTTTCAAAATTGAAGAAAAAAGAACCATGTGAATTACCTATTTTTGAATTGATGAAAAACAAAACTCTAATCTCATTAATTGGCCCTACTGCGATAGGGAAAACTGCTTTAAGTATTGTGTTGGCGAAACATTTCAAAACAGAAATTATTTCTTGTGATTCTCGTCAATTCTATAAGGAAATGAACATAGGAACGGCAGTTCCAACGAAAAGTGAATTAGAATCTGTCAAGCATCATTTTATCCAAAACCGTTCTATTTTCGAAGACTATAGTGTCGGTGGTTTTGAGAAAGATGCTATCTCATTGTTATCCAATATTTTTAAGCAAGAGAATACATTAATTATGGCAGGGGGCAGCGGCCTCTATGTTGATGCAGTTACAATAGGCCTAGATGATTTTCCTAATGTGGATCCAGAAATAAGAAAAGAATTAAAAACTAAGCTGGAGATAAAGGGTATTGAAGCTCTACAAAATCAATTGTTAAAATTAGATCCTATCTCTTATAAACGAATTGATATAAATAACAAGCAAAGACTTATCAGAGCTCTTGAAATCTCTATTGGTGCCGACCATCCGTTTTCTTATTATTTAGGTCTTCATTCTAAAAAAAGAAATTTCAAAACTATCAAAATTGGTCTTACAGCTGATAGAAGTGTCATTTATGAACGTATCAATCAAAGAGTGGATATAATGATAGCTGATGGTTTATTGGAGGAAGCTCGCAGCCTCTATCCAAATCGTGAGTTAAATGCCCTTCAAACAGTGGGGTATCGTGAAATATTTAGGTACTTTGATGGATTAGAATCTTTGGAAAATGCGGTCGAAGAGATTAAAAAAAACACCCGAAGATTTGCTAAACGACAAGGAACTTGGTTTAGAAAGGATCCAGAGATTAAATGGTTTGATTATCAATCAGAGCCAAGTGAAATTATAAAGTATATTGATTCAGAAATTTCAATAAACAATAATTTAGTTTAAATATCGCATAAGATATCACTAATTTAATACTGCTTTAAACCACTCTAATATTTTTTTTATAACTTGTACTAAATAAGCAACGAAACAAATCAAATGACAAATTTCAACACCCCTCTTGAAGCATTTTTACATTGGGAACATGCTCATCCGGAGAAAATATTTCTAAGACAACATATTGATGGCAAGATTGAAACTTTAAACTTTAAACAAAGTGGTTCCCAAATAAGGAAAATAGCCCAAGCCATCTTAAAAAAAGATTTACCTCCCCAAAGCAACATAGCCCTACTCTCCAAAAATTGTGATTTCTGGATAATGGCAGATCTTGCTATCATGATGAGCGGGCATGTATCTGTTCCAATTTACCCTACGCTTAATGGGGATTCTATTAAACCTATAATTGAACATAGCGATAGTAAACTATTGCTTATCGGTAAATTAGATAATTTTGATTCTCAAAAAAATGCCTTCAGTAAAATACCAAAAATTAGCATGGAAAAATACGGAATCCATGAATCAGAAACTTGGGAGTTACTTTTAGAAAGAAACGAACCATTTAAAGATATTGTATTACCAGAACCAAAAAATCTTGCGACAATCATCTATACTTCAGGTACCACAGGAAGTCCTAAAGGCGTTATGCATAGTCATGAGAATTTCATTAACGCAGTGAGGAATTTAATTAACACGCTTGCCCTTCCAGCACATCCAAGCTATTTTTCTTACCTTCCTTTATCTCATATTGCAGAAAGAATTGGTATTGAGATGGGAGCTATTTATGTTGGGGGATCAATTACTTTTTCCGAATCTTTGGATACTTTTGCCAGCAATCTCGAAGCTACACAACCTGACTTGTTCTTTGCAGTTCCTAGGATCTATTCTAAGTTTCAAGAAAAAATTTTGGAGGGCCTCCCTCAATCTAAACTCAACAAACTGTTGCGAATTCCTTTCTTAAACAGGATTTTAAAAAATAAAATTAAAGGAAAATTAGGGTTATCAAAAGCAAAATATGTTGCTTCTGGAGCTGCTCCATTATCGGTCGAAATCATGCAATGGTTTAAAAAACTAGGAATAGACATCATTCAAGGCTACGGCATGACTGAAGACTGCATCATTTCACATTGTAATCTACCTAGCGAGAACAAAATAGGGACCGTTGGTAAATTTACGGTCGGTGCAAAGGCTATACTATCTGATATCGGAGAAATTTGTGTAAAAAATAACTGTCTTATGCTCGGGTATTATAAAGATCCCGAAGAGACAGCTAAAGTCTTTGATGCTGATGGCTATTTAAAGACCGGTGACCTGGGTGAGTATGATCATGATGGCTATCTTACAATTACTGGAAGAGCAAAAGATCAGTTCAAAACAGATAAAGGAAAATACATTTCTCCGGCACCAATGGAACTGGCTTTATCTAAAAATCCTGACATAGAGCAAATTTGTATTGTGGGGATGGGTATTCCACAACCCATTATGCTCGTTATCCCATCAGATAAAGGTAAAAAGAAATCAAATAGTGATCTCCATGAAAGTCTTCTTCAATCGATCCTTGACCTCAATCCGTCCCTGGAAAAGCATGAAAAAATTGAAAAAGCCGTTGTTATGAAGGAAGATTGGACTGTTGAAAACGGCCTAATGACACCTACTCTAAAAATTAAACGAAGTCTTGTTGAGAAAATTCACAGACCCATGTATAAGTCTTGGTTTGATGCCGAGGAGAGGGTATTATTTGAATAAATTATGATCAATAGTTTTCATATAAGTTTTTAAAAAATATCGCCATTTCCGCTTTTCGGTCGCTTGAACTTTCTAAATAATGATTATTCATATAGCTAAATATTAACAGATTGCCTTTTTTACTCGTCAAATAACCGGACAAACAATAATTATTAGACAGGGTTCCGGATTTGGCTCGAATATAAGGTTGTCCTTTAAAATCTCTTTCTAACGTCCCATCTATTCCCCCTTGAGGAAAATAAGACATCAATTTATCAGTTGGAATATCTTTATATAATTCATTTAACACAAAGACCATGCTTTGTGGGCTAAACAAATTGTATCTAGAAAGACCTGATCCATCAACCCATCGCGGCCTTAAGGGCATACCGACCAAGCAACTGTCTAACACATAATCAATAGCTTTTCGAGTGCTGTATTCTTGAACAGTCTCATTCCCTACTTGCAGCAATACTTGTTCAGCTATAAAATTGTCAGACTCCTTCATCATTTTTGAATACAACGAATCGTAAAGCACTTCTTTAAAAGGAATAAATTTTCTTTTCGAAGTTTGAGGTATTAATGTCACCTTACTTCCCAACTCTTGACTCAGAAGATCCGCCACCAATTGATTAGATGTTATAAAAGGTATCCTTTTGTCAATAGAAGTAATTGAATTTGAAATATAAAAATTATTAGTATTTAAAGCTCTAGCAACGCTAACATCTTCGTTTACGTTAACATGATCCTTAAAAAAAGTCGGTCTCACATACATGCTGTCCTTATCTTTGACCACTCTAATAGAATTTCCAAATAAAGGCATCAGGCTTCTCTCAGGCATATATGCAAATTGAAAATCATCCCATGACCACCCAGCTCCATATTCTTCATCATCCAATTCCTTATCCAATAAATACAGTTTAAGATTCTTATTTTTTAAGAATTTGATAGAATTCACATGAAGAGAATCATTTAAAAAAGCAGGATCTCCTGCTCCTCTCATGATTAAGGAATCTCCAGTTATCAAGTATTCAAAACTAGAGACAGAATCTTTTAAGGTCTTTAACGCTGCATATAGGGTAAATAGTTTTACGTTTGATGCTGGAGTAAAATACTTATCTCCTTGAAAGTCAATTATCGTTTCACCATTGGAAGCATTTTTTACTGTTATTCCCATAAAAAAAGAATTACTTGCCGATATGCTGGTAAGATCCTTTTCTAAGGTTTTCGAAGCTGAACATGCAGTCAATAACAATATCAAAATAAAACCTAAGACTAAACTATTCTTCAAAGTATTCTTCCTTAAAACCAATTAAAAACAATTTCTTTTGGGCACGTGTTACTGCCGTATATAACCAACGAAGATACGAAATATCTTCTCCCTCAGGCATATAAGGTTGTTCTACAAAGACATTATCCCATTGACCTCCTTGTGTTTTGTGACAAGTAAGTGCATAGGAAAACTTAACTTGAAGCGCATTAAAAAACTTATTGCTCTTAACGGCCAATAACCTTTTATATTTTGACCTTTCTTCAGCATAATCTTCTGATACAGCATGGTATAACTTATTTGAATCTTCATACGAAAGTGAAGGGGCCTCACTATGCAAGGTGTCTAATAATAATACGGTCTCAAACGGCGGCTCATCCTCATAATCAATAAGGCGAAGTTTAACTTCAGCAAAGCGAAATCCATAAAGGTCTTTAAAACTAAAAATCTCCAAAACTTCACAAATATCTCCATTTGCTATAAAACCAACTTTAGGTGCGTCTTGAAGCCAAAAATAATTATTCTTCACTACCATAATAAAATCACCGGAGGTGATCTCATTCTCATATCCCAATATATTATTTCTTATTTGTTGGTTATAGAGGTTTGCCCTTTTATTAGACCTCACGATAAAAACAGTATTATTTAAGCCTTCATAATAGGAATTATAAATCGCGTCTTGTATATCATAGCCATCTGTCAGCCTGCTAACATCCTTAAAGTCAACGTTAAACTTAAACTGATTCAAAATATTTTTAAATATCAATTCTCGTATTTTGGTTGCATTGAAAAGAATTCCTGAGGATTCATGCTGCCTCATTACTTCATTCAGTTCTAGCGACCTAACCACTTTATCAAATTCAATTTCTATAAGAGATTTGTCAAGCGCCGGACTCAAATCTAATTTTACTGGAGGCAATTGTGCTACATCTCCCACCAAGATCAACTTACAGTTTTTACCAGAATAAACATAGCTAATCAAATCAGCCAGTAAAGACCTACTATTAAATAATCTGGCATCTGCATTGGAGTCTGGAATCATAGAGGCTTCATCAACAATAAAAATAGTATTGTGATATTTGTTTTGTTGGAGGACAAAACTCATGCCTGAATTTGGATCATTCTTAGGAAAGTATATTTTCTTATGGATAGTAAACGCCGGTCTCTTTGCATATGAGCCCATTACCTTTGCTGCTCTTCCTGTTGGAGCTAGTAATACTGCTTTTAATCCTACTGATTCTAAGTTATTTACAACTGTACTAACGATGGTTGTTTTCCCGGTACCGGCATATCCTTTTAATAGGAAAAGGTCATTTTTAGATTCATTTAACACAAAGCTTGCTATTTTTTTTAGCAACTCATTTTGCAAATTTGTGGGCTCAAAGTTGAAACCCTTAACAAACTCTAAAAAAAGATTGTTTTCATGATGCATTTTTTCAATTTAGGATCAAATTTTGTTCGTTCCACAAACTTAACCAGAATTAATTATAGTAGACAAGATGTAAGAGATCAATTTATTCGCGATAATCAATCCGGCCCAGCGAATCGCATTTTAAAATATGCCTGATGTTTTTTAAGTTACAATAGACCATAAAAAATTAGCATATAAACTAAAAATATTACTTTCCTGATTAAAAAATTTTTGTAGATTTGTCAGTAACGTAATTAAAAATAACTAAAATATGATTTCTATTTTAATAATTATTGTGTCTATTCTTGCCGTTGGAGGATTAGCATACTTAATTGTAAATAAGTTGCCGGCCAAAATGAAACCTGTATTATCCGTTGTCTTATGGATAGTTATCGTGTTTTTCGGGTATCAAATATATCAAAGTATTATGGCGCCGATTAAATTCAATAAAAAGAAAAAGGAACGCTATGCCTTGGTAATTGAAAATTTGAAGACTATTCGTGATGCTGAATTGGCTTACGCTTCGGTAAATAGAAAATTCACAAATAAATTTGATGCTTTAGTCAATTTTATTGAAAATGACTCTTTTGCCATAACAGAAGTTAAAAACATCGTTGTAACTGAACAAAGAGGTCGAATTACATTAGATGTTGAGAAAAGAGTAGTTGATACTGTTGGATTTGAAATGGTTAGGAACCGATTTGAAGGAAGAGACTATAAGGGGATGATGAATGTTCCTGGAACAGAGTCCAAATTTGAATTACAAACGGCTTCTGTTGAAAAGGTTCAGGGCGTAAGAGCTTCTGTTTTCGAAGCAAAAGTTGATAAAGCTGTAGTTCTTGATGGTATGAATAAAGCACTTATACGTCAAGAAAAAGAAGCTCTAGGGGGTATTAATGTTCCTGGTGAATTTATCGCTGTAGGATCTTTGGAAGATGTTAACTCAAATGGTAACTGGCCTCCGTTCTATGATGGATCTAAAGAAGCAGCAAAAGACTAATACATCTATAGATTTTAATAATCTTAGCAAAAAACATTTATCCATCCAACTCAGCTTGGATGGATTTTCTTTTTGTATAATCA
>CAYMKR010000035.1:0-13787 GCA_964390865.1 uncultured Flavobacteriaceae bacterium | reverse complement strand
ACAAACTATTTACACTGTTTTTTAAAATTTCTTTTCTTAGTAGTTCCAAGGCCTTCACCGAAGACCTTTCTATTACTTTCGCTCTTGGTTTCCCAAAGAAGAATTCTTCAGCATAAACACCTGAAGAACTTGCGATTGCAATAAAAACTACACCAACACTTTTATCAGTTTTATCTGTCGAAGGACCTGCATTACCAGTGGTTGCAATTGCATAATCAGTTGAGAATATTTCTCGACTTTGCGTGGCCATTTCTATAGCAACTTCCTTACTAACTACAGAATGTTTTTTTATTATTTCTGGCGACACATGCAAAAGGTCTTCTTTTACTTTAGCACTATAGGCCACTAAAGCTCCTTTTAAAAATAAAGATGCTCCCGGAATAGCTGTGATCATTTTTGAAATATTACCACCCGTAATACTTTCAGCAAGACTTAAAGTTTGCTTGCTCTTTGATAACAACTCATTCACTGCTCTTTCAATTGAAGTATTCTCTTCTTCTCCTACATAAATATCTTTCACCAAATCTTTCAGTTGAATCACTTTCTCATCCAAGTCCGAAATTAATGACATTTCTTCTGCTCCTCTCGCTGATAATCTAAGCCGAACCCTTCCGTACGAAGGTAAATAAGCCAACTTAATGAAATCTGGTAAATTATTCTCAAAATCAACCAAACGCTCTGCAACCCTGCTTTCTCCTAAGCCATATGTATGAAGGGTCTTGTGCAAAATATAGGGTAAATGATAATTTTCTCTGAGTTTAGGTAAAACCGAAGTGCTTATTAAACCTTTCATTTCGTTTGGAACCCCAGGAAGAGAAATGAAAACTTTATTATTTCTTTCAAACCACATACCAGAAGCAGTTCCCAAGTGATTTTTTAAAATTGTCGCCTTTGCAGGGAGCATTGCCTGCTGAAGATCCATATCAGTAAATTTGTATTTGATCCTTCCAAATAAATGCTTGATATGGTTTTCTATTTCTTCATTTCGTAACAATTCGTCGTTAAAATATTCTACCAGCGTTAATTTAGTAATATCATCTTTGGTCGGACCTAGCCCGCCAGTCATAATAACTAGTTCTGCATTTCTCTCAGCTTCTTCAATTGCCTTTAAAATATGCTCTTTATCATCTTGGATTGAAGTGATTTGATAAACAGAAACACCAATCTCATTGAGTTTTTGGCCTATCCATTTTGAATTGGTGTCAACAATCTGACCAATTAATATTTCGTCACCAATGGTTATGATCTCTGCTTGCATTGTATCTTATGAATTTAGCGGAACAAATATAGTCATTGGCAACTACAAATAATACCATAGGGTATTCCAACTCACTTTAATTCAAAGCATTCATATAATGCTTATGATTTTAATTTAAATATTTAACCGCTAAAATTTTAAAAACTAATTAATAAAAAAACCAATACTATCATCAAGTTAATGACAAGCCTGACACAATGGTCTATGACTATCTTGAAAAATTTTTTAAGTCCTGTGTACTTTCTTCAAGATTAATAGCTAATGATCCTAAAACCCCATTTTAGACTAAAAGTGACAAGTACCGCGAGGCTGGTGTAAAACTTTATTCTGTTAAGACTGAAGAAGCATCAGTTTTGAATTAATATTTTTTGTATTTTCATGGGGTTAAAAAAATAGAGTGATTTTCTTTTTTTAGCCCTGTGAACTACTTTAGGTTTCTATACTTTTTGAACCTTTTTTTCATAGCATTTTATTAACCAAACTTAGAGTCCATGAAAAAACTTTTATTATTTGTTTTAATTATAGGATTCAACCTCCCCGTTATTGGCCAAGAATTGCTTGTGAGGAGATTTGATTCGAACTACAAAGAAGTCAGTATAGACACATTTATGCTGGGAGACCTGATTATTATCGGGCACGCCAAGCAAGGTAAAAATCCACATTATTTTCAAGGTAAAATTACCGGTATTTTTAAAGACCGAGGAGTTGTTAGAGTCTTTGACTACGCAAGAAGCACCCGATTTATGCCCATCGCCGGAAAAAAAATACCCATCGATAATATTGTTGCGGTAGGCAGACCGGATGAGAAAAAAATGAAAGGAAGACAAACCAGAGCCATCGCGGCAACTGCAGGTAAATTTTTAGGAACTGCTGTTGGTGGCGGTGCGGGAGATATGATTTTCTGGGGCTCAGCTGCTGGTAATGTAGTTTCAGATTTTGTCTCAAGAGAAAAACTCAAAACGGAAAGAATTAAGTGTGAAATTTTTGAATTTTAGAATTATGAAAAATTATACTGCGCTATTATTATTAATACTTCCACTACTTCTTTTAACGAACTGTGGTGAAAATAAAAAAGAAGCGACCTCTTCAAAGGAGCTTGATGCTACTAAATCCAAGCACAAATGGACAGAAAAAAACATGCTTGAATTTGAAAGAAATTGTGTAGGCTTCCTTGAATCTGAAAATGTTGAAAACGCAAAAATTTATTGTGACTGTTTATTAAAATCATCGCTTGAAGCTTATCCAGACGCAACCATTGCTATGGAACTAGAGCAGAACGAAATAGTAGAATTGTTCGTAAACTCAAAGTGCGTTGATGAACTACTTTTAATCAAAATAGAAGATCCTTGGACCGAAGAAGTTGAACGGTTGTTTCTTGAACATTGCAAAATTGCACAAAAAGAAAAGGGCGTTTCTGATGCTGATGCTAGTGCCTACTGCTCTTGCGCATTAGGAGAAATCAAGCAAATTGTTCCAAACCCACAACATGTAATGACCCTGACAGAAGAGGAGTTATCGCATGTTTTAGAAAAATGTAAATAAAAACATATTGCCACAATACAATATGAGAAATTTAATTTAAACCTCCGAATACTAAAAAAAAATGAAAGTACAAGCATATGCGGCCCAAGAGCCGAAAGGAAAATTAGAGCCTTATTCTTATGAATTAGGTGAGTTAGGAACTGAACAGGTCGATATCAAAGTTTCACATTGCGGCATTTGCCATTCTGACCTAAGCATGATCGATAATGAATGGGGAATGACCAGTTACCCTTTGGTCCCCGGTCATGAAATTATCGGGGAGGTTATTGCTGCCGGAAACGCCGTTAAGAACCTGAAAGTAGGCGACAAAGTTGGTCTAGGATGGTTATCCGCCTCTTGCATGAGTTGTTCTGAGTGTATGGATGGATCTCAGCATCTTTGCTCAAATAATGAAGCTACTATTGTTGGGCGTCATGGAGGCTTTGCGGATTATGTACGAGGTCATTGGTCATGGGCCATTCCCTTACCAGATGCCATTGATTTAGCCAAGGCAGGACCTTTGTTATGTGGAGGTATTACTGTTTTTAGCCCTATCATACTAGCAGGTGTAAAACCAACAGATTCTGTTGGTGTTATCGGTATTGGCGGATTAGGTCACATGGCCCTTAAATTTCTTAAACATTGGGGCTGCGAGGTCATAGCCTTTAGTTCGAACCCAAATAAAAAGGAAGAGATCCTGAAGATGGGTGCTTCTAAAGTTATCAATTCAAGAGATCCTGAAGAACTTGCGAGCATTACCGGGTCATTAAGTTTTATTTTAAATACGACCAATGTAACATTGGATTGGAATTCTTATTTAGGATGCCTTAAGCCAAAAGGAAAGTTTCATACTGTAGGTGCTGTTTTAGAACCTATGGCCATTCCTGCTTTTTCACTCATAATGGGCGAAAAAACCGTTGGCGGAAGCCCTATTGGGAGTCCAGAGCTAACTAAAACAATGCTCGATTTTTGTGTGAGACATAATATTTACCCGACAGTTGAAGAATTTCCAATGGAAAAAGTCAATGAAGCCATAGCTCATCTTGAAGAAGGAAAAGCAAGGTTTAGGATTGTTTTAAAAAATTAGAAAAAAAAAGGTGAATGTTAAATCATTCACCTTTTTTTCACCAGCTTAGAAAAGGATTCTTCACCAAACTTTAATTGTAATATTTTTTTCACCAGTCACCTCTTTGCTTAACCAATTCAGTTTTTTTTTAAGAAATCATTTAACAACAAAAAATTCCGTTCTATTTCTAAACCTTTCAAAAGCTATTTTATTTTAATATTGAACATCTCCTGGCCTTCCAAACTACCTATTAGAATGTCATTAGCCTTTACTCTCCCAACTCCAGCCGGGGTTCCTGTAAAAATAACATCTCCAATTTTAAGCGTGAAATATTTTGATACATAAGAGATTAATTCATCAATTTTCCACATCATATGCGAAGAATCTCCATCTTGAACAGGTGATCCATTTTTCAATAACTGAAACTTCATTTTTGATAAATTCAAATCACTCTTCTGGCTAAATTTACCAATAACGGCACTACCATCAAAGGCCTTTGCCTTTTCCCAAGGCAAACCTTTTTCTTTCAAATTTTGCTGAACATCCCTTGCTGTAAAATCAATACCTAAGCCAATCTCTTCATAGTATTTATGTGCGAACTTTTCGTCGATAAACTTTCCTGTTTTATTAATTTTAACCAAGATCTCTACCTCATAGTGAATATCTTGAGAAAAAGGTGGAATGATAAATGGGTTTTTCTTTAATAAAACTGCCGAATCAGGCTTCATAAATATTACTGGTTCTTTTGGCTTTTCATTATCAAGTTCCTCAATGTGTTTGGCATAATTTCTGCCTATGCAAATAATTTTCATAACCTTCTTACTTATAGTATTTTCTATTCTCCTGCCTCAGGAAATACGATTGCCCTATTGTCTGAAACAATGATTTGATTTTGTAAATGCCATTTAACTGCCTTTGCAAGAACAAGCCGCTCGATGTCAGCCCCAATTCGTTTTAACGTTTTAGTTGTGCTTTCATGTGTAATTCTTTCAACACCTTGCTCAATGATCGGGCCTTCATCCAAATCTATTGTTGCATAATGAGCTGTTGCTCCGATTAATTTCACACCCCTTTCATAAGCTCTTTGGTAAGGGTTAGCTCCTTGAAAAGCAGGTAAAAACGAATGATGAATATTGATAATCCGTTCTGGGTATGTCCTTATAAAATCAGCTGAAAGTATTTGCATATAGCGAGCCATAATAATAAGGTCAATTTTATGCTCATCTAAAAGAGACATGACCTGATTTTCCTGTTTTGCTCTATCCGATTTATCTACAGGGCAATGATAAAAAGGAATACCAAACATTTCTGAAATATTTCTCAGTTTATCATGATTGCTAATCACCATTTCAATGGAGCAATCCAAATAGCCTTCGCGCTGTCTTTCCAACAAATCATATAAACAATGACTTGTATGAGACACCATTATCGCTACTTTCTTTTTTGAGCTCTCATAATTTATTGACCAGTCTAAATCCAGGTTTTTCGCCAAGTCTTGAAATTTGGCTTCAAGTTCATTTCTCGAAAGCAATACTTCTTCTGCACTTAAGTGAATTCGCATGAAATATTTATTTTCAAGCTTATTCACGTGCTGCTGACAACTTAGAATATTGAATCCCTCATTAAAAAAGAAATTAGTAATTTTTGCTACTAATCCTTTTTTATCCTCACATTTTATTAAAACTGTAATCTTCTGGTCTTTCATGAATATTTTCCGACCCTAAGGGATCCATTTTTTTTCAAAATTTGGTTTTCTCTTTTCTAAGAAAGCGTCTCTCCCTTCCTTGGCTTCATCCGTCATATAGGCCAATCTCGTAGCCTCTCCTGCAAAAACTTGCTGCCCTACCATTCCATCATCAGTGAGGTTCATGGCAAACTTAAGCATCTTAATAGACGTTGGTGATTTCGCTAAAATTTCCTGCCCCCATTCAAAAGCCGTAGCCTCCAATTCTTCATGTGGAATTACAGCATTAACCATACCCATTTCCAGTGCTTCTTGAGC
This sequence comes from uncultured Flavobacteriaceae bacterium, assembly GCA_964390865.1. Taxonomy (GTDB): domain Bacteria; phylum Bacteroidota; class Bacteroidia; order Flavobacteriales; family Flavobacteriaceae; genus Lutimonas. The sequence continues at coordinate 7,940 of CAYMKR010000035.1, read as the reverse complement.
CGAATAATTTCTTCCAAGAAAAAATATCTCTCTTGCTTTTTTCTGCCCAACCATTTTTGCCAAATAGGCTGATCCATATCCCCCATCAAAACTTGTAACATCAGCATCCGTTTGCTTAAATATGGCATGTTCTTTACTGGCTAGAGTAAGATCACACACAACATGTAAACTATGTCCGCCACCAACGGCCCATCCTGGGACTACTGCAATTACTGCTTTTGGCATAAAACGTATCAATCTTTGAACTTCCAATATATTCAATCGATGATAACCATCTGTGCCTACATAGCCTTGATGTCCTCTTGCCTTTTGATCCCCTCCACTACAAAAAGAATAAACACCATCTTTACTTGAAGGCCCTTCAGCAGAAAGTAATACAACACCGATATTCACATCTTCCTGTGCATCATAAAAAGCGTCATACAGCTCTTTTGTGGTTTGGGGTCTGAATGCATTGCGAACATCAGGTCTGTTAAAGGCTATTCTTGCTATTCCATCACATTTTTTATACGTAATATCTTTAAATTCTTTAGCAATTTTCCAATTAGGTTGTTTCATTTGATAAGTTTTACAAATTCTACAAAATAATTACCCTCTTTTATCGTTGGATAATTAATTAATCGAAGCGAAATTAACAAAAGTTTAGAGATTAAACTTCTTGTTGACCGCTTTTGTCATGCAAACAAAAAACAATTTAAACCATTTCACATGAGAAAATTAGTTCTATTATTTTTCTTTATTTCCTTTATCGGTCAGGCTCAAGACAATATTATTTATAAGAAATTCAATTCCTTTAATCTAAAACAGGAAAGAATTTTAAAAATATATATCCCTGATTCGTTTCAAGAGAATGACAAAAACACCTATCCTGTTGCGATCTTAATGGATGGGGAATTTCTTTTTGATGTCTATGTGGCCAATTCAAAATTATTTGCCTCTAGAGATAAAGCTCCAGAACAGATTGTTGTAGGAATTTATCAGAATCAAAACGATGAAAGATATGCAGATTGCGATTATAGTGAAGATACAGGCTTACCAAATCAAGAAAGCTCCAAATTTTATGGTTTTATAAGAGACGAAATATTGCCTTATATAGACGACAACTATCCTAGTTCTTTATTTAAGACTATTGTGGGTAGTACCCTAACCGGTAATTTTATAAACTATTTCTTTTTGGAAGAAACACCGGTATTTAATGCATACATAAATATCAATCCAAGTTATGCCCCAGAACTGCATCAGAAACTTGAACTAAAAAGTCAAAGTTTAATTACCCCATATTTTTACTATTTAAGCGGTGGCAATTTCAATACTGAAAAAAGAACCAAGTCAATAAATAGCACAAATAGTTTACTAAAACTATCTGAGAATCCTAATTTTAAATATAAATATGACGACTTCTCCAATTCAGGTAAAATAGCTTCTATTGGACAATCTATAGCCAGTTCTATTGGCTTCACCTTCAGACAATTTGCGGCTATTTCTCAAAAAGAATTTGATGAGGAAATTGCTGATATGGAGCCAGGTGATGCGATTGAATATCTCGAAAGAAAATATGTAGAGATTGAATATTTATATGGCTCAAATGTAAAAATAAGAGAAAGTGATATTTATAAGATTGAACCAATTATCATTGATAAATCAAATGGTGATTATCTAGAAGAATTTGGAAAAATGATTATGAGGTTGTATCCTGAAACCGCTTTAGGTGACTATTATATAGGTCTATACTATGAAACTGGCTATGATTATAAAAAAGCACTTAAGCATTATAAAAATGGCTATGCGAAGATAGGATCTGACAATCCAAATTCAGATGGTTATTATGCCAATATTGAAAGAGTACTTGAAAAACAAAGGGCTGATCGTCTTGGATATTCAGAAGGTGATGAAATTCCTGAAGAAGAACCTAATAATGAGGGCGAAGGTTTATAAAATTGACTTAGGTTAGTTGTTTAAAATAATCCTTAAGTATCAGGTCGTTTTTTTCAGACGGCGTAAAAATCTCAAGAAGTGCCGGTTTTCCTATGGGCTCATAAAATTCTGTTAGATTTTCTTTTAACTCATATTCATTGTCGGCCTTTGAATAATTGAAACCATACATTTTACACAAATCAGAAGCATTTAGCTTATGAGGAGTTTCAAAAAAATCGAGGGCATCGGAAGATTTTGGTCCAGGAATAAACCTAAATATACCCCCTCCACTATTATTCACTAAAATGATTCGAAAATCAGCCGGAATATATTTATTCCAAAGTGCATTGCTATCATAAAAAAAACTAATATCCCCGGTAATCAAGATCGTTTGTTCGGTCGGCACCAGAGCAGCACCTATAGCAGTAGAAGTACTTCCGTCAATACCACTGGTACCCCGATTACAAAAAACCTTAATACCAGACTTAAGATCAAACAATTGGGAATAACGTATAATCGAACTATTGGCAAGTTGGAGATTACATTTATCTGGTAAACTATTTAAAACAAGATCAAAAACTTTCATATCTGAATAAATGGCTTGCTCCAGGTAATTTTTATGAGCAATTTTTCTCTTTTGCTTTAATTGGACCCATTTATCCTGATATGAGCTTTGTAAAGATGCTGATAAAAAGAAAAATTGGCTGAAAAATAATTGGGGTGAGACCTCAAAATGGTGGCTTAAACAAAGATAAGTATCCAGAGATCTATGACGATCAACATGCCAATGTTCCTTAGGCTTAAGGCTTCTTAAAAATTGTTTAATTCTCTTTGACACAACCATCCCTCCAAAAGTGAGTAAAATATCTGGCCGCAAATCTTCAAATTCCTTTTTATCCAAAGGAAATATAAGCTGGTCAATACAATTTATAAATTTCTCTCCTGTTAAATTAGAAGTTGTTTCTGTCAAAATGATTACTGAAGGGTCTTTAATCAAATGTTGCATTTGAACGGATAGTAATTCATCAGGCGCATTGCTACCTATTAGAACCATCTTTCTAGAAGATTCATTCCATACCGAAGCGTATCTCTCCAATTCTTCAAGCCTTATAGGTTCTTCATCCAATAAAGAATCTATTATCTGAGGCTCGGATTTTTTAAACAAAGAAGCCAAATCATAAAGGTGATCAACTGTTTCATACAAAGGTTCATCAAATGGAACGTTTATATGGACAGGCCCTTTTTTATCCATAACAGTCTCAAGCGCTTCATAAAGATCTTTCGCATTATTGTTCAGAACAAGATTTTGTTCTTCCTTTCCAGAAAGAACATCTTCAGATTGTAAATTTGCTTGAAACCAAATATGATTGCTAAAAACTCCTTTCTGTCGTATGGTCTGTCCATCACCGATATCAATAAGGTGCTCGGGTCTGTCTGCTGATATCACCAACAAGGGTATCTTACTGTAAAATGCCTCGGCAATGGCCGGATAATAGTTTAATAAAGCAGATCCTGAGGTACAAAGCAGTGCGACAGGTTTTCTCGATTGTTGAGCTAGTCCCAAAGCAAAAAAAGCAGCACAACGTTCATCCACAATGCTAAAAGCACTTACTTTAGGATGGTTTACAAATCCGAGCGTTAAGGGTGCGTTTCTTGAACCTGGAGAGATCACTACATGATCAATCTCATATTCTACACAGGCCTGTAAAAGGAGTTGAGCGAGTTTTTTTTTAGGATATTTAGGCATGTAAAGACTTAAAAATACCTAGCAAAAATACGTGATTTTTGAGACTAATAAGAGAATTTCAAAAGGGAATTTCATCCTTCAAGTACTGACTTCATAATTAAACTTTTATCCACTGTCTCCTGCCACTCCGATAATGGATCACTATCCAGCGTAATGCCGCCACCAATATAAATAATGGCTCTGGGATCTGGTTCGTCCAGCAGTTGCATGCATCTCAAATTCACAAAAAGCTTAGATTCAGAATCATTAGACTCGCCTATAGCAGAAGATTCAAATTCCTCCTTCTGCAAATTTAACTCTCCTAAGAAACCTGTATAAAAAGAACGATCATAACCTTCTTCCTTCAATATAAAATCTCTCACTTCTTCTCTTGGCAAACCACAAACAGCTGCTGTTGGATGTAATTTATCTATTAGATGCTTCAAACCATCTCCTTCGAATAACTGGCCTTTAATATCATTGCATAAATGAAGAAGATTTCCAGCTTTCTTCGTATAAGTTTCACTCACTTCAAGTTCCAGACCATCAAGCGACTCAATAATATGGTCTGTAACTATTTGTTGTTCAATTATTTCTTTTTCACCCCAAGAAACATCAATTGTACCTGAATATTTTTTGGTTCCTGCCAAGGACATTGTTTGAAAATCTACCCCTTTGGTTTTCAAAAGTGTTTCAGGGCTTGCTCCTGACCAAAGACCAATTTTCGGATGAAACCAGACATAAACAAAAGCAGAATGATACTGTGACATTAACCTTCTAAATACCTCAGTAACGTCAATATTCTCAAGTAATACTATTTCAGTTCTGGATAAAACAGTTTTAATAAAAACACCGTCTTTAATTCCTTGAATTCCTTTTTTAACAAGCTGCAAGTGTTTCTCTCTTGACTCAATAACATCGTCAGCTTGCATCTGGTTTTTTACAATATTAAAAGGAGTATAATCTTGGCTATCAATTTTACAACTGTATCTTTTTATATTTCCCACAGAGAATAACACCGATTTTCTATCTGCATTAAAGGGAGTCATTATAAAACCTGATGAATTAAAATTATTTGAATACTCCAGACGATCGTCCTTTTGAATAATAGCTTTGACTACTTTTTCTTCTGGCATTCTATAAACAACAAAAGGCAAGTTAGAATCCTTTGCCTCATGAACTTTTCTTAGTAGCTCTTCAAAACTCATTATTGCTTTAAACTTTTTATCAATTCCATTTTTATAAGATCAAAATTAGTCCAAATAAGTGAATGATTTCCTTCTTCAATTGGAATTAACGAAAACTTAGCTTTCCCTAATAGACGTTGTAGAAAAATGGAATTCTCAAAAGGCACAATAAAATCTTCCTTTCCATGTATTGACAAGACTTGTGATGGGCTCAAACCCCATCTCTTTTCAAACTTGCCCAATTCAGTAATATGCCTGAATTTTTCTATACTTGCTCCTCTAAAAACTTTTGGAATCAATGGGCGAGTTAGTTTCCAACGATACAAATTCATCGCCCAAAACATAGGCTCCAGATCACCCTTAACTGAGGCGGCTAAAGCAATCTTTTTCATATAATTTAAATTTGAAGCCATGATTACTGTTCCTCCATAAGAGTACCCAACCATCACCACTCTTGAAATATCCATTCCCTGTATTAATTGATGCAGTAAATCCACCTCCTCTTCAAGCGTATTCAACACCTCTCCTGTGCGCTCAGGGCCATAGCCTATCCTATCATAACTGATTATATTGGCCAAAGAATTCAAAGTTGAGTCTTTTAAATATCGCTGAAAGTCCATTGACGAGCCCGGAGATCCATGAACAAAGAAAATGGTTGGCAATAAGGAATCTAACTCTTTTTGCATGCCAACAACCCTCACTTCACGATCCTTAAAAACCTCATAACTTATAATTGGCTTTAAGGGATTATCTTCAAATTTCTCAAGAATTTCAGCTTCACTTGAAGGGCTCGTAAACGCATAAATCACATAAACAAGTATGCCTATGAGAACCAAAAGCGTCCATCCAATTATTTTAAGGGTCTTTTTGATTATTTTTCGGTTCTTGCTGAAAAAGTTCAACTCTTTGTCAGGATGATACAGGTTAGCTTACATATTGAGATTAAGCGATCTTTTTCATCTTCAATTTTGATCTCCCACAATATGGTAGTTCTACCCTTATGAAGAATTCTGGCAGTTGCCTTTACAATCCCTTCCTTAATGCTTCTTACGTGATTAGCATTAATTTCTAAACCTCGAACTTCTTGAGTCTCATGATCAAGAAAGTAATATGAAGCAGCACTTCCTACACTTTCTGCTAAGGCAACGCTTGCTCCTCCATGTAACAGCCCCATGGGTTGGTGTACCCTAGAATTAACAGGCATCGTCGCAACGAGAAAGTCATCTCCTATCTCAGTATAGGTTATGTCAAGAGTTTCCATTAAAGTGTTCTTATTAATGGCATTCAGTTTTTCTAAGACAGTTTCGGACTTCATTATGGAAAGAGAATTATTACATTTTTAACAAGGTAAAAGTAACACTTTTGAATTAAAGTATTATTTTTGCAAAAAATTAGAATGGTTAGTTATGATATATAAAATCAGGGTAATATTAAATACGAAGGAAGATGTGATTAGAGATATTGCTATTGATGCCTCAGCAAGTTTAGAAGACCTGCATAATGCCCTGACCAATTCTTTTGGTTTCACAGGAGAAGAAATGGCGTCTTTTTACAGATCAGATGAAACCTGGGTTCAAGGAGAAGAACATCCACTCTTTGATATGGGAGAAGGTGTTGATCGAAAGGTTCAAATGAGAGAAATTCTTTTGAGCGAGGCTTTACAGCATGAAAGCGATAAAATGATTTATGTCTATGACTTTTTTAATATGTGGTCATTTTATGTGGAGTTGATTCATACTGATTTTCAACATGATAGCACAGAATTACCTGGCTTGCTCTTTTCTTTAGGTATTGTTCCAAATAACGCTCCTGAAATACAATTCGAAAGTGAAGACTTGTCAGTCGATGATATTGAAGAAGATGACTTTGATGAATTCGAAGATGATTTTAGCGATTTCAGCTACAACTAGACAATTAAACTATCACTTTCACGATCATTAATTAAGCACTTTAATCGGCCTTATTCTAGAGCAAAAATAGATTTGATTTTTTTTGTTAACTTTATAACTCAACTAAAATCAAACTATTATGAAAAAATTATCCTTATTTATTTTAGGGCTTGCTTTCTGTGTCCCTACTTTAACTGCTCAGGCAATCATTACACATCAATACCGAAGGGTTGAGCCTGAAAACATGCAAGAATACCTAAAAAGAGAAACGACTTATTGGCAAAAACTAGCTGAAAGCGAAGTCACAAAGGGGAATTTAACCTTCTGGGCAATACTTCGGAAAGTTGGTGGGATCAATCAAGATAAAGGGTCTAACATATTGATTATTAATACTTTTAATAATCTAGAAACCTCTAACGAGATATGGGGAAATTTACAGGCCCTATTTCCTGATACAAAAATGGAGGATATGGCTACCTGGGATATGGCAAAGAATACGGCAACTATTCATCTTCGAAGTGCTGATAATTTTGTATCGATACCAGATGCAGATCCGGACAAGGATTTCAAATATGTTTATCTAATTTACCACAACCCTAAGGATACTGGAAAGCATATGAAGTTTGAATCTGAAGAATGGAAACCATTGATTGAGAAAGCTATGGCTGAGGGTAAAACCAATCAAAAGGGATGGGGTAATGATTATATTTTAGCACCCGATTCACCTAAATTTCCATATTCTACAAGTTCTTACGACCTTTTCTCATCCTTAACAGATGCATTAAATCCAGAGTTTTCTGAAGACTTCGTTTGGCCTGAAGGTTTTGGAGATGGCGTTCAAGACAATTCCGCTGGTAAATGGCATAAACAATTATACCGTATTGTTACAAAGGTATCAGCTCCAACTCCTGCTGAATAAGTTTATAAAAAGGCTTGTACATTACAGGCCTTTTTTATTTGATTTTTATCAATTTAACGAATGATATAAGTATTTGCACTTTCATAATTTCGAACAACAAAATTAAATACAACCAAAATGATTTCTCCCATGTTTTTGCATTTTTTAAACTCTTTATCATGGGTATAATCAATCAAATCTCTTTTGAGCATTTCAATATTTTCAGGTGTTGAAATATGATCATTCTTCATGCATTCCATCAATCTCCTAATTCTATTTCCAGTAGCCTTAAGCCTTTTTGCTAATGCTGATCTTTCTTCTTTTTT
>CAYMKR010000034.1:0-13903 GCA_964390865.1 uncultured Flavobacteriaceae bacterium | reverse complement strand
TTATGTCAGACATTGCATCAAGAGTTAAAGCTATCATCGTTGATAAATTAGGAGTGGACGAAAATGAAGTTACTAATGAAGCTAACTTTACCAACGACTTAGGAGCGGATTCATTAGATACAGTTGAGTTAATTATGGAATTTGAAAAAGAATTTGATATCCAAATTCCAGACGATCAAGCAGAGAACATCGGTACTGTAGGTCAAGCTATTAGCTATATTGAAGAAGCTAAATAAATTTATACTTTACTTATAAAATTGCGAGCTTTTCCTAATAGGAAACGGCTCGTAATTTGTTGTTTATTATTAATAAAAGCTTTAAAGATGGAATTAAAACGGGTAGTTGTAACAGGATTAGGAGCGTTGACCCCTATAGGAAATTCTGTCCAGGAATACTGGGAAGGACTTACTAGCGGAGTTAGCGGAGCTGCTCCTATTACCTATTTTGATGCTTCAAATTTTAGGACTCAATTTGCTTGTGAACTTAAAAACTTTGTTGCCACTGATCATTTTGATAGAAAAGAGGCACGCAAAATGGATAGGTTTACGCAATATGCGATGGTTGTAGCCGATGAAGCTATTGCTGATTCAGGTCTTGATTTAGAAAATGAAGATACTTCTAGGATAGGTGTAATTTGGGGTGCCGGTATTGGTGGGCTTGAAACTTTCCAGAACGAAGTACTTAATTATGCTAAAGGAGACGGATCTCCGCGATTTAACCCATTTTTTATTCCAAAAATGATCGCTGATATTGCCCCCGGGCAAATTTCGATCAAACATAATTTACAAGGTCCTAACTTTACGACAGTTTCGGCCTGTGCATCCTCAGCAAATTCAATTATTGACTCTTTGAATTATATTCGATTGGGTCAAGCAGATGTATTTGTAACCGGAGGCTCAGAAGCTGCTGTTACAATAGCTGGAATGGGAGGTTTTAATGCCATGCATGCCTTATCTACAAGAAACGATAGCCCAAAGACTGCTTCTCGACCTTTTGATCAGGATAGAGATGGTTTTGTGCTGGGTGAAGGAGCTGGAGCTTTGATTCTGGAAGAATTAGAACATGCAAAAGCCAGAGGTGCTAAAATCTACGCCGAAGTAATAGGTGGTGGACTTTCTGCAGATGCGCATCATATCACAGCCCCTCACCCTGAAGGCCGTGGAGCAAAAAATGTGATGATCAGTTGTCTTAAAAATGCTGAAATTAGCCCTAAAGAAGTTGATGCTGTAAATATGCATGGAACTTCAACACCACTTGGAGATGTTGCCGAGCTAAAGGCCATTCAGAGTGTTTTTGGTGAAGACGCCTACAATTTAAATATCAATTCCACAAAGTCGATGACGGGTCATTTATTAGGAGCCGCAGGAGCTATAGAAGCCATTGCTTCTATCCTATCAATCAACCATGGAATTGTGCCACCAACGATCAATCATTTTACAGATGATGATCAAATTGATCCAAAATTAAATCTTACTTTTAATAAGGCTCAAAAAAGAGATGTTAAGGTAGCAATGAGCAATACATTTGGGTTCGGCGGACACAATGCCTGTATCTTATTTAGAAAATTCGAAGATTAAAACTTAATGAATCTAATTCGCAAATTAACAAATTCTCATTCTGCCAAGGATGAAGAATTTATTATGCAGATGAAACAGATTTTAGGTTACAAACCCAAAAAAATTGACTTTTACAAAAAAGCCTTTACGCACAGTTCGCTTAAAAAAGTGAACAAAAAAGGGATCCCTACAAACTATGAGCGATTAGAATTTTTAGGTGATGCAATTTTAGGAGCGGTAATTGCTAATTATTTATTCAAAAAAATTCCGTCGGGTGATGAAGGCTATCTCACACAAATGCGGTCAAAAATTGTTAGCAGAGAACACTTAAATGAATTAGGCAAAGATATGGACCTAATCAGTTTTGTTAAAAGCTCGGTTCCAAACACCAATTTTGGCGATAATATTCACGGAAACCTTTTCGAAGCCTTAATTGGAGCCATTCATTCTGACAGGGGGTATGCTTTTACTGAAAAATTTATATTCAGATTTGTTATTGAACCCTATGTAGACATTGAGCGACTTGAGGGTAAAATTACCAGCTACAAAAGCGTCCTAATTGAGTGGAGTCAAAAAAGAAAAAAACGAATTAAATACAACGTATACGAAGATACCGGTAATGATTCATTGAAGCATTTTAGTGTAAAATTATCAGTTGACCAAGATTTAGTTTCAAAAGGCAGAGCGACCTCTAAAAAGAAAGCTGAAGAAATTGCTTCTAAAAGGGCTTATTATAAATTGAAATCGCAAATAGAGGGCTGATTCCTTTCTTATTTTACCTTACTTTTGCCGTTCTCAATCGATTTCGTAGATAATTGAGTTGTTATATGAAAAGTATCTTTATTTTTGCGAACAGATTTGTTTCAATCCAACTATAGTGTCAAAAATTCATTGCATTGATTTTGAATTCGATCATGACTATGCTCTGATTGGAATTCATTCTGTTCTAGCAGACTACCGAATGGCTTTTTTTTTAAATAGCCATTTAGACATACGCTTAAGACGATTTAAAGAGGATCTTGATTTTAAATTTAAGAATTGTATTTTTCCACTTTATAAATTTGACGATAAAACAGCATTTACGTCTTGGTCATTGATTGCTAATAAACACGTCTTTACGGAAGATGTCAGCCAAGGAGGTAGTATTTTGTTTCCAGAAGAAACAAAAACCTCTTACTTGATCCCTGAAAAAAAAAGGATTGACTTTTTTATCAAGATTCATGGCTTAAAAGGTGATGCTGAGCTTAATAATACTTTGCTTAGCATAAATAAAATAAATAATATTATAGCATCATACGCTATTGACCCTATGGATTTAAAATCTAGGGATAATTTAATTTTTTAGAAGAATGAAAAAAAGAAAAAAAACGAAAATAGTTGCCACCTTAGGACCAGCGGTATCTACCAAAGAGAAAATCAAGGAATTGATGGAGGCAGGTGTTAATGTATTCAGAGTAAATTTTTCTCATGCTGAGTATGATGATGTCAAAACGAAAATTAAATATATTCGTGATTTAAATAAGGAAAACAATTATAATGTTGCTGTCCTTGCAGATCTTCAAGGGCCAAAACTTCGCGTTGGAGTTATGGAAGAAGGTGTTGAACTAAAAGAAGGTGATGAATTTGTATTCACCACAGAAAAATGTACAGGTACTAAAGAAAAAGCCTTTATGACCTACCAAGATTTCCCTAGAGATGTCCAGAAGGGAGAACAAATTCTCGTTGATGATGGAAAACTTCTGTTTGAAGTGATTGACACGGATCGAGATAAAAAAGTAATCACGAAAGTTTTAAGAGGTGGAAGTCTTAAATCAAAGAAAGGTGTAAACCTTCCAAATACTAAGATTTCTCTACCAGCCTTAACTGAAAAAGACATAAGGGATGCCAAATTTGCTATTGAGCAAGAAGTGGATTGGATGGCCTTATCCTTTGTTCGTACACCAGAGGATCTTGTAAAACTTAGTGACCTTATCAAAGAAAAATCAAGTTATAAGATTCCGATTATCGCGAAAATCGAAAAACCAGAGGCAATTGATAACATCAACCATTTAACGTCATATTGTGATGGAATAATGGTAGCCAGAGGTGATTTAGGAGTTGAAATACCAATGCAGCAAGTTCCAATTATACAGAAAATGTTAGTTAGGAAGGCAAAAGAGGCTCGAATTCCGGTTATCATCGCTACTCAAATGATGGAATCAATGATTACAAGTCAAATTCCAACAAGAGCTGAAGTTAATGATGTGGCAAATTCAATTATGGATGGTGCTGATGCAGTAATGCTCTCAGGAGAAACCTCAGTTGGAAAATATCCAACAGAGGTAATCAAGGCAATGAGGAGTATTATTGTCAGTGTAGAGGATTCTGAACTAATTGAAGGGTACATTCAAGGTGTAAATTGTATCAATGATAGATATATTTCAAAAGCAGTTTGTAGTAATGCCGCTAAACTTGCTGATGAGATTGAAGCTGCGGCAATTACGACCTTGACCAATAGTGGGTATACCGCATTTCAAATTTCTGCTAGAAGACCTAAATCCAATATTCTTGCTTTCTCAGACAATCCTCGAATATTGGCTCAATTAAATCTTTTATGGGGTGTAAAAGCTCAGTTTTACGATAGAATGGTAAGTACAGATGAAACGGTTGAAGATTTAAACAAAATGACCTTTGAAAGAAATTATGCTAAGAAGGGTGATTTTGTAATTAATCTTACTTCTATGCCTGTTCATGACAAAGGTATGGTAAATACATTGAGGGTTTCTCAGCTGTAATTTGACAATTTAAAAAGACTCCTCCTTGATCAATCGAATTCCATCTTCAATGAGATGTTTAATAGATTCGTCATTGTAGGCTTTTTCTAAATGGGATTTCACTTGCCCTTTTAAAGCGGCGTCATCGATAGGATTTAGAATTTCAAAGATTTCAAGAACCAATAACCAATCATTCGGGTAGTTTAATATTAGCTGCCCGAATATTGTTTCAACCCTTTTTGAGTCGACCTGCTTGCATTTCCTCATTTTTCTAACCTCCTCGTAAAGTTTAAAAAGTAGAATCTCATCTGCCCTGTAAACTATCTTATGTGTTTTTTCCTTGGGTACTTCAAATTGCTGTCCGAAAGAATTTGGATCTGCGATTCCTGAAAAAGCCGAAATCACTGATTCGCCAACTGCCATATCATAAATTCCCCAAGTGGGATGAAATAAAACCTGGTCCCCATAAGTTACAGTGCAGTTTCTAAACGAAATCAAAATGATTTTCCCTTGTAAATTTCTTTTTCCTGTTATAATTTCTCCTTCAACCTTTACCCCTCCATCGAATAATAGACTTGTTGTTCTTCCTTCATAAATACCATATGCCTCAAGATCAGTCGGTGACATGTTCTCAATTGCTAGATTAATTCCCTTTAATTTACCCACCGGAGATCCAAACCCAGTTATGTGGTATTCCTTATCATGCCCAATCAGTTCTTTATTTTTATATGCCAAAGCAGTGGGGCCGATTGTTTTTACATATATAGGGCGATAGTATTCGTCGGAAATCAATTCGGTGAATTTTCCAGAAATCTGAATTCCAGTACTTAATTCGACAGTTCCAAAATTCTTTGAATTAATTAATTTTTGTACTCCGGCTAATCCCCCATTGCGAAGTGACATAGAATTGGCATACTCCTCTAATACAAAACTCAAATGGGCAAAGTCTTCGGTAACAAATAATTGTGGTTGTGGTTTTGTAATATCAAATTCGATCTTGGAAGCTTCAATAGTATATGGCAATTTTTTGACTAAATCTCCCATACACCATTCGCTTTCACCTATAGATGAAAGCAATCCTGCTCCATATATTTTAGGGTCTTTCATGTTTCCAATTAAACCATATTCCACGGTCCACCAATGCATATTTCTTATCCCTGCCATTTCACTTGGAACACCCATATTCTCGGAAATCACTTTTATTTGCTCATCTGCTTCTCGAATTGCCTTGTTCTTGGTATTGGGGTCCTCTTTAATTATTGACAAGTGCCTTATCGCCTCATACAATTCAAAATCTTTTGCTGAAGAGATTGCTTTAGTACCTATTTCACCAAAACGACGTAAGTACTCAGCATACTCTGGATTTGCAATTATAGGTGCATGTCCGGCTGCTTCATGGATTATATCTGGCGCCGGAGTATATTCAATATGCTCTATCGTACGAATATCGGCGGCAATAACAAGTGTATTGTAGGCTTGAAATTCCATAAAAGCATTTGGTGGAATAAAACCGTCCACAGAAACAGCTGCCCAGCCAATTTCTTTCAGAATCCTATTCATCCCTTCCATCTTGGGAATTTCTTCAATAGAAATACCTGCTTTTTTAAGTCCAGGGATATATGATTCATGAGCCTTAGTTTTGAGATAATCCATATTCTTTCTCATCACATATCTCCATACTGCTTGGTTTTGAGCTGTATAGTAATCGTAGGGTTGCTTTAAGATAAAATCACGCAAGTGAAAAGGAAGCTTTTCCAAAACACTATTTGAAAGATAATCTTGGCTCATCGAATGCTTTTTTGTAAAGTTATATAATTTAAATATCTCAAGAATTTTAATGTATCTTCAAGTCTTTGTGTTCAATTTTAACAATTTCATATCTTTAGTTTCTTTTACTTAAAAATTAGCCGCTCTTTTAGGAAAAGACAAGCGAATAATAAAATATATTCATCCTTGACTGGGTTTTAATTTTTTCATTATTGTCGCCATAAAGCGTCTTTGGCGCACATCAGGTTTATTGGGAGTTAATCTATGCAGTATTTTTTACATCAATTTAAGATAAAATCCAACAAATGATTATTTCGTCAAGCTTCAGAAAAGACTCTTTTTTTCAATTCATGATGCTAATTTTTAATTAAATTAGCATCAAACCAAGAACTACTTTTAATAGATGCTGAAATCCGGATTTCTAATTTTCTTCATTTGTTTCACTCTCTCTTCATGCAACTCCCTGAAGATCATTGATAAACCCATTACTTTCGATGAAGATAGAAAACAACTCAGCCTCGACTATCTGTCGAAAAGGTATGGGATTGAAAAGAGTAAGCCAACAATATCACCTAAAATGATTGTTGTTCATTGGACCGCCATACCAAGTCTTGAGGGTTCCTTTAATGCATTTAGAGATAGTAGACTGCCCAATTCAAGAGCAGATATTACAAATGCCAGTGCTTTAAATGTTTCGACACAATTTCTTGTTGGCCAAGATGGATCAGTCTATCGCTTGCTTCCTGAAACCACAATGGCAAGACATGTTATTGGCTTAAATCATTGTGCTATCGGGATTGAAAATGTTGGTGGCACTTCAGAGACGCCACTAACTAAAGAACAATTGACATCAAATATCAAATTAGTCAAATACTTAAAAAAACAATTTCCTGAAATCGACTATGTGATTGGGCACTATGAATACACTCTTTTCGAGGGACATCCTTTGTGGCTTGAAATTGATGAAAAATATCGTACCGAAAAAACAGATCCTGGAGAAACATTTATTCATGAGGTGCGAAAATCGACTGCTTCCCTTAAATGGAAAACAATTCCCGTTAAAATTTAAAATATGATAAAATATTTATTGATTCTACTTCTGCCCTTCCTTGGGTATTCTCAAAAACAAACATTAGATCAACGCTTATTCGAATCCTATAACGATTATAAAGAGGTCACAATAGATAAAAGGAGGATAAAACATCAAGATATCCAGCCATTAATTGATAGTTTAAAAACCTTAAAAGCGTTTAAGATTACCAAATTAGGTGAATCTATTCAAGGGCGCAGTATTTCAATGATTAGCATTGGAGATGGAGATACAGACATTTTATTGTGGTCTCAAATGCATGGTGATGAACCGACAGCCACCGCAGCCATCTTTGATATGATAAACTATTTAAAACAAGATAAATCTTTGTTAAAGAGTGTCAAAGTTCACCTCATTCCGATGCTAAACCCTGATGGTGCTGAAATTTTTTCAAGGAGAAACGCTATTGGAATAGACATCAATCGCGACGCTTTAATGCGTCAATCTCCAGAATCCAGATTACTTAAAAATGTTCGCGATAGTCTAGACGCTGATTTTGGATTCAATCTTCACGATCAAAGTAAATATTATAATGCGAAAAAGAGTGAAAAACCAGCTACCATATCATTTCTTGCACCTGCTTATAACTTTGAGAAAGACATCAATGAGACAAGAGGTAAGGCCATGAGAATCATTGCAAACATGAACAGAGTGATACAAAGATTTGCGAAGGGTCAGGTTGGGAGATATTCAGACGAATTCGAACCAAGAGCTTTCGGTGATAATATGCAAAAATGGGGAACGAGCACGATTCTTATTGAATCAGGAGGTCAATATGATGATCCTGAAAAGCAATTCATTCGTAAGTTAAATTATGTCAGCATTCTTTCTGCTATTGAGAGTATTTCAACTAAAAGTTATGAATCAACTACTCTCGATCAATACTTGTCAATACCAAGAAACGATCGTAAACTCTTTGATCTTAAAATCGAAAACTTAAGTTTCTCATACCTCGGCTTAGATTTTAAAGTAGACCTTGGCGTGAATTATCGTGAAATTGAAAACAAAGACCATAGTGATTTTTACTATTTGGGAAGAATTAGCGATGTTGGTGACCTTTCAACTCATTATGGATATGAAACCTTAGATGCCGATGGCTACGAATTTAAAATAGGTGAAACCTATCCTAAAATACTCGATGATTTTGAAGCATTCATGAATTTAGATTTTGCCACCTTACTTAGCCAAGGTTATACTTCTGTGAGTATTAATAATATGCCTGAAGAGATTAAATTCACTCCAATGCCTGTTAACATTATTGATATCAAAAAAATAATGATTCCTAAGAACAATTCGATACCATTGTCCCCAATAAATCTAGGTACGGATGCTACGTTTTTATTGAAGAAAAATGATAAGGTAGTTTATGCTGTTGTCAATGGTTTTATTTACCATTTAAATGAAAATGAAAACGGGGTAAAAAACGGGGTTGTAAAATAATATTATGCGCGGTAAGCTTCAAACGAAGTGTTCGTTTAGGATAGTTTTTCTATTATTATTGATCTCCTCAACTTTAAGAGGTCAATCTTATACCGGGAAGGTGATCAGCTCAGAAAACAAACTTGAGATTCATGAGGTTCAAATTCTTGACAGCCTGAATACTGTGATAGAAACAACGGGTCTAAATGGCCAATTTTTATTAAATTCTCTAGGAACGTTTACATGCACCAAAGAAGGTTATTACTCAAAAGTATTCGTTGTTAATACCTCAGGAATGACTCTTGTCGAGATGATAGAAAAACCTTTTTCTTTGGCTGAAGTGCTTATTAAATCGAATCACTTTCAAAGTGAATTAAAACAAATTTCTTCCTCAATAGCCGTTATTCCGTTGTCACAAATTAAAAGTAACGACGGTGTCAATATCGCTCCGATTCTCAATAGTGTAGCAGGAGTTTATATGCACAATGGTACGCTCAACACAAATCGAATAACAATAAGAGGTATCGGTTCAAGAAATCTATTCGGAACAAGCAAGATCAGAGCCTATTATGGAGATATCCCACTTACAAATGGATCAGGAGAAACAACTATTGAAGATATTGAATTGGAAAGTATTGCCCGAATGGAAATACTCAAAGGACCTTCATCTAGTCTTTATGGTGCTGGTCTAGGAGGTAGTATTCAGCTTATTCCAGACAAAGGTGTTTTTAATACTCATGCTATCGCTTCATCATATACTTTCGGTTCATTTGGTCTTCAAAAATTTTGGATCAATACCAACCTTGCTAACAAAAGCAATTCGGCCAAGATCAGCTATTCTAATACCCACAGTGATGGTTACAGAGATAATAATGAATTAGACAGACAGACCCTGACCTTGGCCTCCAATCATTATCTAAACGAAAGTAATAATATAAATATCATTGCCAACTTTATAGACCTTAAGGCTTTCATTCCTAGTTCGCTTGACCAGGAAGATTATTTAACTGATCCAACAAAAGCGGCCTTTACCTGGGGGCAGTCAAAAGGTTTTGAAGACTATAATAAGTTCTTATTGGGTCTTTCTTGGCAACATGACTTCAATGAAAACTCAAAGCAACTTAGTAGTTTATTTGGCAGCTTATTAGATTCTTATGAAGCCAGGCCTTTTAATATTCTTGAGCAAAATACCCAATCCATTGGCTTTCGCACCAGATTTATTCAACAACTGGAGTTGTTTCAAAAAGATTTACAATGGACCATTGGTTTTGAGTTTTTCAATGACTTAAATCAATTAAAAACTTTTGAGAATTTGTACCAAGATTATCCTCCTGGAACTGGAAGCATCAAAGGAGAAGCCTTGAGTGATTTTGATGAAAAAAGATATTATTATAATCTCTTTATAGAAGGTAAATATCACTTGGCAAATAAATTGATCCTCGATTTAGGTCTAAATTTAAACCAAACCAACTATAAAATTGATGATAATTTTAATGACGATCAAAACAATCAATCTGGAAAATATAGTTTTAATCCAATATTTTCTCCAAAGATTGGTCTTAGTTATCAAATGACCGAAAAAAGCATGCTCTTTGTCACAGCAAGTCATGGTTTTTCTCCACCAAAGCTTGAAGAAACCTTATTACCTGATGGTCTGATAAACAATGATATTCAACCTGAAACTGGCTGGAATTATGAAATTGGAAGCCGTGGTAAAATAATCAATAATCTTTTTACTTATGAAATTGCTCTCTACATTATGGATATTGACAATTTATTAGTGGCTCGAAGAACTGGTGATGATCAATTTGTCGGCGTAAACGCCGGTAAGACTATTCATAAAGGTATTGAAATTGGGCTCAATTATTTTTTAGTTAATACACCAGCTATTCAATTAAGTCATTCAAATTCTCTAAGCCTTCATCAGTATACTTTTGATGAATTTCAAGATTTAGACGATGATTATTCTGGAAATGATTTAACTGGCGTACCGGATAAAACCTTCTATTCCCAACTTCATTTAATCACTTCTTCAGGTTTTTATACATACCTCAACTATCAATTCATAGGTGAGATTCCTCTGAGAGATGACAATAGTATTTATGCTGACAGTTACCAAATAGTCAATTTAAAATTCGGATATAAGAAAGTGTTATCCAAGCACTTTCAACTTGATACTTATGTTGGGTTTA
Source organism: uncultured Flavobacteriaceae bacterium (assembly GCA_964390865.1). GTDB lineage: Bacteria > Bacteroidota > Bacteroidia > Flavobacteriales > Flavobacteriaceae > Lutimonas. The sequence goes on along the minus strand of CAYMKR010000034.1, from coordinate 3,126 downwards.
ACAATGTTTTTAATGAAAAATATGCCTCCATGTTACAGATTAATGCAGGAAGCTTTGGCAATAATGCGCCTCGCTATTATTATCCGGGAGAACCTTCAAATTATTATGCAGGTTTGAATCTAAAATATACTTTCTAAAAAATTGTACCTTTAAAACCTAAATGAACTACAAATGAATAAAATAACTCTCGTTGTCATCTGTTTATCCTTTTTTATAACCAAATGTCAAAAGAATAATGAATTTGTCAGTGATGGTGACTTTAGTTATAAAGCTGAAACCATTGTAGATGGCCTTGACATTGCTTGGGGCTTAGAATTTCTTCCAGATGGATCTCTGCTTATTGCAGAGCAGGAAGGGAAGTTGATTATTTTTAAGGATGGTGAAAAAACCGAAATTAAAAACGTACCTGATGTTGTTTATGAGAACCAAGGAGGTTTATTAGACTTGAAATTGCATCCGGATTATGAGAATAATGGCTGGATTTATTTTTCTTTTTCCGGGAATATTGAAAATGATGATGAAGGCTCTAATACCATCATTATGAGAGCTCGGATCAAAGGAGATGAGTTAATTGACAAAGAAATTCTTTACAAAGCGACGCCGAATACTAAAAAAAAGCATCATTTCGGGTCAAGAATAGAGTTTGATAAGGATGGTTACCTCTTCTTTTCAGTGGGCGATAGAGGAAACAGAGATGTCAATCCTCAGGATATCAAAAGAGACGGAGGAAAAATATATAGACTTAACGATGATGGAAGTATCCCCTCTGACAATCCGTTTGTATCCACTACAGGAGCTAAAGCTGCTGTTTATTCTTATGGTCATAGAAATCCACAAGGAATGGCAATGAACCCACAAACAGGAAAAATATGGGTGCATGAACACGGTCCTCAAGGTGGAGATGAGATTAATATCATTGATTCTGGAAAAAATTATGGCTGGCCTTTAATTACCTATGGAATCAACTATGACGATTCTGAAATTACCAAAAACACAGATTTACCTGGAATGGAACAACCACTGCACTATTGGGTACCATCTATTGCTCCTAGTGGCATGACTTTTATAACAACTGATCTATATCCTGGTTGGGAGAACCATTTACTAGTTGGCTCACTCAAGTTTAAATATTTAAACCTTGTAAAACTTAAAAACGGTGACGTGATCAGCGAGGAAAAACTAATTGAAGGCCTGGGAAGAGTAAGGACTGTTAAAGTTGGCCCTGATGGTTATATTTATGCTTCAATCGAACAACTTGGTATCGTTAGACTCATACCCAACTAACTTTTGAAGATACTTATTTAAGCTTTTTTCTAAATTGATGTAATTCTCCGCTTTTTCAAAGGAAAACCGACTTTATTTTAGCATAAAATCTGGTACAAAATCTAATTGTTCCCTATCTTTGCATTTGAATTTTTCAATAGCAAAAGCCATGGATAAAAAAGTTATTTTGATCATACTGGATGGGTGGGGTGAAACTCAAAACCCTGATGTTTCTGCAATCTATAAAGCAAAAACGCCGTATTTCGACTCTTTAATAAACAATTATCCCAATGCAAGCTTGCGCACGGATGGATTAAATGTTGGTTTACCCGAAGGTCAAATGGGTAATTCAGAGGTTGGTCATATGAATCTTGGTGCTGGAAGAATTGTTTATCAGGATTTTGTGAAAATTAACAATGCTGTTGCAGATGGTTCTATAGCTGAAGAAAAGGTGATGACTGACGCTTTTGAATATGCAAAAAAGGAAGGTAAAAAAGTGCATTTCTTGGGCCTTCTTTCTGACGGAGGAGTTCATTCTCACATTGATCACTTGAAAGGCCTTTTAAATGCCGCCGATAATTATGGTTTAGAAAATGTTTTTGTTCACGCTTTTACTGACGGAAGAGATGTTGACCCAAAATCAGGTCTTGGTTTTGCTAAAGAAATTGAACAACACATGGCAACATCTACTGGTAAACTAGCCAGTATTTGTGGGCGTTATTATGCAATGGATAGGGACCAACGTTGGGAAAGGATTAAACTTTCTTATGATGTTATGGTAAAAGGTGTGGGTGAAAGTTCAAATGACGCCGCTGCCAGCATACAAAAAAGCTATGACGCAGGAGTTACAGATGAGTTCATCAAACCTATTGTAATGACTGATGATAATGGGCAACCTGTTGCGAAAATTGAAGATAACGATGTGATCATATTTTTCAATTTTAGAACTGATAGAGGAAGGCAACTAACAAGAGCTCTTACTCAAGAGAATTTTGAAGAATTCGACATGCATACCTTGCCACTATATTATGTGACAATGACCAATTATGATAATTCCTATAAAAAAGTTTCAGTGATCTATCCTAAAGATAATCTTACAGAGACATTAGGTGAAATATTGGAAAACAATAACAAAAAACAAATTCGAATCGCAGAAACAGAAAAGTATCCTCATGTTACCTTCTTTTTCTCTGGTGGGCGCGAGCTGGAATTTGATGGAGAAAAAAGATTACTTTGTCCTTCTCCTAAAGTGGCTACTTATGACTTAAAGCCTGAAATGAGTGCATTTGAAATTAGGGATGCCATTATTCCGGAACTTAAAGCCCAAGAGGCTGATTTTATTTGTCTGAATTTTGCCAACACCGATATGGTGGGTCATACAGGAATTATGGAAGCTGCTGTGAAAGCAGCAGAAACGGTTGACTCATGTCTTGAACAGGTTGTTAATGCTGCTTTGGAAAACAACTATTCAAGTATCATCATTGCCGATCATGGGAATAGCGAAAAAATGCTTAACGAAGATGGATCACCTAATACGGCACACACAACCTATCCTGTTCCTCTTATACTTGTTGAAAAAGACAAGGAAAACGGCATTAAAAATGGCGTTTTAGGAGATATAGCACCTACGGTTCTAGATCTTTTAAAGCTCTCGAAACCTGCGTCAATGACGCGAGAATCATTGCTGAAATAGCAATTTCAGATGGCGGGTTAAAGAACAAGCACGAAAAGAGTAATTTTTCCGTTTGTATAGTATGTTAAAATTCCTTTATTAAAATGCTTTTCTTGATTTAGGATTGTATAATGATTAGATTTGATAAAATTTCGAGATGAAAATGTTACCTAAAAATTCTTTATTGATTG
>CAYMKR010000033.1:0-14053 GCA_964390865.1 uncultured Flavobacteriaceae bacterium | reverse complement strand
TTTAAAGATTAATTGTAATTTTAGAAATTGATTTTGGAACATTATAAACACATACACGACAAGTTACAAAACTTCATAAAGAAGTATTATTCTAATGAGATCATTAGGGGAGGAATCTTCTTTTTGTTTTTTGGTATAGTTTACTTTTTTATTACCCTTTTTATTGAGTATTTCTTGTGGTTAAAGCCAATGGCAAGAACCATTTTGTTTTGGGCGTTTATAGGTATTGAATTAGTGCTTTTGTTCAGATTTATTCTTATTCCGCTATTTAAACTTTTAGGAATTCGCAAAGGAATTTCTGATGTAGAGGCTTCGAGGCTTATTGGAATTCATTTTAAGGAGGTAGATGATAAGTTGCTTAATATTATTCAGCTAAGATCAACAGGCCTAAATAATGAACTGCTAACAGCGAGTATTGAGCAAAAGTCAAAAGACATAAAACCCATTAGTTTTAGAAAAGCCATTGTTTTTAAAAAGAATTTGGTTCATTTAAAGTACTTGGTAATTCCTTTATTTATATGGTTTATAATATGGATCACAGGTAACAATTCTATTATTACTCAAAGTTTGAATAGGGTAGTACATCATCAAACAGCATTTGCGGAACCAGCACCGTTTCACTTTGAAATTGTCAATAAGAAACTGGAAACTGTTCAGGATGAGTTATTTACTTTAAAATTTAGAACTGTTGGTGATATCATTCCAGAAAATATAAAGATCGTTTACGAAGGCCAAGGGCATTATATTACGCAAGGAGAAGATGGAATATCAAGTTTTGATTTTAAGTTTCCTCTTGAAGATATCGAATTCAATTTGGAGGGTAATTCAGTTAGTTCCGAAAATTATGTTTTGAAAGTAATAGCCGCGCCTAAAATAACCAACTTCAGGATGGAGTTGAACTACCCAACTTATCTAAATAAAAGTATAGATACTGTTGGAAATACTGGTAATGCTATAATTCCCGTCGGAACGCAGGTTACGTGGATAGTTGATTCGGAGAACACAGAATATGTGGAATTTGTTATTGTAGATAAGGTGGATGACGCAACGAAGGCAAAGAGCGAAAAAATGCTGGGCGTAGATGGGCGTTTTGAATTAAGCAAAAATGTAAGAAGTGACTTATCATATGAAATCCGGTCGTCAAATAAACAATTGAAGAATTTTGAAACACTGCGATATGAATTAGATGTTGTTGCTGATGAGTATCCTAAAATTGCTGTTCAATCTGATATGGATTCTATTAACCGGGGGCCGGTTCAGTTTTTGGGTCAGTTAACTGATGATTATGGTATTTCAAGACTGCAAGTTGTTGCCAAAGATTTAGAGAATGGTAAACAGAGCATTGGAAGAGTTTCTGTTGAAAGAACTGATTTTGAAGAGTTTTTTTACATTTTCCCTGAGGGTATTTTATTGGAAGAAGGTCATAACTATGAGGTATATTTTGAGGTTTTTGATAATGACGCGATAAAGGGTCCTAAAAAAACAGTTTCTAGATCTTTTAGATATAGAAATAAAACCCAACAAGAGGAAGAGTTTGAAATTTTGAAGGAGCAGAAGGAAGGTATGGAGGAAATTGAACGAGCTAAGGAATCAAGTGAAGAATTGGAAAAATCTATGGAAGAGTTTTCTAAAAAATTAAAAAATAAAGAAAGTATAGATTGGAATGATAAGAAGCAATTGGAAGAATTTCTAGACAGGCAAAAACAGTATCAGGAAATGATGGATAAGAATGCTGAAAAAATGAAAGAGAATCTAGATGAAATGGATGATGACGATCCTGCACTTAAAGATAAAAAGGAAGAGCTTAAGAAGAGATGGGATGAGATGAGTGATTACAAAGAAAAGGAGGAATTAATTAAAGAACTCGAGGCCTTGGCTGAAAAACTTCAAAAGGAGGATCTTATAGAAAAAATAGATAAGCTTAAGGAGCAAAGCAAACAAGAAAAAAGATCACTTGAGAGAATCTTGGAACTTACTAAGCAATTCTATGTTGAAAAAAAATCAGTACAGATAATGGAAAAGCTCGAGGAACTTTCTGAGGAACAATTGGATTTAAGTACTGAGGAATCTAATTCTAAAAAAGAACAGCAGGAACTAAATAAAAAGTTCGATTCAATTCAAAAAGATTTTAATGACTTAAGGGAACAAAATGAACAATTGAAAAATCCTTTGGATATTTTTGAAAGTAAGCCTGATGAGAAGCTAATTGACATGGATATGAAAGAGGCAGAAAAATCTTTAGAGAAGAGCGAGAATCAAGAAGAAAAAGAGGGTGAACAAAGTAAAGATAAAGCGAAAGATAAACAAAGAGCAGCTTCAAAGAGAATGAAGGAACTAAGCAAGAAAATGGAGTCTGGTTTAATGGAAATGGAGATGCAGGGAATGGAGGAGAACATAAAGGACTTGCAACAAATCCTTAAAAACCTTTTGAGGTTCTCTCTTGATCAAGAAGACTTAATGCTTTCATTTGAATCCGTAAGTTCCAAAAACGCAGATTTTCCTGAAAAGCTAAAAGGACAAATTAAATTAAAAGAGAATTTTGAGCATATAGATGACAGTCTTTATACGCTTTCTTTAAGAATGGTGAAATTGAGTTCTAAGATTCAGGAAGATTTAAGTTCAGCACATTATAATTTGGATAAATCTCTAGAGAATATTGCGGAGAATAGAATTCAACGAGGAATGAGTAATCAGCAATATACCATGACAGCTGCCAATAACTTGGCTGATCTATTAAGTGATATGTTACAAAACTTACAGAATCAAAAACCAGGCTCAGGAAAAGGTAAAGGCAAAGAAGGAGAGCTTAGTTTGCCGGATGTTATTCAAAAACAACGAGGCATGATGAAAAAGATGAAGGAGGGAATGGATGCTCAAAAAGGGCAAGGAAAGAATGGAAAAGAGGAAATGAGCAGTGAACAATTTCAGATGTATCAAGAGCAAAAACTGTTGAAGGATGAATTACAGAAAATTTTGGATAAAGAAGGAGGAGGAGGTCAAAAAGGTAAAACCACTCTAAATCAAATGGAAAATTTAGAGCGATTGTTACTTGAAAAAGGAATTACCAATGAGACGTTAGATCGAATGCAAGAACTAGAGCACGAGTTATTGGAGTTGGAAAACGCAAATATGAAACGAAATAAGGACACTAAGCGTGAGTCAGAAACAAATGAAGGGGAGAATGGAATGCGGGAAATAGAATCCTTAGAAGACACAAGACGATTACGATATGAAAATGAGGTTTTGAGAAGGAAGCGGTTAGAGCTATCGCCTGAATATAAGAAGAGGGTCAAGGAATATTTTGAACAAGATAATTCATAAAAAATGATTGAATATACTGTTGTTGGTAAGTTCGTCTTAGGTGATGAAAAATCGTTAACAGATTGGGTGATGTTTACTTTAGATTTAGAAGGCAAAGAGTTGGGTGAATTAAATTATATTTTTTGCGATGATGATTATCTACATAAAATAAACATCAATACACTGAATCACAATACTTTAACTGACATTATTAGTTTTGATTACACTCAAGGATTAGTTGTGTCTGGTGACATGTATATATCTTACGACAGGATTGTAGAAAATGCTCAGGATCTGGGTCTGGTTTTTAAAGATGAATTGCACCGGGTAATGATTCATGGAGTCCTGCATTACTGTGGGTATAATGATAAGCTAGAGGAAGATAAAAAGACAATGAGGGCGAAAGAAGATTATTACTTATCTTTGCGCACTTTTTAGCAAGTGAGATAATGTTTCACGTGAAACAATGAGATATGAATATGTTCGAATCGAAGTATGATGTAATAGTGGTTGGCGGAGGTCACGCAGGAAGCGAGGCTGCGGCAGCTGCTGCGAATCTTGGTTGCCAAACTTTGTTGATTACGATGAGTTTGCAAAACATCGCTCAAATGAGTTGCAATCCGGCTATGGGCGGAATTGCGAAAGGTCAGATTGTAAGAGAGATTGACGCCTTAGGAGGATACAGTGGAATAATAACAGACCTGACCGCTATACAGTTTAAGATGCTGAATAAATCTAAGGGCCCGGCAATGTGGAGTCCAAGAGCGCAAAGTGATAGGATGAGGTTTGCAGAGGAATGGAGAACAAGATTAGAGCAAACAGATAATCTCGATATGTTTCAAGACTCAGTGAACGGCTTGTTGTTTGAGGGTGAAAAGATAGCAGGTGTCAAAACTCAATTAGGTTTGAATATTTATGCTAAGACGGTAATTGTAACCGCTGGAACTTTTTTAAATGGCAAGATTCATATTGGTGAAAAAACATTTGGTGGAGGTAGGGCCGGAGAAGGGTCTTCAACAGGAATTACCGAGGAGTTGGTAGCTAAAGGATTTGAGTCTGGTAGAATGAAGACTGGAACTCCTCCGAGAGTTGATGCAAGGTCTCTTGATTTTTCAAAAATGATTGAGCAGCCAGGAGACGAAGTGACATCTAAGTTTTCTTATACGGATACTGTAAGTTTAAAAGAACAGCGTTCTTGTTTTATGACATATACTTCCCCTGAAGTTCATGACTTACTCAGGGAGGGTTTTGAAAACTCACCAATGTATACTGGAAGGATTAAAGGAATAGGACCGAGGTATTGCCCATCCATAGAGGATAAAATAGACAGGTTTTCTACAAAGGATAGACATCAGTTGTTTATTGAACCTGAGGGTTGGCGTACTACTGAAATCTATGTGAATGGATTTTCTACTTCTTTACCACATGATGTTCAATATAAAGCATTGAAGAAAGTCGCTGGTTTTGAAAATGTAAAGTTTTTAAGATTTGGTTACGCCATTGAATATGACTTTTTCCCACCAACACAGTTGCAACACACTTTAGAGACAAAGCTAATTAAGAACCTATATTTTGCCGGACAAATAAATGGAACTACAGGTTATGAAGAAGCTGCCGCCCAGGGTTTAATGGCAGGGATTAATGCAGCCTTAAATATTAAGGGAGAGTCACCGTTTATATTACAAAGAAACGAGGCTTATATTGGTGTCTTAATTGATGATCTGATCACAAAGGGTACTGATGAGCCATATAGAATGTTTACATCAAGAGCAGAATATAGAACTTTGTTGAGGCAGGATAATGCTGATTTGAGATTAACGCCTAGGTCATATGCTATTGGTTTGGCTTCAAAGGATCGATTGAATAGAGTGCTAGTGAAGCAGGAGAAGACTGATTTATTCATAAAGTTTTTAAAAGAAACAAGTATTAAACCTGAAGATGTAAATCCGATTTTGAATGAAAAGGATTCTGCAGCGGTGAGTCAGTCAATGAAGATGTTTAAGATTGCATCTCGACCGCAGCTTGATTTTAATGATGTCAAGCGATTTCCAAAAGTAAAGGAGTTTATTATTGAGAATGACATAGATAATGAGGTAGTAGAGCAAACAGAAATACATGTTAAATATTCTGGTTATATCGAGAAAGAGAAAAATTCTGCCGATAAATTACAGCGCCTAGAAAACATAAAGATTCCGATGAATTTTAATTATGAAAAAATACAATCGATCTCATATGAAGCCAGAGAGAAGCTAACAAAAATACAACCAACAACCATATCTCAAGCCAGTAGAATTTCAGGAGTGTCTCCTAGTGACGTTTCTGTGCTGTTGGTCTATATGGGTCGTTAACACTTCAAAACCACCTGCTATTAGATGAATGATTCTTTAAAGAAACTAAAGGAGCCTTATGCAAACAAAAAGGATCTAAAGCCATTTTTGACTTGTGTTGATTATACTGTTTCACGTGAAACCTTTACATTATTATTAGATTCTAAGACAAATCTTTTAGTGACTTCACCTCGCCCGCCTATTGATAGGCTTTCTTCTTACTATGAAAGTGAAGAATATATTTCTCATACTGATTCAAAGCGTTCAATGATGGATAAAGTTTATCAGGTGATAAAAAATTATTCCATTAAGAAAAAAGTTAAAATGATCAATGACCTTTCAAGTAATAAGGGAAGGATATTGGATATTGGTTGTGGTACGGGAGATCTATTATCAGCTTGTGAAAGTAACGGTTGGGAAATAATGGGTGTTGAGCCCAGTGCAAAAGCAAGAGAGTTGGCGCTTAAGAAAATAACATCAAATGACCAGCTTGTTGCTAATTTAGATGATCTATCAAATAATGGTATTACCAAGTATGATGTGATAACTATGTTCCACGTTTTAGAGCATGTACCTAATCTGCTTGAGTATATCACTCAGTTAAAACAATTATTGACCAAAGACGGTTGCTTGATAGTTGCGGTGCCTAATTATAATAGTTATGATGCCGGCTACTATAAAGAGTTTTGGGCGGCTTATGATGTACCCAGACATTTGTGGCACTTTAGTCAGAAATCAATCAGGTATATTTTTGGGCAGCATAACTTTATTGTTGAGAATGTTCGACCCCTTATTTTTGATTCGTTTTATGTAAGCCTTTTGTCTGAAAAATATAAAACGGGTAAATCAAATTTGATTAGGGCATTTAAGACAGGACTTCTCTCAAACTTAAAAGCCAGCAAGACGGGTGAATACTCTTCACTCATTTACATCATAAAAAACAGTAATTAATCATTTTAAGGGCTTTTAAGAGCTTTTCAAGAAATTAAGGCAATCGTCATAAGGGTTTTTAGCGAAATGGCCATGAGGGGCGATTAAAACACCTCGAAATTATAAGACATTCTTATTGGCATTGAGTTTTGATAAATATTTTTTATCATGGTCTGGCTTATCTGAATAATTAAAAATTTTTGATTGTTAATCGAATCATTATTTTACATTTGCCAACTAAATCAAAATTAATTATAATGAAAAAATTAGCAATAGTATTTTCTTTGATGATGTTGATCACATCTTGCAATCAGGTTAAGATTGCCTATGTTGACCTAGAGGAAATATTGAAAGAGTATGAAGGTGCCGTTTTGGCGGAGGAAGAAATGAAAGCGAAATCTCAGCAGATATCTGAGCAATTGGATCAAATGGCCGCGCCTTTGCAGCAAAAGATTCAAGCGTATCAGCAGAACAAGGATAACCTTTCAGCTTCTGAACGTCAGAAACAAGAGGCTGAGTTGATGCAACAACAACAAATGTTTCAACAACAACAACAAATGGCTCAACAGCAGGTTCAAGCTGAAGGTCAGAGTAAGTATGAAAAAATCAATACTGACATTGAAACGTTCTTAGCTGATTATGGCAAGGCAAATGGATACTCTTATATCCTTGGGTCTTCTGTACAGACCAAAAGTGTTTTGTATGGTGAAGAGTCTCTTGATATAACCGAAACGGTTATTGAGGCTTTAAATAGCAATTATGAATCAGAAGCACCAGAAGACGCAACAACAGAAGAAGCTGTAACTGCGCCAGAGGCAATACCAGTGAATTAAGATTTTTATCTAATAGATTTTAAAGCCCGCAATTATGCGGGCTTTTTTTTTGACCTAAACTTGATTTTAGGCCTACATTATATTTCTCTCTCTATATAATTTAATTGACTTTTCTACGTTATTAACAGACTGTTGATAAGTTACCATTTTTAAAAACGCGCATGTTTTGAAAAACTTTAAAATCAAAACAGTTTTAATTTGGTAAGTAAATATTTGAAATACAAACAATTATAACATATACATTATGAAAAGGGGATTCATACTAATTTTTTTTCTAGCTTGTTTTTTACAGGTTGCTGGTCAGTCCACAGGGAAGTATCAAATTAAATTTTTGGAAGTAAATAAAAAGAACTCTGATAATGGCGTTGCCATTTTAGATGAGAATAAATTAATTTTTACTTCGGCTGATCACAAAGTGACCACAGCTAAAAAGAATTACAATCCAAGAAAAGATCTTTACGCAGGAGATATCAGTTTTGATGGTGAGATCAAAAATGTAAAGAGAGTTACAACGGATGTAAACAAGAGAGTTAATCAAACAGGAGTTACTTACACTAAAGATGGTAAGACAGTTTACTTTAGCAGAAATAAGTATAAAAAGAAATTAAAGAAACAAAACTTACCAAAGAATCAAAGGTTAATTATCTATAAAGCCGATGTAGCAGCCGACGGAAGTTGGAAGAATGTTAAAAAGGTGCCTTTTAACAAAAAGAAGTTTTCTACTGGCTATCCGGTACTAAGTGCTGATGATAGTAAATTGTATTTTGTATCTGATAGATTGCCTTCTAAAGGAATGTCAGATATTTTTGTTGTAGATGTGCAAAGAGAAGGTGAATATAGCCAACCCCGAAATTTGGGATCCTTTGTGAATACTGACCGAAATGAAACTACTCCTTATATTACAGATCAGAACATTCTTTACTTTTCTTCAGATGGTCATGAGGGCCTTGGCAAATTAGATGTTTTTGCCGTTGAAATTTTTGATGACGCCACTTCTGAAGTATATGAGTTAGCCTCACCTATTAATAGTATTAATGATGACTTCGCTTATATCGTAAATAAAGATAACAATCAGGGATTCTTTACATCTAACCGTTTACAAGGTGATGGTTTTAATGACCTTTACTCTTTTACATTAGAAGAAGATGTAAGACCAGGAAAATGCTTTATTACTGTTGACGGAAAGGTTAGGGATAAAAATTCTTATCAAGCGCTATCCGGAGCAACTGTTGATTTGTATTCTATTGAAGGAAGTTTAATAGAATCAGTTTCAACATATAGTGATGGTACTTATCAGTTTACGGTTTCTTGTGCTAAGGAATACGAATTAGTTGCTTCAAACCCAGAATACTTAGATGATAAAAAGCGAATCGAAATTCTAGAAGAGAACTATCATTCTGCTTTACACACCAATCTGAATTTAACTAAAATAGAAAAGAAACAGCCTGTTGCTGATAGAATGTCGCCTATTTATTATGAATATGATGACGCACAGATCACCGAAGAAGCTGCCACAGAAATGGATGAAATAGCTAAAATTATGGCTCAAAATGAGAACCTAGTTATTCAGGCCTCTTCTTACACTGATTCACGTGGAACAGATGCATATAATGTAGCGCTTTCAAAAAGACGTGCAAAAGCCGCAGTTGAATACTTGAAATCAAAAGGAATTGATGCAAGCAGAATCAAATCAAAAGGTTATGGTGAAGATAAGTTGATCAACCAATGTGTTAATGGTGTTGAATGTAGAGAAGAATCTCATCAAATGAATAGAAGGACTGAATTCAACTTCTTAAACGTTCCTGGTGTTGGAAACAAAAAGAGTTCGGGTTCGACAAGAACTAAAACAGCTGTTAAAGTAAATAAATCAGCTGTGGCTGTTGCTGCTAAGTCACATAAAGTGGAAAAAGCAAAAACAGTTGCTAATGTTGAATTAAGCGATGTGAAAGCTAAGCCTAAAGAAGAAGCGAAGGTTGCCAAAGTTGAGACCATTGTTTTAGATGAAGCTAGGCCAATACAAAATACTAACAAGGAGACTGTAAAGGTTGCCGCCACGGATCACCAAATTAGTGCGCCAAATATTAAAAAGACAAGTTTGAAAATGGCGCCTACAGCTGCTGTTTTAAATACTGAAAAAGAAGCAAAGGTTGCAGAAAATAAAATTGAGAAAACAGAAGTAAATATTGGGAAAATTGAACAGGAGCAAGAGCTAGTTGCTTCAGAAGAAAAAGAAAATAAGAAAGAAATAAAAGAAGCTGTTATCATTAATTATAATTCAACTATTGTAGCTACCAATCCGGAAAGTAATAAAGTATTGAATTATATAGGAACTGAAAAAGTAAAAATGATTGACCAATTAACAGCTTTACAGAAAAAGTATGAAGATGCGATTCCAAATTATCCAAATTTATCGGATTCTCTAAAAGTGCAAAAAGGTAAAATTGCTGTGATAATTGTAGACGCTCAGGAAATGCAAGAAACAGGATGGTCAAACATAATTGAATATAAAAATAATGTGCTGCACTTTAAGAAAAAGTATAGAGATCTAATGGTGATCAACGGAAGAAGTTCAGGATCATCGACAAGAGGCGAAAGACAAATGGCCCATGCTCCTAATGCAGTTGCAGGCAATACGGAGGCTGGTCAATTGAGCAAACCAGAGCCTAAGGTAGTTGCAATGGAGGAGAATCTGAGCGTAGATAATGTTGAGATTACAGCCATGAAAATGAGCGGTAATGGCAAATACCAGAAAACCAATAACGCTAGTAAAACTGATTTGATAAAAGTGACATTTAAATTATTGAGTAATGAAAAGGTTATTTCTGGAAGAAAAGAAGCGCATTTGGTTATGCAAAATTCAGAAGGGAAAGTTGAAGAGGCCAAAGGAATTTTTACATTGAAAAGCTCAGAAAAGGAATCTAAATATACTGATCATGCCATCATAAATTATAATAATCATGATGTTGATGTGACCATGTTTATCCAGAGAAAAGGGGGTAGTTTTGAAAAGGGAGTTTACCCGGTGAAAGTATTTTTAGAAGGCGAGTTAATGGCCATTACTAAATTAAACTTACAGAATTCTTTGTAATAAATTAAAGCATATAAATACCTAAAACGGTAAGTATAAAATACACCGTTATATTCATAGCCCCGGAGAAATCCTGGGCTATTCTTTGTCCGGTCATTAATAGCAGTAAGGTTATGGCAATTGAAATAAGCCCGTATAACGAGGTTTGTGATTCATGGTTAAAAAACAACCTGTATAGGCCTATAATGCACAATCCAATACTGGCACATTCCATAATTATAACAAGAATAAGAGCACTTGGAATGTAATCCTTAAGAAAGGAATTTTGAAAATGACTTCTGTAATAGTTTTTTGAACTTTGCCATTGTAATGTTTTTTCAACAACCGAATAAGCAAAACTTAAAGTCAGATAACAAATGATTAAATAAACAGCGATTTGGTCTTGCATAAAAGGGACTATTGGAACTCGGGTCAAAAATAATTGGAATAGACATATAATCGATACATTTTTTCGGGGAAATAAATATCTTTGAGCAAAATATAATTTATGTCTCTTTTTATTAAAAAAGACTTTTTTGCTATTTCGTTTTTTCTTGTCCTTACACAGTCGCTATTCGCACAAACAGACTTTAGCAATTCATGGGAAGACTTTTTTTCATACAATAATGTCAAAGACTTTGTCAAGATTGACAATAGGATATATGCAATAGCAGATAATGCAGCATTTATTCAAAACTTGGAAACGGGTTATATGGAAAAAATTTCTTCCGTACATGGTCTTTCAGGGAAGGAAACCACAAGCCTTCATTACAGTGCTGCAACCAACCGATTTGTTATTGGATATCAAACAGGATTGATTGAAATTATTGATGAAAACGGCAAAATTACGGTAGCTAATGACATAGAAAGGTTGGATATAACTGGTCAAAAACAGATTAATCATATAACAGAATACAATGGTAAATTGTATTTATCTACTCCATTTGGAATCGTTGAATACGACATAATCAATCTTAATTATGGAGACACTTTATATATAGATGAAAACTCTAGCCCGGTCTTTGTAAACGAAATTACCATTTATAATGAAACCATCTATGCTGTTACTCAAAAGGGAATCTATTCTGCTGATATCAATGATCCAAATTTAGTTGATTATAATAATTGGTTACAACCTGAAGGCGATCTTATAGGTGATTTTCGGTCAATTTCTGTTCTTTCAGATATTATTTTTACCTGTAGTTCGAGCCTTTTGTATGAGTTGGTTGGAGCAGATAGACTAGTACAAAGAAGAAATTACAGTAACACCATATTAAAACTGAGGTCATCGGATCAATATTTGTCAGTTACCTTATTAGAATCGGCGATTGTATTAGATAAAGATCTTAGTTTAATTTACGAAGCCAGAGAATCTCCAAATTATAGTTTTGAACTAAATAACTCTTATGCTAGTAATGATAAAATATACCTAGCGTCAAACAGTTTTGGTATTTTGACAAAATCATTTCTCGATGGAGATTACCAGGAAATTCATCCAGAAGGACCAACTTCAAATAAGGTATTTTCAATCGAGGCAAATGACAATAATCTTTGGGTTGTTTATGGTGGTTATAACATTTCTTATGATCCTCTTGGAAAAAGGCTAGGATATTCACATTATAACGGGTCCTCAATAGAATCCTCATTATGGATCAATAAGGACTATGATACTAACTTTCCTGCCAAAGACCTGGTACATGTTACTTTGGATCCTTCAACAAATAACAAAGCCTACCTTAGTTCTTGGGGAAGCGGAATGTTAGTTGTTGAGAATGATGAACCTTCCATTTTATGGGATGACACAAATAGCGGATTGGAAGATTTATATCAGGATGGTGATCCAAATTCAAGCATTCGGATTAATGGGGCTGCATTTGACAATAGAGGAAATTTTTGGATTGCGAATTCATGGGTACCAAATAGGTTGAAGAAATTGGATACTAATGGCAATTGGAAGGAATTTGATTTAAGTTCGCTTATAACGGATCAAGTGGCACTTGGTCTTTCTGAATTGGTAATTGACAAGACAGGGAGTATTTGGATTGGTTCAAGGAGAAATGGAGCTTTGGTTTATAATGAATCAGGAGATAGAAAAAGAGCCCTTATTACAGAGAGTACAAAAGGGTCTTTACCAGATATAAATGTCAGGTCCCTGGCAGTGGATAGGAATAATAGGGTATGGATAGGTACTCAGAAAGGACTTGTGGTATATTCTGGAGCTGGAAATGTATTTGAAGCGGATATTTACGATGCTGAACCTGTAATCATTGATGATAATGGGGTTCCTAAGAAATTATTGGGAGAACAGCCAGTTAATTCCATTGCTATTGACGGAGCAGAAAACAAATGGTTTGCAACTGATACTGGAGGGGTTTTGGGAACAAACTCTTCGGGAAGTGAAACTCTTTATAATTTTAATAAGGATAATTCGCCCCTACCTTCAAACAGTGTTTTAAAAGTTAAGGTAGATGACAGTACTGGTAAAGTCTATTTTGCCACGGATAAAGGAATCGTCGCTTTTAACAGTGAAGTAGCTCCATTTGGAGAAACACTAGAAGAAGTCTACGCCTTTCCAAATCCTGCAAAAAAAGAACATGATTTTATCACCATAGATGGGAGAAACGGAAATCATTTGCCAAAAGGGACAAATGTTAAGATTCTGGATATTGCCGGCCGACTGGTTCATGAAACAAATGTTGATATTGGGCAAGAAATCAGAGGCGGGAAAGTTATTTGGAATAAGACTAACCTAAGAGGAAGAAAAGTTGCTTCAGGAGTTTATATTGTACTTCTAACTAGTCCTGATAAGTCAGAAACGGCTTCCACCAAGATAGCGATCATAAATTAATTTTTAGACAAATGTTAATTAAGACAAAAGCGATTGTATTGACTTCAATAAAATATGGAGACGCTGATCTTATCGTTAAATGCCTTACTGAATATGGAGTTAAATCATATTTGCTGAGAAGTATATTTAGATCGAAAAGCAAAAAACTCAAAATAGGTTATTTTCAGCCACTGAGTCAGTTAGAAATATCTGCTTATCATAACAAGCAAGGGAATCTAAATAAAATGACTGAAGCTCGGGTATTTTACTTATATCAAACTCTTGCAACAGATATTTATAAGCAATCAATAGCCTTGTTTTTAGCAGAGGTCTTGGCCTATGCTTTAAGAGAAGAAGAAGAAAATGAATTACAGTTTCGTTATATAGAGACCTCATTAAAATGGCTTGATCTACATAATTCATTTGCCAACTTTCATTTAGTTTTTTTGCTTGAATTGACGAAATACTTGGGTTTTTATCCTGACACTAGTTTGATGTCAGAGAGGTTCTTTGATCTTGAAGAAGGTAACTTTACTATATCGCAGCCTTTTAGAAGTTTTCTGAAGGATGAAAAATTAATTCTTTTTAAATCGTTAATCGGCATAAAATTTGCAGATATGCTAGAATTGAAATGGAATTCAGACAGCCGACAGACCGTGCTGGATATTCTTTTGGAATATTATGAATTGCATTTACCCGGATTTAGAAAACCCCGATCACTAAAAGTACTAAAAGAGGTCTTTAATGAAATTTCTTAATGTAGTCATAA
>CAYMKR010000032.1:0-14081 GCA_964390865.1 uncultured Flavobacteriaceae bacterium | reverse complement strand
GCCTTAATTGATATGGGCATCACATCGCCCACTCCTATACAAGAGAGATCTATACCGGCTGTGAACTCCGGAAATGATATGGTAGGGCTTGCCCAAACAGGAACAGGAAAGACTCTCGCCTACCTCTTACCCGTATTAAAATCACTGACATATTCTGAACAAGTCCACCCAAGAGTGCTCATACTTGTACCTACAAGAGAATTGGTAGCTCAGGTAGTTTCAGTTGCAGAAGAGTTAACCACTTATCAAAATGTAAGAATCACAGGGGTTTTTGGGGGAGTTAATATAAATAAGCAAAAAGACGCTGTTAATGAAGGTATTGACATCCTTGTAGCCACTCCAGGTAGACTATTTGACTTAGCGGTTTCAGGAGTACTGCGTCTGGCCTCCGTCCAAAAATTAGTTTTGGATGAAGTGGATGAGATGCTTTTTGTTGGGTTTAGACCTCAGCTTCTCAACATACTAGACATATTGCCAAAGAAACGTCAAAGCATTATGTTCTCTGCCACAATAACAGAAGACGTAGACGAAATGATACAAGGCTTCTTTAAAAGCCCAAAAAAAATCGAAATTGTTCCGGTTGGAACACCCTTAGAAAAAATTACTCAAACAGGAATACCTGTTCCAAACTACAACACCAAAGTAAATTACCTTAAATACCTTCTTGAACAAGAATCACTAGACAAAGTTTTAGTCTTTACAAAGAATAAAAAAATAGCTGACCGACTCTTTGCAGAATTGAGTGAATATTTTCCTGAAGAAATGGAGCTTATACACTCAAACAAATCTCAGAATTATCGTTTTCATGCCATTGAAAAGTTTCAAAACGGTGAAGCAAGAATATTAATCGCCACCGATATTGTATCACGAGGCATGGATATCCTTGGTGTAAGCCACGTAATCAACTTTGACGCCCCGAAATACCCGGAACAATATATCCATAGAATAGGAAGAACCGGAAGAGCTCGAAAAAGCGGAGAAGCCATATTTTTATTTATCCCGAATGAAGAAGAGGCACTTTTAGAAATTGAAATATTAATGCAAACAGAAATCCCAATAACAAGCCTTCCAAAAGAAGTTGAGATTTCCAAACTGCTTATGCCAGAGGAAAAAGACAGAAGCTCAGAAAAAGAAATTGGTGGTAAACTAAAAAATACTGAAAAACCTGGCTTGGCATTTCATGAAAAAAGTGAAAAAAATCAAAAAGTAAATTTAGGTGGATCTTATAAAAGAGAGATCAAAAAAAAATATAAGAAGCCTAAAACCAGACCCCAAAAGACGAAAGGGAAAAAATAGATTATCACTCCTGAAAAAATAATAACTTTTTTTCGATCACATTACAATATTAGAAATGTAACTGCGTTGTATTATCTCATTAGTTTTTATTTTAAAACTAGGGAAAATTGTTATTGTTAAAGAAGAGAACTCTCCTGTAAAAGGGAGAGTTTTTTTATGTCAATACTTTCCTGATTATTGACACAAAACAACAGTCCACCTAAAGTGTTAATTTAAAAAAAAATCAATTTATTTTTCAGCCCTAACAATATTAAAAACTTTGTTGCGTTGTATTATCTCATTAGTTTTTTTTATTTTAAAACTAGGGAAAATTGTTATTGTTAAAGAAGAGAAACTCTCCAAGAAATTGGAGAGTTTTTTCTATTTTACAGGTGTATAAATTTCGGTATTCTACTTCAAAGCTGACTGTAAAACTTTGCCCGTATTACTGTTTGGAAATTGAATTTGGAGTAAGTTAGAAACCGTCGGCGCAATGTCAATAATCTCTACATAATCCCTGCTTCTACCGTTTTTAATACCTTTCCCTATAAAGATAATAGGCACATGCGTATCATAATTATAACCTGACCCATGGGTAGTTCCAGTCTCCCTTTTATAAATAGTCGCAGGGTTTGGAACCATCATAATATCGCCAGAGAATTTTTGATTGTAACCATTTTGAACATAATTTAAAATACCTGACTGAAAATCAGAAGTTTGGAGTGTTTTTGCCGTTAACACCTTATATACGCCATCATAATTAATAATATCCTGACATAATTTTTCAGCCACCAAATTCGCATCAAGTTTCAAACTATCAACTACTACCCTATTCAAAAAAATCTGATTATTAGATACATTTTCAACAAGATCTGTTACTCCGTAATATTTTTGTGTCAAATCCTTTAAGTATTCCCTAAACAATGAATAATCAAAATATCCTGCTGGAATTTTTAATGATTTCAAATAGGCAGGCACCGGGACCACAGCATGATCTGCTGTTAGAAACAAGGTGTAATTCCCAGCTCCGATTTTCTTATCAAGGTATTTCAATAGATCTGATAACTCTAAGTCAAGCCTTAGGTAAGTATCTTCAATTTCCTTAGAGTCAGAGCCATATCTATGACCTATATAATCTGGACTAGAAAAACTAATGGCTAAAAAATCTGTATAATCTCTTTGCCCTAAATCTTCGCCTTCTATGGCAGCGATGGCAAACTCTTTTAATATTGAATTGCCATAAGGTGTTTCTTTTATTAGATCAAAGTTTCCATTTTTCTCACTTAGTTTTTTCAATTCATGAGGGAAAACTGGTTTTTCTTCACCTATAAAGAGACCTTCATAAGGGTTATCATCTACAATACTTTCTTTATAAGATTTTATGGGATACAAAGTCTCCCAATCATTCTTCATATATTTTTTAGGCAATTCCTTTTTATTAAAATCCTTCACCCATTTTGGTAACTCATTCATATAAAAAGTAGAAGTAATAAATTTCCCCTCATCCTTGCCGACAAACCAGTACGAGCCATTAGAAGTGTGCCCACCAGGCAAAACTGCCGAACGATCCTTAAGCCCAATTGCAATTGTCTTACTATTCATATTTTGCGCTAATCTCAGTTCGTCAGTGACTGTTGTCGCCATTAACCTCTTTGGAGATTTTTGCTCATTAGTCTTTTCAGTACCAACAGCCTGATAATCAAAATCATCCACACAATAAACCATTTTCTTCATGAACTTATCATACCAATCATTGGCAATTATCCCATGTCCGCTACCCGTTGTACCCGTATAAACAGAGGCATGACCAACAGCAGTTAATGTCGGAACATAATTAAAATGGGCGTTTTCAAAATTATACCCTTCCCTTAACATCCTTTTAAAGCCATCTTCTCCATATCGCTCATAAAATCTTGCTATGTAATCATATCTCATCTGATCTACAATGATCCCAACAACCAACTTTGGCCTGTTGACCGTTGTAATATCTTGAGCTACAAAATTTAAAGTAAAAAATAAAAGGAATAAACTCAACAGTACTTTTCTCATCATTATTTTTTTTAAGCCCAAATTTAAGCATAAAAGGGATTTTAAATGATCATATGTCTGCTAAATTTTAATATTTTAGCATGATTCTATTCGTTATGAAATACCTTCAAAATATTGGGCTTTATTTTATTATGCTAGGCCAGGTCTTTAAGAAACCGCAGAAAAGATCTGTATTTAGAGAAAGTCTTTTCAAAGAGATTGAGGAACTAGGCTTGAAGTCTATAGGAATAGTAGCCTTTATTTCCTTTTTTGTTGGTGGTGTTGTTGCCATTCAGACAGCACTTAACGTTGATAGTCCTTGGATTCCTAAATACCTGATAGGTTTCGCTACAAAAAGATCCATCATACTTGAGTTTGCCCCGACGTTTATGTCTATTATTCTGGCCGGTAAGGTTGGCTCTTATATCACTTCGAGTATTGGAACCATGAGGGTTACAGAGCAAATTGACGCTTTGGAAGTCATGGGAGTTAATGCGTTAAACTATTTAGTCTTACCCAAGGTACTTGCTGCAGTATTTTTTTACCCCTTTATCGTTCTACTTGCAATGTTCCTAGGCATTTTTGGTGGGTGGGTCTCAGGTTTTATGACTGGTCTATTTTCTTCTGACAGCTATATAACAGGTATTCAAATGGATTTCCAACCCTATCTTATTCGGTATGCGATTATTAAAACTATGGTTTTTGCATTCGTGATCTCGACGATCCCATCTTTTTATGGATTTTACGTCAAAGGAGGATCACTTGAAGTAGGAAAGGCAAGTACCCAGGCTGTTGTTTGGACGAGCATAGTTATTATATTATTAAATTATTTCTTAACTCAAATGCTTTTAGGATAGATGATAGAAGTTAAAGACATACACAAATCGTTTGGCGACAATCACATCTTAAAAGGTGTTTCTGCTACGTTTCACAAAGGTGACACTAGTATGATTATTGGGACTAGTGGATCTGGGAAAACTGTATTTTTAAAATGTCTACTTGGGCTATTCTCTCCTGAACAAGGTGATATATGCTATGACAACAGGCACTATAGTCAGATGTCTTTATCTGAAAAAAGAGAACTCCGTAAAGAAATTGGCATGGTATTTCAAGGAGGGGCGCTTTTTGATTCAGAAACGATCGAAGATAATATTAAGTTTCCTTTGAAAATGTTTACCAACCAATCGGAAGAGGAAATGAAGGACAGGGTAAACTTCGTTCTAAATAGGGTCCATCTGGAAAATGTAAACAATCAATTTCCTGCCGAACTCTCAGGAGGTATGCAGAAACGGGTAGCTATTGCTAGAGCGATAGTAATGAATCCTAAATATTTATTCTGTGATGAACCCAATTCGGGGCTTGATCCTAAAACAGCTATTGTCATTGATAATTTGATTCAGGAAATCACAGATGAATATCAAATGATTACTATTATTAATTCGCATGACATGAATTCTGTTATGGAAATAGGAGAAAAAATCATTTTTCTAAAACAAGGACTCAAAGAATGGGAAGGCTCTTTTAAAACTATTTTCAAAACTGATAACAAAGCCGTTACTGATTTTGTTTACTCTTCAAACCTGTATAAAAAAGTTCGAGAAGTATATAATAAAAGCTAGAATTTACTCAACTTGATTAACATTTGATTCCAGGTAGTAATTTTCTAATTCTATTTCTTTAAGTGTTCCTGAGGCATCCCTGAGAGTAATTTTCAATTCATTACTGTTTTGAAAGGGAGATTCCTCGACTAACAAATTACAAATACCCATTGAATCCGTATCCAGGTCATTTATCATAATTATTCTATCTCCAAAATTCAAAATTTCTGACAAGGTATCCTCCCATACAATACCAACTACAATTTCTTCATCTTTAACAGTTGGACTAAAAGGCCATACTTTCTTCTGAAGATCTACCTTTTGATCAAATGGTTCGAAATAAAACTTCTTATCTTTAAAATTCAGTGTAACCCTTCCAAAATGCATCAAATCAGCCCCTATCCTTGATTTGACTGCCATCGTGGAAATACTGATTATATTGGTAAATTCAGCACCTAGAAAACCAATTGAAGAGAGTTGAACTCTATAATGAGTTGTCGGCTCCGATACACCAAAAAGCCCAATTCCTTTGAATCCCTGTGCCGAATCCAAATGACTAAACACCTGAAGTTCATTTAATTTTTTGAAACTATTAAACGAAAGGTCATAAAATCCCTCAGCTCCCGTATCAAACAATACTTGCTCCCTTGCCTTACCTTTCCCTACAAGGTTGATCCAAATATATGGACTACTCTGATTAGCATCCATTGCCATGTCGAGGTAATCAAATCCCTCGAGATTCAATTTTTGAGTTTGATCAGTGATGATAATTTGATTTTTCCTTGAATCAATCTGAACAATAGAATTCCGAACTAAATTACTACCGATTATTCCATCAATATTCAAGCATTCAAAAAGAAAATTACTCCTGGCATCATTTACGATAGCCGGAGAATTTTTAAAACTAACGCCACCAATCTCAAGCATTGGGATGACAACCACATCCAAGGAACGCCTTTTATCATTTGCATCTTTAACTTGAATACTTTTGAGTGCTTTGGTTTGTATAACACCTTGTAAGGAATGGCTTATTAGATTTGGCGCTCCGGTGTCGAATAAAAATCGATAAGAATTTCCTTCAATCTCTACAGGAATAATGAGTTTGCTTTTTAATTCATCATACGTTACTGCCGCATAATAATTCTTTTGAGCAACTTTACCTTTGTTGAATTTCACCTTTTGGCCAAAGTTTGGAAAGGATATAAAAAAAATAAGGAGTAATATCGAAGTGCCTCTCATATAATTACAACAAATTTATCTCTTGAAACGACCTATGGTAGCTCTCTAATTTCAATATTCTTGAGGCTCAACCTTGCTTCCATCCATTCTTTCAGTTTCTTTTCGTCTTGTCTCCGTTGTTTTTTACCAACAAGCGGCTTCCATTTTACCGAAATAATATTAGCAGTATCAATTTTTTCAAAATCTGAAACGAATTCTTGAGCAAAACTCACTTTCTTCAAACCATTATAATTTATTCCAATCTCCTTAACAACCCTATCAAAAAGCACCTCGTTATCATAGAATCTGCGTAAATCTTTTTCCAATTTACTTATTCTTATCTCCTTTTCTCTTATAGTCTCATCTCTGGTTATCAACATCCTGTTGCTATCCATATACATATTTTTGATCTGGTCAATATCTTCTCTAATACTCGAATCATCTTGACTCTGCAAAATAGTAAGTTTTGTGTCCTTCAGGCCAAGCTCATTCATATCAACCTCCCAACGCTTCCTATCTGTAGCGCTAAAATCATTTCCAAAGACGTATAATTTGATCTCTTTAGCCTCATAATCAATACTTTCACTAGGGTCTCCTATAATATTGACTCCCTGTTCTTGTAAGTCTTTGATAAACCTTTCTGCTTTCGTATCGTAATCATTAATAAGATATAAAAGATAAAACTGATACATGCTAAAACCCAACACAACAACAGCAATTAGAGAAGCAATTCTTGAAATTCTTTTCCGTTTGGCTTGATTGATATACTTAAGCATTGGAAACCTCAAATACTTTGTAATGGCAAAAGCAGCCAAGGCAATAAAAATTGAGTTTATTGTGAATAGAAATATAGCACCTCCAAAATAATTGAACTGACCCGTAGCCAGACCAAATCCTGCGGTACATAAAGGTGGCATCAGCGCTGTAGCAATAGCTACACCCGCTACCGTATTAAATTGTGCTTTAGGCCTGCTGATTGCTATAATTAAAGCAAGACCCCCAGTCATGGCAATGAGAACGTCTCTTACATCTGGTGTTGTTCGAGCCAATATTTCTGGTGTTGCTTCTTTAAATATTGGGATGCTAAAAAATAAGAATGACGTTAATAAACTTAAAAACACCATGGCACCGAAATTGATCACCGATGCTTTTAAAGTATCTACGTCATTTACACCAATTGAAAATCCAATCCCAAGTATCGGCCCCATTAATGGAGAAATAAGCATTGCTCCAATAACAACTGCGGTAGAACTTACATTCAACCCAATCGAGGCAATCAGGATTGAGAAAACAAGAATCCATGCAGTCTGCCCTTTAATTGAAACTCCTTCACGTATAAGTTTAGCAGTTGCCTCCTTATCCGTTCCGGTTTTAATATTCAATAGCTGAGGAATATATTCCTTTAGACTCTGAAAAAAACCTTTAAATTCCTTTTGAACACCTTCCTTTTGTTCCCTAAATTTTTTATCCTCCTCTATTTGACCTTTGTCTT
This sequence comes from uncultured Flavobacteriaceae bacterium, assembly GCA_964390865.1. GTDB lineage: Bacteria > Bacteroidota > Bacteroidia > Flavobacteriales > Flavobacteriaceae > Lutimonas. The sequence continues at coordinate 6,470 of CAYMKR010000032.1, read as the reverse complement.
TTTCATCCATGAAATTGGGTAATAATAATAATCTGTCTAGTAAATGTACTAAAAATTAGTTAGTAGGAAATGTCTCATCCATCCGCTTGGATACCTGCTTGATATTCTGCTCCTCAGATTTTGGATAGATCATAATGGTATCTTTGGTTTCAACTATGATATAATCACTAATTCCGGAAACAACGATACGTTTGCCGCTTTGTGTGCTTACCATATTTCTATCTGAATCAATAAAATAACTATTGGCATTAACGATTGCATTGTCACTTTCATCCTTTGAAAGTTTGTCATATAAAGACCCCCAAGTGCCCAAATCGTTCCAGCCAAAATCAGTTCCCATCACATATACATTTTTCGCCTTTTCAATGATTCCATAATCTATAGATATATTTTCGGCCTCAGGATAATGATTTGTAATAAAACCTTCTTCTTCCTTCGAATTCCAACAAGAAGCGCCCTTTTGAAACAGTTCATACATCTCTGGAAGATTTCTTTCAAATGAATCAAGAATACTCTTCACACTCCATATAAAAATTCCTGCATTCCAAAGATAATCTCCTTGAACCAAGAATTTTTCAGCTGTTTGAAGATCTGGTTTTTCTGTGAAATTTTTTACTTTTTTGGCTTCTTGTGGCGAATCGTCAAACTGAATATAACCAAATCCGGTATTTGGACCTGTAGGCTTGATCCCAAGCGTCATTAGAATATCATTATTCTGACAGGTTTCAAAGGCTGATTCAACATTTTTTACAAATTCTTCTTCATTTTCAATATAGTGATCAGAAGGAGCAACTATCATCACTGCATCCTTATTTTGATCGGCAATTTTAAGCGCACTATATAAAATACAAGGAGAGGTATTCCTCATGGCAGGTTCAAGTAAAACTTGGTTTTCTGTGACTTCAGGCAAATGCTGCATAACCAATTCTTTATACCTTTTGTTTGTGGCAATCAATATCTGCTCAGCAGGAATTAATTTTGACAATCGACTAAAAGTCTGTTGTATAAGAGATTGTCCAGTACCTAGCATATCGTGAAACTGCTTTGGATTCTCTGGAGTACTAACCGGCCAAAAACGAGATCCTACTCCTCCGGCCATAATAACTGCATAATAATTCTTATTCATAATTTTTACTTAATAAGTTCAACCTCTGCATGAGGATGAAAAATATACTTTCTATCTGTAAGGACTTCAACACATTCAAACCTGGTCCTCCTCTTTTTTCCTTTGATAAAAGTTCGGTTGTGATATTGAAATTTGCTTTTATCTGGAATTTCAAAAATAAGCGTTTTATCATTATCCTCATCAAATTTCCGAAATGCTAGCGACAAGTTAGTATCTCCATCGCTACTAGCCTTAGGATTAATTAAATAATGAGCCAGTTGACTCAGTATCTCATCCGGAAAAATTTCTGGTTTAAGAAAAGGCAACATAAGTAACTTAAAGTTTCTTTTCCATTCTGCGCCATGAGGTCTCACCTTTTTATATTCTTGAAAAGTTAATAAATGTGCAAATTCATGTATAAGAGTTAAGAGAAACCTATAAGGGTTTAAATCATTATTGATCGTTATTTGTACTTTTCCATCAAAATACCTTTTAAAATCACCATGCTTGGTTCTTCTTTTTTTAACAATTTTCAAATGGCATGGATAACGTTCAATCACGTGAATTACCATTGGCACTGCCTCAATGGGTAGGTATTTTTCAAGAATTTCTTTTTTAGTTTCCAAACAATTATAAATTAGCTAGAAAATTATCCGCGTTTTTTAAGGAGTAGAATTAGAAACTTGTAAGACCTTGCCATTAAAAATGCTATTCCCATTCAAAGCAAAATCAGCGATATATTTTGCCATATCCTTTGCGCTTGTCGGCGCCTCGTAATCAGGAAAAGCCTCTTTTAACATTTCAGTTTGCACTGCTCCAAGAGCCAAGGCGTTAAATTGTACACCTCTTTCCTTATATTCCTCGGCCAGCAACTCCATAAGCGTGATCACAGCCCCTTTAGATGAACTATAGGCTGAAAGACCGGCAAATTTTAAACTGCCCTGTATTCCACCCATGCTGCTTATCCCAATGACATGGCTCCCTGTTACCAGAAATGTATCCAATCTTCTTGTCAATTCTGCAATTGCAAAAACATTCACTTTATAGATATTTATAAAATCCTCTGTTGTTGTTTCCTTAAAGGGCTTATGCATTAAGGCCCCTGCGTTATGAATTACAACATCCACCTCGTCCCAATTTTCTTTGACAAATTTGACGACCCTTGTCAATCCTTCAGCTGTTGTAATATCAGTCTGTAAAAATGTAGCCTGTTTATCTTCTAATAAAGTAGGGTCAATTGACTTTGTATTTCTGCTCAATGCAAGAACCTGATGACCCTTTGCAGCCAACTGCTTGACGAGTTCTAATCCTATTCCTCGACTAGCACCTGTTATTAAAATTTTTTTAGAACTCATTTAATATTCGTTTAAGCTTGTTATATTTATAGCAATCTAACCATCAAAAATATGAAATATTTAAGCATCCTCTTCTTTTTAAGCATCACTTCTTTTGTCTCAAGTCAAAGTACCTATATTCAATGTGGAAAATTAATAGATACAAAAAATGGAAAGGTACTTGACAACATGACCATTATAGTTGAAAGCAATATGATCAAAAGTGTCGAAAAAGGATTTAAAACAACTAGTTCTGATCAAGATATCCTTATTGACCTTAAAAATAAAACTGTTCTTCCGGGATTAATAGACATGCATGTACACCTAGAGGGAGAATCAAATCCTAAGTCCTATTTACAAAAGTTTACGCTTAACACATCCGACAGAGCATTGCGAGCAGGGTTTTATGGTAAAAAAACGCTCCTGGCAGGGTTTACTACTGTTAGAGATTTAGGAGGCAGTGGAGCCAATATTTCTCTTAGAAATGCCATAAATCAAGGTTTCGTTGAAGGGCCAAGAGTGTACACTGCCGGTAAGGCTTTGGCAACAACCGGAGGGCATGCAGATCACACAGTAGGGATGAGAAAAGAATTAATGGGAGATCCCGGGCCAGCCGAAGGTGTTGTCAATGGTGTTGATGACGCAAAAAAAGCGGTCAGACAAAGGTATAAGAACGGTGCAGATCTTATTAAAATAACTGCAACTGGCGGCGTTTTAAGTATGGCGAAAAATGGACAAAACCCACAATTCACAATTGAGGAGATTAAAGCGATATGCGAAACAGCCAAAGATTATGACATGCATGTGGCGGCCCATGCACATGGCGACGAAGGCATGCAACGCGCTATTTTAGGAGGTGTTAAAACCATAGAACATGGAACTCTTATGAGTGATAAAACCATGGAAATGATGAAAGAACATGATGTGTATTATGTTCCAACCCTAACAGCTGGCAAAGAAGTTAGCGAAAAGGCTAAACTGCAAGGATATTACCCGGACATCATTGTTCCTAAAGCTTTAGCAATTGGACCAAAAATTCAAGGGACTTTTGCCAAAGCCTATAAAAAGGGAGTGAAAATTGCCTTTGGCACAGATGCAGGCGTATTTCCTCATGGAATAAACGGTAAGGAATTTGGCTATATGGTAGAGGTAGGCATGACAGAAATGCACGCTATTCAATCAGCTACAATAGTCAATGCACTTCTCCTTAAAAACGAGAAAATAGGCTCAATTGAAAAAGGGAATTTTGCTGACATCATTGCTGTAAATGAAGACCCTACTCAAAACATCAAAACCCTTGAGGATGTTGTATTTGTCATGAAAGATGGTATTATTTATAAGAATTAGATTTTCATCAATCTATTACTCGAAAATCACATGCTGGTAGGCACCAATATCAGGTGAAGAAATTCGATTTACACCCAAAATATCAAAAGGAACCTTTTGAGCGGCAGGAAGATCTGCCTTTCCATTGGCATCCGAAACGTCTCCTATAATAAGTTGATTTTCATTCACATCCTTGAAGTCAGGCTCTCCATTGAATATATTCTCCTGGTATTTAGATGTGTCTTCAAAATCATACAAAGGATCATTCGAAAAATTACCCCCAGGATCAAAAAAACGCAATAAATTATTCTTAAAATTAAAATTAAATCCTGCCTCCATATTTTCCCGAAGAACAAACTCAACACTTTGATTACCTTCAATGATACAATTAGAAAAATTAGCAGCTACGAGATCATTGACAATTAATTCATCTCCTGCGTTGGCACTTGATACTAATTCAAAATTACTGACAAATACTGCCGGCGAATTCCTTATACTTCCCGACCAATGATTGGCAAAGGTTGCATGGGTAAAGTTATAAGAACCCCCTAATATACATGCCAGTGAAGACTTCCCATTGTTTCCAATTACTAAATTTGATCCGACAATATGTGTTGCTCTTCCAAACAAACCAAAATTGGAAGTATTGTAAATTTCTGTATTATCAATTCTTAGGGTTGGTTCTTCTGATCCACCCAAAGAGTCCATTAAAACCCCTATAGTATTATTCTTGATAATAGCGTGATTGATTGTATGATCCTTACTCCCCGGTCTTAACCATATGGTACCCCATTGACCTGCAACATCCTCATAGAATGGTTCCAGTCTATCCCCTTGAAAAATAACTTTTTCATTCAAAGTCCCATTAATTTTAAGGCTTGCCTCTTTTTCAACCAAAAGCCCAGAATTTTGGTGAAAATAAACCCTTGCTCCTTTTTCAATCGTAAGGGTATTCCCCTTGTTTACACCAACATATCCGTATATAACATATGGTTTCTCATTGGTCCAAGTTGCATTACCTTCCAAATAAAAGCCCTCTACAGCCATCTCCTCACCATCATCATCAACTCCTATAACAATCTTCTCCTTGATTCCTTGTGCATCTCTCTCTGGAAATAAAAAATATGCATCCTGAACTAAAGTTACCAATTTGACATCTTGTTGATTCACTCCCTGATCAAATACTATCGAATCAGTATAAATTGGGCTTGTCACTTTCGAAAAATCTATAGTGGCCTCTACAAAAACATAAATACTGTCATTCGGCAAAATATCAATATTTTCAAAAGACTTACCCGGCTGTCCATTTACATTAAGTCTATAAAATGATTGTTGTCCTCTTCCTAAACTGATAAATGGGATATTAATATGACTACTACCTTTATTGTATATTTTAAAAGCCCTTGTACTCGAGCTTATGTTAGAAAAAACAGTATCAAGAAAGACAGTATCTCGTGAAAAAATTAGTTCACCAGTGCTTGGCCTGGTGTCAAAGATCTCATCATTACATGAATGCAATGCTAAGAAACCGAAAACAATTAGGACTATATAACGCAACATTTTATTTACTTTTCAATCAATTTGATCTCAAAAACCTTGTTCCAATTTTTACCCGTAACATATAAACGGTCATTCTCGGCATCATATGCAATACCATTTAGAACATTATCTTCACCTTTTTGCCCAGCTTTAGATTGTAGACCTTTCAAACTTACAATACCTTCTATGGCACCTGTTGAAGGTTCAACAATTAAAATGGAGTTTTGCTGCCAGATATTGGCATATATTTTACCTTTTACAAACTCTAATTCATTCAGCTTTTCTGCTTTTCTTTTATTGGTATAGGTCTCAATATAACGAACCTCCTCAAATGTTTCTGGGTTTATAAACCACATGCGCTCGGTACCATCAGTTTTAACCAGAAAGTCATTATTATGTGTCAAGCCCCAACCCTCCTTACTTTGACCGTAATCAAAAGTTTTTTCAAGCTTAAAACTTGCAAGGTCATAAACGAAACCGATTTTTTTCCTCCAGGTCAAGTGATAAATTTTCCCATCTTTTATGGTTATACCCTCTCCAAAATATTGTTTATCTATATCTATCTTATGTAGAACCTTACCTGTTGTTATTTCAGTCTTTCTTAAAGTAGATTTACCATTCTGCCCGGTGCTTTCATAAAAATAACCATTGTGATAAACAAAGCCTTGAGTGAATGCCTTATTATCATGGGGATACTCATTGATAACGTCATAAGTATACACCACCGGTGGAGTATCATTCAAAAAGTAAACCGTATTGTTCAGTTTTTTACTCTTGCCTTCATAGAAAATAGTTGCTGAAATGGCTTGTTTTCCTAATTTAAATCCATTGATGTCAAAACCATCATTATTCTCTATCAATTTACCATTAATAAAGTATTGAATAGAATCAATAGGATTCCCACTTTTCTCTTTTACACTTATTTTTAGAGGCTTATCAATCTGTATGCTCTTTGGAGATTCCAATTGTAATTGATACTTATTACCGCATGCATTCATAAAAAAGAGAAATGATAGCATTAAAACGGAAGCAATTTTATTCATATTATTTTTTTTTACTTAAAATAACTAAAATAATGTTTGAGATTTAAAAATATTATTTAAATTTGCACTCTCAAATTCGGCAAGTGCTGAATCTTCTTTTTAAGAGAGGCGAAAGTATAAAAT
>CAYMKR010000031.1:0-14431 GCA_964390865.1 uncultured Flavobacteriaceae bacterium | reverse complement strand
CCATTGGATTCAATATAAATTTCTATACCCTATTTACAGAGTTAGACCCACAAATCTATTTTGGAGGAGATAACGTAGTGTTTTGGGGGCCTTTAGCATGGACCGTAATATATGGTTTATTCGTAGCAACGTTTTTAACTTTGGTAGTGGTACCAATACTCTTTTATTTAGTGACCAGATTGAAAATGTGGTTGAGGAGTAAGTCAGACCCTAAAGAAGTTATATTATAAGATTAAAACCGAGCTAAGCTCGGTTTTTTTTTGTTCTAGAACCAGAACCCTACATTGATATACCAATAATCTTGATTGATATCAGGACTCCACGAATATAATAATTCAACCGGACCGATGATTGTATTGATGCCATAACCTGCTGCATAACCTGTTCTGGTCTCTTCAAAGATTCTCCCATCATTCCATATATCATCATTGATTCTTCCAAAATTTCCTGTGAAAGACAGATAGTTCTTTTTAAACAATTCATAACGAACTGTAAGTACCGTTCTTAAAAAAGCGGATTCATTTAACTCAGCGAATCCATAACCATAAAAAGGAACAAAAGTGTTGATGTAGTTTTCATTATAACCTCCGAGATGATAATCAAGAATACCGTTGTCATTACTACCAAGAGTAATACCCGCTTCTGAAAGCAAATGAAGTGTGAGTTTAGTAAAAAAAGTATGTGCAAAACCAACCCTTCCTGACAATTGTGAAAATGTCGAAAAATTTTCATTATAGTCACTTGAAACACCGTAGAGAAGGTATTCAGTGTTTAAAAAAATACCTTTTTTCGGAAAAGACTTCGTGTCATAAGTATCTAACATAATCTTTCCAAAGGCATTTAAAAAATGGCTTCTTTCAAAATAAATCCTATTGGTTTCATTATCAACAATCTCATCAGCAAAAGAGTTTAAAAATTTATGCTCTAGTCCTACCCTAAATGCCCAGCGATCTTTTATCGTTGATTGCAGAAACAACCTTGTAGTAAAATCAACATAGCGAATTGGAATCTTTAAACCTGTGTCTAGTTGCCCAGCTGATTTGGTTACTGGAAGTGTACTTGTAACTACATCCGACTTGAAGGTATTATACCTTGTATTCAATCCAAAACTCCAGTTAAAACCATTGTCATAAAAATAGTCAATATTATATCGGATATTGTCTCCAACTACAAAATCAGCAGATATAAAATCATTCTTAAAAAACAAATGCTTGTTTGTTAAATTTACTAAGATTCCTGTTTTATATAAATCATCGTAATGAGCTCCAAATTGAATCAATGTCTCTTCCCTGTTTTCAATAATCTCAAACTCAACTTTGGTTCCACCTTCAACCGGTGTGAATTTATATAATATACTTTCAAAATTTCCTGTAGCTGATAAGACATCAATACCTCTTATAAAATCTTTTCGGTCAATGAGTTCGTTTTTTTTCAAACCCAGCTTTTTAATACAATAATTATCAGTATAATTCCTATTACCTTTGATGAGTATCTCTTTAATCATAAATTCATCACTGCTTGGATAAGATTTAATAGACCTATGATCAAACTCTTTTTTTTGACTAGCTGCGAGCGCCTCTAAAGTATCTTTCACTTTCATCATGGCTAGCTCTCCTCTTTTCATTATCTCTTCACTCTGATCAAAAGAAAAAGAAGTAAAATCAACTAAGTCTGGCCTGATGTATAAATCGCACAATTCAATTTTATCCTGCCATTTATTATACATCTGAAAACCAGCTATTTGCATCAATATTTCAGGTAAAGAATTCAAATTTTTAATATCTTTCAATCCTCCTGATACATTTACGCCTATAATATAATCGACATCTTTCTCCTTCATTTTTTCAACCGGAAAATTATCTACAAGACCTCCGTCTACTAGTACTTTTCCATTTACTTCAACCGGAGTCAATAAGCCAGGAAATGAACCACTGGCTCTAATTGCTTCAGGAAGAAATCCTTTATCCAAAACTACCTCTTCTCCCGTTTCAAGATTTGTGGCAATACAGAAGAAAGGAATACTTAATTTGCTAAAATCATCAACTCCATGAACATGCTCAGTAAGCTGGGAAAATATATTAAAAGCGTTTTGCCCTGATGAAACCGCTGAAGGCAATTCAATTTTTCCTTTTACAAGTGGCAGAGATATCGCGTATTTTCCATCATTTTCCTTCTGATAAAATGATGAAACTTCCCTTGGTAGATCATCCCTTACCAAACCGTTTAAATCATGCACGTGTAAAACTGAGTCCAATTCTTTCGCATTATATCCCGAAGCATATAATCCCCCAATGATAGCACCCATGCTTGTACCAGCGATATAATCAATTCTTACACCGGCCTCTTCCAATTGTTTTAATACTTCAATATGTGCAAACCCTTTAGCCCCTCCTCCACTTAGCACCAAACCTACTTTGATATCCTTCTTAGGCTCGGGAGATTCTTGGGCATAGAACAAATTCATGCTTAATAATGAAAAAACAAAAAGGAAATACTTCATAAAGTCGATTTTGGAGACTGTTCGATTTTAAAATGTTGGCTCACTTTTGTAGCCTTGTCCTTACCTATAAGTTGTTCAAGATCGTCAAACGTTGCAGTTTTTAACCTCTTAATTGATTTAAATTTTTTCAAAAGTGCTAAAACCGTCTTCTCTCCGATACCATTTATATTTGAAAGATCGCTGTTGATTGCGCTCTTACTTCTTTTATTTCTATGATGAGTAATGCCAAACCTATGTGCCTCATTTCTGAGTTGTTGAATAATTTTAAGGGACTCTGATTTCTTATCTAAATACAAGGGAATTGAATCTCCTGGGTAATAAATTTCCTCTAATCTTTTAGCAATCCCTATGATTGCTATCTTTCCCCTCAGGCCAAGCACATCTAAACTTTTTAACGCTGATGATAACTGCCCTTTCCCACCATCTATGACAATTAGTTGAGGCAGGTCACTTTCTTCTTCTAAAAGCCTTTTATACCTTCGGTGAACAACTTCTTCCATAGATGCATAATCATCGGGGCCCTCCACCGTTTTTATATTAAAATGTCTGTATTCCTTTTTATCTGGTTTGCCATTTTTAAAAACAACACAAGCTGCCACCGGGTGGCTTCCTTGAATATTTGAATTATCAAAACACTCAATGTGCCTTGGCTCTTCATTAAGCCGAAGATCCTTTTTCATTTGAGCCATAATACGTTTTGTATGTCTGTCTGGATCCACAATTTGAATTTGCTTAAATCGTTCTTGCCTAAAATATTTCGCATTGCGAACCGATAGTTCGACAATCCTCTTTTTATCTCCCTGCTTAGGAACGGTTACTTTTACAATTTTACCAATGTCTACGGGAATTGCCGTATATAACTCCGCTGAAGTAGATTTAAATCTATCTCTAATCTCTACTATGGCTAGTTCAAGTAAGCTTTTGTCATCTTCATCTAATTTCTTTTTGATCTCTACCGTATGCGATTGAATTATCGCTCCATTTGTGATTTTTAGAAAATTGATATAGGCAAATACTTCATCTGACACAATGCTAAACACATCAACATTTGTAATGGAAGGATTTACAACGGTCGACCTTGCCTGATAATTTGACAACATTTCAATTTTTTCCTTAATCTTATGCGCCTCTTCGAACTCTGCTCTTTCCGCAAAGTCAAACATGAGTTTCTCAAATCTTTTTAAGGACGATTTAAATTGCCCCTTGATAATATTTCGGATTTCTTTGATGTCCTGATCATATGACCCTTCTGTTTGAAGACCTTCACAAGCTCCTTTGCAATTTTTGATATGGAACTCTAAACAGACCTTGTATTTCTGATTCTGTATGTTTTCAGATGATAAGTTATAAGCGCAACTGCGCAAAGGATACAACTCTTTTATCAGAGATAGTATGGCTCGTACTGTTTTTACTGAAGTATAAGGACCGTAATACTCTGATCCATCCTTCCAAACATTTCTTGTCAAAAAAACCCTTGGGAATGATTCGTTTTTAATGCATATCCATGGATAGGTCTTATCATCCTTTAAGAGCACATTATATCTGGGTTGGTATTTTTTGATTAGATTGTTCTCAAGCAAAAGTGCATCTGTTTCAGTTTCAACTACAATATGCTTAATACTCGCTATTTTTTTTACTAAAACCCGAGTCTTTCCATTCTCATGGTTCTTTGTGAAATAAGAGGCTACTCTCTTTTTCAGGTTTTTGGCCTTTCCTATATATAATAGTTTATCTGTACGATCAAAATATTGATATACACCAGGCGAATTTGGGAGTGATTTTATTTGAACTTCTAATTCCAACTATTTGATTCTACTTAACAATTTTATCCTATAATCTAACGTAAATTTGCGCTTCAAAGTCTGCTATTGAAATGACTTCAAAAAAATTTCTTTGAAACCGGTAGGTTCTGCATTCTGAATTCAATATTTTTTAGATATAAATTTTATTTTTATCACATTTCTGATAGTGAATAAAACCATGATTGAATAGATAAAAATTAAAACCCTATCAATTTAACAAAAACACAATTACCCTTCCATAAGCCTTGTTTATCATGACTTTATCCCTAAGTAATTTGTATTTTTACAGCAACGTTTGAAAACATAAAAATACGTTTTTAATATTCAAGGATATGAAATATTGGAAAAAAATTAGCCATAACAAACTTCAATCTAGAATTGAGGAAGCTCTTACTGAAAATGTTGATTTTGAAAATGACACTTCACTTGGCTACCCAGCTTCAAAACTTGACGACAAAGTATTTTACAGCGATGCTCCTTTTTTAAAAGATGCTCCAACTTTAAAAACATATGTCGCAAATCCGAATCATATTGGATGTCATACATTTGGATCCTCTGAAAGTGCTTTTAAGGGGACTCAGGAAATTGAACGTGAGGTCTTACAGGTACTAGCAGTTGACGTTTTTAAAATGGAAGATGAGCAGTTTGATGGATACATTGCTCCCGGCGGAACAGAAGCCAATATTCAAGCCATATGGGTATTTAGAAACTTTTATAACCATAAGCTTGATGCAAAAAATTCTGAAATCGCCATCCTTGCTTCTGAAGACACCCACTATTCCATCCCTAAGGCTTCTAACATTCTTAGCCTAGATCTTTTACAAGTTCCTGTTAAATTTGAAGACAGGACTATTGATCCTATTGCCCTTGAAAAAATAATTAAAGAAGCTGTTTCTCAAGGCAAAAAATATTTTATAGTTATTGCCAATTTGGCGACTACTATGTTTGGTTCAGTTGATGATCCAGATATTTATACCAATCTTCTTGAAGCAATGAACCTTGATTATAAACTACATATTGATGGGGCTTATGGAGGTTTTGTATATCCATTTAGTAATTTGAAATCCAACATTAATTTTTCAAACCCTAAAGTGTCTTCTATTACCATTGATGCTCATAAAATGTTGCAGGCCCCTTATGGAACTGGTGTTTATTTGACTAGAAAAGGGCTGATTGAAAATGTACTAACTAAGGAAGCCGAATATGTTGAAGGAATGGACCTTACACTATGTGGAAGTCGGTCTGGTGCCAATGCCATTGCTGTGTATATGATCCTTTTTACTTACGGACCCTATGGTTGGTATGAGAAGATTAGTGTTTTATTAATGAGAACGAATTGGTTTTGCAAACAGCTTGACCAGATGAGTATTCCCTATTTTAGAAATGAGCACATGAATATAGTAACCATATATTCTTCGCATGTGCCTAAGGACTTAGCTGAAAAGTTTGATTTAGTACCAGAACAACACAGCGAAAATAACAAGTGGTATAAAGTCGTAATTATGGATCATGTTGAAATAGATAACCTGCTCCAACTAATCGATGCGCTTAAAGAGCGAATGAAACCAGACTAATCTAAATCGTGTTTTTCTGAGATAATTTCAGAAGTATTAGGTTTGTTCTTAGGAAATATTGTCTTATTGAAAAGGATTAATAGTCCAACACCTGAACTAATTGCAGTATCTGCTATATTAAACACAGGATCAAAAAATGTCATATTTCGATTTTCAAAAAGAGAGAAATGATCTCCGCCAACAACAGGTAACCAATCGGGAAAATCAAAACTAATACTGGGTATCCAATCCGGAAGGATCGTATCTACAATAGGGAAATAGAGCATATCTACGACTTTTCCGTAGAACAATGAATTGTAACCACCCTCAGCTGGCAGAAAGGTAGCTACCTCCCTATAACTGTCACTAAAGAAAATTCCGTAAAAAACTGAATCTATAATATTCCCTAAAGCACCCGCAAAAATAAGAGCGATGGCCGTTATTAAAATTTTATGGGCATTGTTTTTAACCGCATCATATAACCAATAGCCAATTCCACCTATTGCAACTAATCTGAACAAGGTTAGAAATAGTTTTCCTGACTTACCACCAAACTCCTTACCCCAGGCCATTCCATTATTTTCTAAAAAATGAATTCTAAACCAGTCAAGTCCAAAAACCTTGATCTCTTCACTCAAGACAAAATTCGTCTTGATGTAGATCTTTGAAACCTGATCTATCAGAAGTATGATGATAATTATAATAATTGCTCTTTTCACAAATTTCTTTTATTTGGTCTTACTAATTGGATCCTTTTTTTAAGCGATACAATAATACTAAAAATTAACCTTTTGATCCATACAAATATATATTAGCCATAATTGCTCTAATTATTAATGAGCTACTAGGGTCTTCAGCAGATTGAATCAATTTCTTTCTAGATGTAATTGTTGATTCAACAGGTAAATCAGTCATCAAGATACCCAAATTCGTTTCTGCATCAATTTTTGTGTTTTGGATGTTATGTATAAAAATACTTCCAGAATTTAATTGAATATTGGTATCCTCAGTTATATTATTCAACTTTAAAATTCCATCCTCGACTTTGAGGTTTATTTCTCCCTTATAATTCTCTGCATAAAAATTCCCTTCTATAAAAGAAACAAATAAAATTCTATTTTTGGGAATGTAAATCTGATAAGAGGTGTAATTAGGTTGCACGCTGCATACCTTATCTTCGTCAAATTCTTTATCTGCAACAAATGGTTGATTGTCTTTTATTAAAACATGCCCATTATTCTCCTTCAATTGATAACTTGGAATTTGTACCGAACCTTCTGCACGTACAATGATCTCAGAATCATTATTGGTATTGAATAATTGTATATGGTCTATCAGGTCAAATTCTATAACAATTTTGTCAAGATTTGAACTAATTCTTTTTTCGACAATCTTTTGGCCGTAGGTATAGAAAGAAAGCAGTAAAAGGACCCATAAACACGATCCTTTTAATCTGCAATATCTGATAATACTTCTAATACTGTTGGTTTTTCGCTTCTATACTTAGTGTAGCATGAGGAACTAATTTTAACCGTTCCTTTTTAATTAATTTCCCAGTAACTCTGCAAATTCCATAAGATTTGTTTTCAATTCTTAACAGCGCGTTCTTTAAATCTCTGATAAATTTCTCTTGACGAATTGCTAACTGAACATTTGCTTCTTTTGACATGGTCTCCGATCCTTCCTCAAAAGCCTTAAAGGTAGGTGAAGTATCATCCGTACCATTATTACTGTCATTTTTAAATGTACTTTCAATCAAACTTAAGTCATGCTGTGCATGTTTGATTTTTTCTTCTATGATCAATTTAAACTCTGCTAAATCTTGATCCGAATATCTCACTTTATTATCGCTCATCTCTAAACTTTTTCTAAAAACAATACTGTATTTACTTGATCAAATACAATATCATTCCCATTTTCAACTTCTTCTTTTAATATTAAATCTTTTGTTAGTGTTTCATTTTTAATATACTCGGCATTTAATTCCACTGCCTTGTCTATTACTCCGTCCCTCTTAATGTAAAGTGTTATCTTGTCTGTAACCTCTAAACCACTTTCCTTTCTTAAATTTTGAATTCTATTAACCAATTCTCTGGCTATTCCTTCATTCTTTAACTCTTCTGTAATAGAAACGTCTAATGCAACGGTTAAATTGCCTTGATTTGCAACTAACCATCCTTCTATATCCTGAGTTGTAATTTCAACTTCTTCCAATAGGAGTTTCTCCTCTTTCCCATTGATTTTAATCAAAATTTCACCTTCACGATCAATGGTTCCAATCTCTTCATCAGACAAGCCGCTAATCGCCTGTGCAACAAATCTCATCTCTTTTCCATATTTAGGTCCAAGCACTTTGAAATTTGGCTTGATGTTTTTTATCAATATTCCAGAAGCGTCATGTAACAACTCTATTTCTTTCACATTCACTTCTGAGATAATCAAACTCGAAACAGCCTCAATATCCAATTTATCTTGTTCATCCGTAACAGGAATCATGATTTTTTGCAAGGGCTGGCGAACTTTAATCATTTCCTTTTTCCTTAGAGACAATACCATCGATGAAATCGATTGTGCTTTATGCATCTTTCTTTCCAGAGACGGATCAATCAAGGCACTGTCAGGTTTTGGAAATTCACCCAAATGTACAGAACTTAATTTATTATCAGAAACGTTTTTTGTTAAATCTCTATACAGATTATCCATAAAAAAAGGCGCAATTGGAGATGCCATTTTACAAATAGTTAGCAAACATGTATAAAGTGTTTGATAAGCCGAAATCTTGTCTTTCTGATATTCACCTTTCCAAAATCTTCTTCTACAAAGTCTTACATACCAATTACTAAGATTTTCACCTACAAAACCTTGAATTGCTCTTGCGGCTTTCGTTGGTTCATAGTCTTCATAATAACTATCAACTTTAGTGATCAATGAATTTAATTCAGACAGCACCCAACGATCAATTTCAGGTCTTTCCTTAATATCAATCTCGGCTTCTGCATAACAGAATTTATCAATATTTGCATATAGTGAGAAAAAAGAATAGGTGTTGTATAATGTCCCGAAAAATTTTCTTCTTACTTCATCTATACCTTCTATGTCAAATTTAAGGTTGTCCCAAGGATTGGCATTTGAAATCATATACCACCTTGTTGCATCCGGACCATATTTTTTCATGGTTTCAAATGGATCGACGGCGTTCCCTAATCTTTTGGACATTTTTTTACCACTCTTATCTAGAACAAGTCCGTTTGACACTACGTTTTTATAAGCAACACTATCAAAATTCATAGTTGCGATGGCATGTAAAGTATAAAACCAACCTCTGGTCTGATCAACCCCTTCCGCAATAAAATCAGCTGGATAAAATCCTTTTTTATCAATTTTATCACTATTCTCGAATGGATAATGCCACTGGGCATATGGCATAGCACCAGAGTCAAACCAAACATCGATCAAATCAGATTCTCTTTTCATGGCTTGCCCTGACTGAGAAACCAATATAATTTGATCTACAATATTCTTGTGCAGATCAACCTTGTCATAGTTCTCCTCGCTCATGTCCCCAATGACGAAATCATCAAAAATATCTTTCGCCATAAAGCCCTTTTCAACAGATTTTTTCATTTCTGTCTTGAGTTCTTCAACTGAACCAATAATAATTTCTTCTGATCCATCTTTAGATCTCCAAATAGGCAATGGAGTACCCCAAAATCTGGACCTTGACAAATTCCAATCATTAGCATTCTGTAACCAGTTTCCGAATCTTCCTTCTCCCGTTGATTTGGGTTTCCAGTTAATCGTCTGATTAAGGTCATACATTCTATCTCGCTTCTCTGTTACTTTAATAAACCAAGAATCTAAAGGATAATAAAGGATAGGTTTATCAGTTCTCCAGCAATTTGGATAACTGTGTTTGTATTTTTCAACTTTAAATGCCCTATTGTCTTCTTTTAGCTTGATAGCCAATTCTACATCAACAGATCGATCTGGTTGTTTGTCATCGTCGTAATACTCATTCTTCACATATTTTCCAGCATGTTCTCCCATAAGGGAAATAAATTTCCCCTGTAAATCAACCAAAGGAACAGGATTGTTCTTAGCATCCAAAACTAGCATCGGAGGCACCTCTGGTTTGGCTTGTTTGGCAACCAATGCATCATCTGCACCAAAAGTTGGAGCTGTATGTACAATTCCAGTCCCATCCTCTGTCGTAACAAAGTCTCCTGCAATTACTCTAAATGCATTTTCTGCATTTTGATATGGTAAGGCATAAGGTAGTAATTGTTCATACCTTGATTCAACAAGATCTGCACCTTTACATTCTGCCATCACCATGTAAGGAATTGTTTTATCTCCTTCTTTATATCCTAATAAATCTTCATTATTCTGAACCTCTCGAAACTTTTTCCCCATTTGATAGGCAACAAGTTTTTTTGCCAATACCACATTAACAGGCTTGAATGTATATTGATTATAAGTACTTACAATTACATAATCTATTTTCTTTCCAACTGTCAGAGCTGTGTTTGACGGAAGGGTCCATGGTGTTGTTGTCCAAGCCAAAATAAATACATCTCCTTCAAGTGTTTGAAAATGCTCAGGTAAGGTGTCTTTGACTGACTTAAACTGGGCTACAACAGTTGTATCAGTAACGTCTTGGTATGTTCCAGGTTGGTTTAATTCATGTGAACTAAGACCTGTACCTGCTTTTGGTGAATATGGTTGAATTGTGTACCCCTTGTAAAGTAAATTTTTCTGATAAAGCTCTTTTAGCAACCACCAAAGAGTCTCCATATACTTGGGCTTATAAGTCACATAAGGGTCGTTCATGTCAACCCAATGGCCCATCTTTTTGGTCAATTCTTCCCAAACATCAGTGTATCGCAAAACAGCTTTTTTACATGCTTGATTATACTCCTCAACACTAACTTTTTTTCCTATATCTTCCTTTGTAATACCAAGCTCCTTTTCAACACCTAATTCAATTGGTAAACCGTGTGTATCCCATCCTGCTTTTCGTTGAACTTGAAATCCCTTAAGCGTTTTATATCGGCAAAATAAATCCTTAATGGTTCTACCCATAACATGGTGTATGCCAGGAAGTCCGTTTGCTGAAGGTGGGCCTTCAAAAAATATAAAGGCCTCCTTCCCTTCTCTTGAGCTAATGCTTTGTTCGAATATGTTATTCTCCTCCCAAAATTCGAGAGTTTTATCGGCAATGCTCGGAAGATTCAATCCCTTATATTCTTTAAAAGTCTGACTCATGTTTTCTTTTAAATTCTATTAAAGCCGCAAAAGTACATATTTTCTTAAAATTTTCGCTCATTAGCAACAAAAAAGCATCACGCCTAGGCGTGATGCTTAACTTTTTATTACTGATTTTAAGGAAGCTATTTTTTAATCACTACAAATTCTGTTCTTCTATTTTGCTGATGTTGTACCTCTGTACATTTTACATTATTAGAACATTCATTTATCAATTTGGTTTCACCAAAGCCTTTTCCAGTAATCCTTCTAGGGTCAGCACCTAATCCAATCAAATATCGTACGGTTTCAGAGGCTCTTTTCTGTGAAAGCCACATATTATAACCATCGCCACCTCTGGCGTCTGTATGGGCTCCAAATTGAATGATCATTTCCGGAAATTTCTCCAACAGTCTTACCACTTTAGCTAAGTTCTCGTAAGAACTTTTAGCGATATCCGCCTTGTTTAACTCAAACTCAATTGATTTTACATTAAGAATTTCCTTGCCATTTACCTTTAAAAATTCTTTTTCCTTTAATCTTATTTTTATCATGTTCTGGAAGGTATTCTCTCTTGAGGTAGTAAAAGTTGTATCCGCCTCAAAATAACCATATTTATCACCTCCAATTTTGTAATTCTCTCCGCACTTCACTTTAAAGAAGAATTCCCCATCATTTAATGTTTCTATTCGTCTAACCTTTTCTCCTTTACTATTATATATAGCTGCAAAAGCTTGTGGCAAAGGATGACCCGTCTTAGCGTCAACAACAACACCTTGAATGACCTGATCACAAATTGGGTTAACGGTTAATTCTTTGAAGGAATAAATATCATCATCTCCCTTACCTCCTCTTCTATTTGAAGAAAAATAGCCTCTTTGTGTTATACGATTAATGATAAAAGAAATATCATCTCCTTTACTATTCATTGGCTTTCCAAGATGAATTGGTTCTTCTATAGAACCGTCAAGTTTTGTCATATAAATATCAAATCCTCCTTCTCCACCTGGTTTGTTAGAAGAAAAGTATAAGATATCCCCATCTACATAGGGTGAATATTCTTTGTACTTCGAGTTTACGGTTGGCCCCAGATTTTTTGGTGCCCCGTAATGTCCATTGTTAATTGTGACTACATAAATATCAGTCCCTCCCATTCCTCCGG
Organism: uncultured Flavobacteriaceae bacterium; assembly: GCA_964390865.1. Taxonomy (GTDB): domain Bacteria; phylum Bacteroidota; class Bacteroidia; order Flavobacteriales; family Flavobacteriaceae; genus Lutimonas. The sequence continues at coordinate 2,170 of CAYMKR010000031.1, read as the reverse complement.
GCATATCAGATATATAATAGAGTTTCTTTCCATCTTTGGATACAAAAGGATGGCCCGTACTAAATTTATCATTATTTATGGTCAGAGTTTGTACGTTGGTCCTACTACCTGAAACACCTACGTTGGCTCTGAATATTTTTAGATTGCTCGATCTTACTTTACCATCCATATAGTTATTCGAAGTAAAATATATTTCCGAAAGATCAGGTGAAAAGGCTACCATGGCATCATGGTACTTTGAATTCACGGCATTTGAAAATGGTCTGACTCTTGTTATCTCACCATCCTCTTCTACGTTTCCAATGTAAAGATCTAGAAAAGGTTGGTCATTCCCTTCCCATGTTTTATTTGATATTCCATTCTTTCTTGAAGAAGAAAATACGATTCTATCTTTGCCATAAAAAGTAGTCCCAAAGTCTCCATTTTCTGAATTCGCCTCAAGACTTTTTATCTGGTACTGAGCAGCTGTCAGCTGTGAATACCCCACAATGGAAAACAATAGAAATACTATTGAAAATAAACTTTTCATATATTAATAATACTTTATTAAAAAGCCAACGAAATTCGTTGGCTTTTAGTATTTGAAATGACTACATTTTTATGATGACAAATTCGGTACGCCTATTCATTGCGTGTTGAGCTTCGGTGCATTCTACACCATCCGAACATCCATTGATGAGTTGAGTTTCACCATATCCCTTACCTGTAATTCTGTTAGGATCAACGCCACTATCTATAATATAATTTACTGTTGAAGACGCTCTTCTAGTTGACAACCAAGTGTTGTAACCAACAATTCCTCGTGAATCAGTGTGAGATCCTGACTCAATGATCATATCTGGGTATTTACCCATCAATTCGATCACCTTATCCAATTCAATTTTTGCATCTTTATTTAAGTATGAAGAATTCAGTTCGAAATAGATTGGTTCTATATTTACTACGTACGTACTAGGTCTAACCTTTACAATCTCTTCCGGTAAAACTTCAGGAAGTCCTTCCGGCTTCTCTTCTTCAATAGCGACTGGTGCTTCAGCTTGCTCAAGAATTTCTCCCGTTCCTAATAAAATTAAAAGTTTTAATTTTTTATCAGCCTCCATTGAGGTTGTAAGCGATTTACTTTGTGTGGTATAACCCTCTTTGCTTCCTTCTAACTTATAACTTGTATCACAATATGCGAGTAGCTCGAAAACACCTTCTTCATCAACAACAACTTCTTCGACAATATTTCCATCCAGGTCCTTTATAGCAACAACTGCTCCTCTAATAATCTCGGTGGTGTTTTGATCTCTTACTTCACCAGTAATTAATTGAGTACATTTAAACACAACTGCTTCTTCTTCTATAAATGAATAGAGGTCATCATCACCATCTCCACCACTTCTGTTTGAAGAAACATAACCATTTCTTGTTTTAGAATTAATGATAAAAGTAAAATCATCTGCACTTGAGTTGATTGGTGCATTTAGCAATATAGGTTCGGGCGTATAATCAACCAATCTGGTTGCATATACATCAAATCCACCCATACCTCCATCTTTATCAGATGAAAAATAAAGAACCTCTCCATCTACAAAAGGTGAAAATTCTTTTGCATTTGAATTAATTTTCCAACCTAAATTTTCAGGATTACCAAAGCCACTTTGATTTATAGCAACCTTAAAAATATCTGTTTGACCATAACCGCCAGGCATATCTGATATGAAATATAAAATTTTTTCATCCGGGCTTAAAGCTGGATGTCCAACAGAATATTCTACATTGTTAAAAGGCATTGGGATGATATTCACCCATTCCCCTTTTTCATTAATAGATGCTTTAAACATGGCTAAATTGGCCATCTCCTTCTCACTTCTTGCTAATTTTTTGTTGTAGAAATTATTCCTTGTAAAATAAACAGTCTTTAAATCTCTTGTGAAAACAACATCAGCTTCGTGATAGCGAGTGTTTACCTCACCTTTCATTAGCGTTACGTTTTCCAGATCTCCATTTGGAAGAATATCCCCTATAAAAAGTTCTAAAAATCTTTGATTATTTTCAACCCAAACATCGTTAACCAAAGTAATTCCCTTCTTTGGTGAAGCAAATACTAATTTGTCTTCACCGTAAAATGCGGTTCCAAAATCCGAATTCTTTGAGTTTACGGTAAGTTTATTAATTGCATACTTTC
>CAYMKR010000030.1:0-14635 GCA_964390865.1 uncultured Flavobacteriaceae bacterium | reverse complement strand
ATTAAGAAATTTCTTTTTTATATTTGTGCTTAATTGTACCTAAAATTTTAACTAAACCATGAAGAGACATTTACCTAAACTCTGTGTAGTATTACTTTTCTTCTTTCTGACCAACGCTAAAGCCCAGACGAGTTTTAGTAGTGAGTTGGGTGTGTTTTTTGGTCCAGCAATTTTTCAAACAGACATGGGATTAAGTACTGAATTTTCAGCACAGAGTCAAGCGACATTAGCATTTGGTCTTTCCTATTATCTAAAATTTTTTGGAAGTCAATACAATTGGCGTAGTGGCTCATCTTTTTTCAGTGAGCACTTTAAACTTAAAGCTGAATTGTCTTATATGAACAATACCAATGTAGGCTTTGAACCAGCAGGGACATCTGATAAGTTAGATGCAATGAAGGCGCAAATAAAATTGTATAATGCTGGATTAAATTTTGAGTACTATATTTTTGAATTAGAAGATTATGCCTCTTTCTACCAAAGCTCAGGATCTATAAATCCTTTTGTGAGTGTTGGTATCCATTACAGTTATTCTCAACCTGACATCTTAGTTGATGACGTTTCTTTGAAGGGGAAAGAAGAACCTTATACCGAATTGATAGATAAATGGCAAGAAAATGCTGTTTTCTTGGATGCTGAAAATATATTTTCTGCATCTGCTGGTGCAGGTATACGTTTTGGATTAGACAAGGTTGATTTTAGTTTAGAAGGCAGGTATCAGTATTATTTTTCAGATGTTGTTGAAGGTCTAAACGCAGCTGATGATCCTGGAAATAAAAGTAATGATTCAATGGTCTTTATTAATGCCGGTGTCATTTACGTTTTTGGTAAAAACTAGACTAGTTCCAAGGCCTTTTCCAGATCAGTGAGCAGATCGCTTTCAGCTTCTATTCCTACACTTAATCTGATTAAAGAATCTATAACTCCCGTTTTTTCTCTTTCTTCTTTTGGTATTGACGCATGTGTCATACTTGATGGATGTCCACTCAATGATTCAACACCCCCTAAAGATTCAGCAAGCGTGAATACTTTTAAGTTTTCAAGAATTTTAATGGCATCCTCATATCTATCACCCTTAAGACTAAATGATAACATTCCTCCAAAGTCAGCCATTTGAGATTTTGCAATTTCATGATTAGGGTGGTCTTCAAACCCTGGCCAATACACTTTGCCTACCTTGGGATGCGACTTTAAATAATGTGCCACAGCAGCTCCATTTTCACAATGTCTCTGCATGCGAACATGCAGTGTCTTGATACCTCTCAAGACTAAAAAACTATCCATTGGTCCGCACACTGCACCACTTGCATTTTGAATAAAATATAACTTTTCAGAAAGTTTCTTGTCTTTAACAATTAAAGCTCCCATGACCACGTCAGAATGCCCTCCTAAATACTTTGTTGCCGAATGCATGACTATATCTGCACCAAGATCCAGGGGTATTTGTAAATAAGGCGTCGCAAATGTATTGTCAACTACTAACAAAATATCCTTGTTATTAGAAAGTGCTGCACATTTGCGAATGTCAATGATGTTTAACATGGGATTGGTCGGTGACTCAACCCAAATTATTTTCGTTTTATCATTAATACATTCTTTGATATTTTCAATATTTTCCATCCCAACAAAATGAAACTTAATTCCATATTTCTTAAATATTGATGAGAACAATCTAAATGTACCTCCATATAAATCGTTTGTCGAAATAACCTCATCTCCGGGCTCAAGTAACTTCATGATCGCATCAATCGAGGCCAAGCCCGATGCAAATGCTAGACCATAATTCCCATTTTCAATGCTAGACAAGGAGTTCTCCAAAGCAGTTCTTGTTGGGTTTCCTGTTCGAGAATATTCATATCCTTTGTGGTCTCCTGGTGAAGTCTGTGCATATGTAGAAGTCTGATATATCGGAGGCATCACTGCTCCTGTGCTTGGATCATGTTTTTGACCCCCATGAATCGCTTTTGTATTAAATTCCATAAGATATAATTTAAACGATTTTCATTAATGATAATACAATTCCGAGGTGAATCCCGTCATGAAGTGTACTGAAACTAATCGCATCTTCAACACTTCTTAATTCAATCCCAGTACTGGTCATATAAGGTGTGAATTGAGTGAAAAGTCCTTCATGATAATCCTTTTCTGTTTGCCTCATTGCAGGTAATAAAAAATCCTTAACATATTTTATGTCTGATTCTTCTACTTCCTTGGTTGCAATTGTTCCTTTTCCGTATTTACTAACCAAATCTTTGTCGATTTTGATTTCAAGACCTGACAATTTATAACAAAGAAGTTGCTGAGTAACCAACAAGTGTGCTATGTTCCAGAAAATTGAATTTCTAAAATTTTCTGGGATACTGACAAGTTCATCGTATGACTTTGATTCTAATACCTTTAACAAAGACATCCTAGTAAATAAAGCCGTTTCAAATAATTTTTCCATATGTTCAAAAATTATTTAAAAATAAGTAACTTTAAGCTTAGACTAGGCCCTGTCAGTAAAATAAATGAAAAAAATATACTACTTGCAAACTTGCGATACATGCAAAAGGATCATGAAGTCAATTTCACTTGATGGTTTTGAATTTCAAGAAATAAAAACTGCTGCAATAACTAGGGAACAACTTGAAGAAATGCAAGGTCTGTCGGGAAGTTATGAATCCCTTTTTAGTCGGAGAGCCAAAAAATATGCCGCTATGGGTTTAAAAAATGAAGTGCTGGAAGAAGTTGATTTCAAGCAATTGATATTAAGTGATTACACCTTTCTTAAACGCCCTGTAATTATTTTTGATGATCATATATTTATCGGAAGCGACAAAAAGAACCTGGCCTTATTAAAAGAGTCTCTTAACTAATAGAAACAATCAAACCAATGTCAAATATTCCAAACAACTTTTACTTGTAATCATGGTATTCAAAAAGAAATACAAAATTGTGCTTGGAATAATAATCGGATTAGCGATCCTGGTTCTTTTGGCAAGTATCATTGCTTCAAGAATTATTTCTCAAAAAGTAACAGAATTACTCGAAGAACAAAATATAGAAAATCTTCACCTATCTATAGAAAGGACTAAGTTTAGTCTTTTTGACCGTTCTTTAGTTTTTTTTGAAATTCATTTAGGCCCAAGTGATTCCTCAATGGTTAAATTAAAAAATAACGAACTGGGGAAGAGTTCTTTACAAAAAATTTCTATTTCAAGACTTAAGCTAAGGGGCATACAATTATCTCCTTTGATATTTGGCAAAAAACTAAAGATAAATAAACTAATCATTGATGACCCTCTATATCAGCAAATTTCAAATGGTAAAGAACAAGCTTCAAAATCATCTAAAAAACCCTTGGTATTAGATTCTATTCACCTCAAGGAACTAGAGGGTTTTCAATTAGCACTAATTAAGATTACGAATTTAAAAGTGCAATTGATCGATTTAAATACGAATAAAATTACATTCGAAAATAAACCACTCAGTTTTGAAGTCACTGGATTTAAATTGCAAGAGTTATCTGAAAATTATTTCAAATTATCACCAGAATCAGAATCATTTGAAATGACTAGGGTCAAAGTTGACTTTCCCAACATAAAGTATAGTTTTTCAATAGATGCATTGAAATATCATTTTGGAGATGAATATTTGCAAATTTCAAATCTTAAGTACAAGCCTCTTGTAAATAAACTGACTCTGGCGAATTCATATATCTACAATACAGATGTATTTGATATAACCATTAAGGACCTCAAAATATATAATTTCGACCTTGAAAAAGCAGTTGAAAATAAAGGTTTCTTCATGGACAGTATTAAAATGTCAGAAATGTCATTGGAAATCTATAAAGATAAAAGGAAGCCCTTTGATCTTAGCAAAAGGCCCAAATTTCCTCACCAGTTGCTTAAGGAAATGAAGACACCGCTGCTTATTCATAAAATTTCAATGGAAAAGAGTAAACTGATTTATGAAGAAAAATTAGAACATAAGGATATTCTCATGAAAGCAACTATGAATGATCTGAATGTTAACATATTTAATGTGAGTTCTATAAAGAAATATCGCAAAGCTCCATTAAAAATCGATTTAAGCTCAAAATTTATGGGGAAGGCTAATTTACACGTTGACATGTTACTGCCTCTTGCCAATAATCAAGAAACATTTTATTTCAGCGGTTTTTTAGGGGCCTCTCCAATGAGATATTACGATTCTGCTATAATTCCTGCCATAGGCTTAAAAATTTTAAAGGGGAAGATTGAAAGTCTTTCTTTTCAAGCAACGGCTAATAATTATAATTCTCAAGGAACGATGAAATTATTATATCATGATCTTGAGGCAGAAGTTTTCAAGCAAAAGAAAACTGAAAAAAATGGTTTTTTAAGTTGGTCGGTCAACAATTTGGTTCATAAATCGAATCCCAGCAAAAATGGAGAGCTGAGAGTGGCAACAATGAAATTTGATCGTGTTTTGTACAAAGGGTTTGGAAACATCCTATGGAAAACCCTTCAAAGTGGAATAGTTAATACAATTGCTCCCTTCGGAATGACTACTGAAAAAGAAGCTAACAAGAAAAAAAGACAATTAAAAAGAGAAGAACGAAGACAAAAGAAAAACAACTAGTTATAAATACTTTCTTTCAATCAGACTTACCATCCTCTCTTCAAGATCTTCTTTCCCCTTCCAATTATAGTTTGGCTTCACTTGATATTGAAAATATTTCAAGGCTTCTTCTTTCGAATTACAATCATTGAGCCTACTAAGAACCTTATTAAAGTCGGATTGGCTGAAATTGAATAATTTATTAACAAAAGCAATTCTGTCATTGAGGCCAACTTGTATGCTACTACCAACTAATTTATCGTTTAAAGAAAGTTGTCGTGGCCCTTCTTTTTTAGTCTGAAATAATTTTTCAGTCTCATCTAAAGAAATTGTATCCTTAAATTCAGCCTTTTGACTCATATCCTCCTTTATTCCATCAAAAGTTGGGACAAATAAATCATTGAGGCTCAAGGGCGGCTCTTCTTCCTGCACGAGAGGCTTTGATTCTTCTTTTAGCTCTTCTTTAAAATCCTCTTTAGGATCTGGCTCAGAATTCTCAATATTTAACTCAGAAATTGGCTTTTCAATCTCTTCTTCAATTAGTTCAAGCTCATCTTGTTCAGAAATTGGCTTTTCAATCTCTTCTTCAACTAGTTCAAGCTCATCTTGTTTTGATTCTTTTTTTAAATGATCAAGGATCAAAAGTTTTTCATATAAGCTTCTAGCCTGATCTAGCCTTGATTCAACATCAGATACTTGTTCCTCCTCTAAAATCGATGCGGCGAGTATTCTGAGTTCTTCGATCAAATTGTTCAACATCACTATATATTTAGGCGAGTATTTATCAGTATTTGAGAAAGATACAAAATTAACATTTTCAAAAGAAAATACTACTAAAGAATTTCATTACTTTTGTCTTAAGTTACTAGCAAAATATTGCTTATTGTCAATGCCAACATGTCTTAAATGTTTTTAGAAAATACAGTAAATTATACAGAAAAATTTGGCTGGATCGAAGTGATCTGTGGTTCCATGTTCTCCGGGAAAACCGAAGAACTTATCCGTCGTTTAAAAAGAGCTCAATTCGCAAAACAAAGCGTTGAAATATTCAAACCTACCGTTGATACTAGATACGCCAATGAGTTAGTTGTTTCACATGATGAGAATGAAATCAGATGTACTCCGGTTCCATCTTCTGCTAATATTCGACTCTTAGCTAATGAAATTGATGTTGTAGGTATTGACGAAGCACAGTTTTTTGATGAGGAAATTGTCAATGTCTGTAACGACCTAGCCAATCGAGGGATACGAGTGATTGTTGCCGGACTTGATATGGATTTTAAGGGCAAACCTTTTGGACCTATGCCCGCTCTTATGGCTACTGCAGAGTATGTAACCAAAGTACATGCTGTTTGCACAAAAACTGGAAACCTCGCTCATTTTAGCCATAGAACAATCCCTGACGAACGTCTTGTTGTATTAGGTGAAGTTCATGAATATGAACCTTTAAGTAGAGCCGCTTTTTATAAAGAAAGGCAAAAGGAACAACAAGAGAAAGAAGAATTAGCTAATGGATCCAATGAAGAATAATCCAACGGTTCTAGAGATTGATTTATCATCACTACAGCACAACCTCAACTTTTTCCGTTCGAAATTACAAAATTCCACAAAAATTCTTGCCGTCGTTAAGGCTTCAGGTTATGGGTCGGATGCCACGATATTGGCAAATTTTCTTGAGGAGCAACGTGTAGATTATTTTGCAGTTGCCTATGCTGATGAAGGTATTTCATTGAGAAAAGCTGGGATAAAAACACCAGTTTTAGTACTACACCCGCAAATAAATAATTTGGAGCTTCTAATAGAATATAATTTGGAACCCAATTTATACAGCGAGAAAATTTTTCTGTCTTTTCTTCAATTGGCCAACGAATTAAATTTGGATGCTTACCCCATTCATTTAAAAATTAATACAGGTCTCAACAGACTTGGGTTTACTGCTGCTGATGTTGACTTTCTAATAGACAAATTACAAAATCAAAAAACCGTATATCTAACCTCCATATTTTCACATCTGGTAGCTTCAGAAGACAAAAAGGAAAGAGAGTATTCGATTAATCAAATAAAAGAGTTTAAGACTGTATCAGCTTCCTTTTTCTCTGGCTTAGGATATAAACCTATGATGCACATGAGCAATACTTCTGGCATCCTTAATTATCCCGAAGCGCATTTCGATATGATAAGATTGGGCTTGGGTTTATTTGGATTTACAAATGACCCAAAACTTAATTCCAAACTAAAAAATGTACTTACCCTAAAAACAGTCATCTCACAAATACATATAATTGATAAAAATGAAAGTGTTGGTTACAACCGAGGCTTTATTTCATCAAAGGAAATACGGTCCGCAACGCTTCCAATAGGTCATGCTGATGGATTTTTCAGATCTTTTGGTCAAGGTAAAATATCTGTTAATGTCAATGGACATAAAGCACCTGTTATTGGAAATGTCTGTATGGACATGGTGATGATTGATGTCACTGATATTGAATGTAAAGAAGGGGATGAAGTTATCATTTTCGATAGCCAGGAAGATATTCTGAAGTTAGCTACCGCTGCAGATACAATTAGTTACGAAATCCTTACTTCATTTACCAGCAGAATTAAACGTATTTCTGTTTAGTATTTTTGGTATCTTCGCTTCAACACAAATCTAAATTTAAAGAATATGCTCAAAGAATTTAAAGAATTTGCCTTAAAAGGCAGCCTATTAGACATTGCCATTGGTTTTGTAATGGGTGCGGCTTTTAAAAGTGTCGTTACCTCATTTACAGCGGGAATTGTTTCTCCATTAATAGGACTCTTACTAAAATCAGACCTCAAAGATCTTAAATGGATCGTTAGAGATGGGGTAGCAAATGCAGAAGGTGTGGTTGAAGGAACCGTTGCCGTATTATATGGTGCATTCATCACCAATATAATTGATTTTATCATTGTTGCTTTTGTAATGTTCCTCATAGTAAAAGCCATTAATAAACTTAAAAAAGAAGAAGAAGAAGAAGCTCCAGCACCACCAGCAGGACCTAGCCAAGAAGATCTACTTGTAGAAATTCGTGATCTTTTAGCTAAGAAATAGTTTCTATTCTATTTCTTTGAATTAAAAACCTCAGCTATGGAGGGTGAATTATAAGCTTTTTCAATCAGCTTGAACTCATCCTTCAAAGCTACTTTTCCTGTTTCCAAAATTTTAAAGTAAACCCCACTTTTGGTTGTGTGCCAAAATTGCTTAACAACTGAAGGGTTATTAAAACGAATCCCTAATTTAAAACAAGGTTGTCTTGGTTTTGTCACTTGAACAATTGTCTCGCCTAGTTCATAAATATCCCCAACATGAATTTTTGTTTCATCAAGATTTGAAACCGTGAGATTCTCTCCAAAAAATCCATTCTGAATATCCAACAAGGGATAATATTCTTTCCAAAAAGAGTAATGATTTTTTCCATAGGCATAAACTGCTTGGTCAATACCTCCATGATACTTTCTATCAATAACTACATCATTTTCCACATCTTCCTTTCCCAAAACTAATGGCCCTGCCACACTTGATTTAAAAATTCCAGTTGCATAGGTCTTTCCTCTCCATTGAACTTCAGTTCGTTTACCAGTGTTTAAGGAAATTACCTTCATTTTTTAAACAATTACTTTAAGTTGATCCGCAATCTTTCTGTCATTGGCAAGTCTTGGAATTTTATTTTGCCCTCCTAATTTACCAATAGATCTCATATAGTCATCAAAACCATTCTTTTGAACCTTACTAATTTTAAGTTGCTGAAGGATATTTCCTTGAATCAGGTCAAAATAATAGGTGTTTTGTCGCTGCATTTCCTCATCAACCATTTTCGAAAAATCCAATATACTTTCAGGCTCTTGATCAAATTCAATGAACCACTCATGATAAGGCAATTGTCCTTCATTAGGATTTACTTGTGGTGCAACTGTAAATTCTTTAATCTGAATATTGGTATTGGCACTGGCTAGCTGAATAGCCTGCTCAACTTCCTTTCCTATAACGTGTTCTCCAAAAGCTGAAATAAAATGTTTGATTCTTCCCGTTACGATAATTCGATAAGGACTTAAAGATGTAAAAGCTATAGTATCACCTATATTGTAACTCCATAAACCTGCATTTGTGGAAATAATCATAACGTAATTCACACCTATTTTCGCATCTTTTATAGTGATTCTATCTGAAGACTCATTGAAAAAATCCTCCGATGATATAAACTCATAAAAAATTCCGCTATTCAACAGTAATAACATCCCCATATCTGAAGCTGTTGTTCTATTTTGCTTATCCTGATATGCGAAAAAACCTTCAGAAGCTGGAAATAATTCAATGGAGTCTACTGTTTTTCCTATGAGCTTCTCCATATGCTGACGATAAGGCTCATAATTAACACCTCCATAAACGAATAGGTTAAAATTCGGAAAAATCTCTGACACCTTTTTCCCCTGGTCCTCAATGAGCTTTTCAAAATACATCTGTACCCAGGAGGGAATTCCACTTATCAAGCTCATATCCTCCACCACCGTTTCCTTAACAATCGCATTTACTTTAGATTCCCAATCGTCTATGCAATTAGTTTCCCAAGAAGGTAACCTGTTCCTTTGTAAATATTTCGGAACATAATGGGCAACTATTCCTGATAATCTCCCGGTTTGAACTTTATTAGAATCATCAATCTCAGGGGATCCTTGTAAAAATATCATTTTACCATTTACAAAATCCGATTTTCCTGTTTCAGCTATATACAAAAGAAGTGCCTCTTTGGCTGCTGAAATATGGTAAGGCATTGATTCCTTTGTGATCGGAATGTATTTTGCCCCAGATGTTGTTCCAGAAGTTTTCGCAAAATATAATGGTTTCCCTTTCCACAAAACATCCATTTCGCCTTTTTGAATATCTTCAATATAAGGCTTCAATCCTTCATAATCTCTCACAGGAACCTGATTCTTATATTCCTCATAGCTCGTGATCGTTCCGAATTTATGATCTTTTCCGAATTTGGTATTACTTGCCTTTGAAATTAAATTCATAAACACTTTGTTTTGAGTGTTTATCGGATCCTTTGCCCAAGCATAAACTTGTCTGGCAACTATTCCGGCATAAATTTTTGCAAAAAATGATTTAACCACGAATTGAAAATCTAATAATTAATGAGCAGACATAGCTGCTCTAGTCAAAATTTATATAATTGGTTGGGTTTACCGTATAACCATCATTCCATAACTCAAAATGTAGATGAGCTCCAGTTGAAAAAGTTCCAGTTGAGCCGGCGCTAGCAATTACTTCACCCGATTTGACCAACTCTCCCTGTTCCTTATAAATTGAAGAATTGTGCTTATAAATCGATGTAAACCCCTGTCCATGTTCAATGACAACGACATAACCCGTATCTGCCGTAAAGCCTCTAAATATAACTGTTCCATCAGCAACAGCTTTTACTGGAGTATCCTCGTCCACAGCGATATCTACTGCAAAATGCTTTTCTTGATCGTCATATTGTTGCGTGATTTGACCTTTAATCGGAGTTGAGAATACAATATCTGTGCTCTTTTTAGCTTGTTGAAAAACGCTAAACCTATCCAATTGTTCTACCTCTTCTCGAAACAGAGAATCTACAGTAGAGGGCGCAAAATCAATCTCATCAATCTGAAATTGTCTTAAAACAGAGTCTTTATTAAATGTTACTCTTTTAATCTCACCTTTAAGCACTTGCTGAATATTTTCAATATATAGATCATTTACAGATAAAGACTGATTCAGTGAATCAACTTTATACACCAAATCTGTAGTTTCTTTTTGTAATTCAGAAGATGAATAACCTTGAATATATTCCTTTAACGGGGTGAGTGTAATAAAAAGAATGGTTAAGCTAATCAGAAGCACAGAAAAAATACCTCCAAAAATAAAGGCATTCAAACGATTAAGTTTGAAGGAAAAACGTTCTTCAAAAGTGTCTTCGTTTAAAACAACAAAACGATACTTGAAAGTTAGTTTTTCTTTAATTATTTCTTTTCTGCTTTTCTCCATAATCAGGCATTCAAGACAAATATACAATGTTTTTAAGTTCTCATTTGAGCCTCAAATTCTTTTTAAACTATTGAAAATGTAAAAATTTATTTGTAAAAATTCATTTCATCTAAATAGGTCCAGGCATTATGCGGCATAAGGGGTTGAATTTCCTTCTCTTCCTTGATAGCCTTTCTGATAAAGGTAGAGGAAATTTCAACAATTGGAGCCTCTATTAAATGAACCTTTTCATGAGATAAAAGTGCTGGTTTCTCTGCTTCTTGAGAAACTCTTGGATAAACATATAAATCGTGATGTGCCAAAATCGTTTCGGAATTTTTCCATTTATTAAAAGAAAATAAATTATCAAGTCCCATAATCAAATTAAAATCATGATCCGGATACTTTTCCTTCAAGTGAACTAAAGTATTTATCGTATAATTAGGCTGGGGCAAGTCAAATTCTATATTGCTTGGTTTAAGTTTTGCGTAATCTTCAGTTGCCCTCATAACAAGTTGATAGCGATGGTGATCTTCTAAAAGACTTTTTTTCTTTTTAAAGGGGTTGTGAGGTGTAACCACTAACCATACTTCGTCTAGGTCAGAATATTCAGCTATGTGATTGCCAATGATCAGATGGCCAATATGAATTGGGTTAAAGCTGCCAAAAAAAAGTCCAATTTTCATAATTCTTTTTATATCGTTCTAAGAAATAAAATCCTCAATCAGATCCTCAGCCTCTTTTTGTGCAGTTACAAGATCATCATTAACAAGAACTACGTCGAATTTATTTGCAAAAGCCAACTCTCGTTCTGCCTTGGCTATTCTTTCTATAATTTTTTCTTCAGTGTCTGTCTTTCTTGATCTCAAACGCTTTTCCATGATCTCAACAGAAGGAGCTTTCACAAATACTGCTAATGCTTTAACAGGGAATTTTTCTTTAATTCTTAGCCCTCCGATTACATCAATGTCAAAAATTGCATGTTTTCCTTCTGACCAGATACGCTCCACTTCTGACTTCAGAGTCCCGTAAAAATTATCTTGATATACTTCCTCCCATTCAACAAAATCATTCTGCTGAATGTGATTTTTAAATTTGTCTGGGCTAATAAAATAATAATCTTTTCCATCTATCTCCTGACCTCTTTTCTCCCTAGAGGTGGCAGAAATTGAAAAATCAAGATTAAGATGCCTCTGTTTTAACAGATGATGAACTATTGTTGTTTTACCCGAACCAGAAGGTGCCGAGAAAACTATTAATTTACCTTTTTCAATGTCCATTTTTACAAAACATTTAACAATTGTTCCTTTATTTTTTCCAATTCGTCTTTCATCTCCACAACCACTTTCTGCATAGGTGCAAAATTTGCCTTAGAGCCTATTGTATTAATTTCTCTTCCAATCTCTTGGGAAATAAAACCGAGTTTTTTACCATTTGAAACATTTACCTCTAGTTCTTGTACAAAGTAATTTAAATGGTTAATAAGTCTTACTTTCTCTTCAGTGATATCCAGCTTTTCAAGATAATAAATAAGTTCCTGCTCAAATCGATTCTCATCCACGTTTTGTTCAAGGTCTTTGATTGATTTTTTCATACGCACCCTGACCTGATCCAGCCTTTCAGCATCCAAACTAATCACCTCCTCTAGCTTTTCTTGTAAAACAGTTATCCGTTGTTCAAAGTCCTTTTTTAATTCCTTGCCCTCCGACGATCTATACTCTTGTAAATTATCAATTGCTTCCTGTATTCCCTTTTGAATCGTTCCCCATTCTTCTGAATCAAATTCTTCTCTTTCAGTCTTTAAAACATCCGGAAGTCTCATCGCTATTGACAAAATATCCGCCTCCTTGTGAATTTCCTCAAGCTGAACGATATAATTTGCGACAACTTTCCTGTTGATTTTAGTTGAAGTTTCTACTGCAGTTGATTCAATATAAAATGACATGTCAACCTTTCCACGAACCAAGTTACTAGCAATGAGTTTTCTGACCTCAATTTCTTTTTCTTTATATACTCCTGGAAACCTAGTATTTATGTCCAGATTCTTGCTGTTCAGCGATTTTAGTTCAAGGCTTATTTTTTTTGTTTCAAGCTGAATTATTGATTTCCCGTATCCGGTCATGGATTGTATCATCTTATTCCTTTAATTTTCAGTAAAGTTAATAATAAAAATTTCTTTTCCTTGTTCCGAGAACCATAATAATCATGTCAGTCTCAAGCCTCTTTTGGCTTGCGAGTTACCAAGTACACTCCAATAAAAATGAGTACTGTTGCAGCTATTTTCATAAAATTTAAGGAGTCACTTCCAACCATAAGAGCATAGCTACTGGCTATAACAGGCTGGAGGTAAATAAAGATGCTTAGCGTGGTTGGCTTCAATTCTTTAATCGCGAAAAGATTAAACATATAGGTCATAAACGAAGTGAAGATTATAATAAAACCAACCCTGTACATAATTGGCAAAGGCATGCTGCTCCAATCAACCACACTCAATTCAGAAAACCCAAAAGGAACAACTATAATCAAACCAATAAGATATAACCATTTCGCAAGGGTAATGGCATGATATTTTTTGGTTAAATTCTTAATGAGTATCAAGTATAATGCATAAGAGCTCGCATTTACTAAAACGAGCAAATTTCCTAATGAGGCATTACTTGCCAAACCAACATCCTTTCCAAAAACAATTAAAATAATTGCTCCAAATAATCCAATAAATATTCCAAGTAGTTTTTTCTTTGTTGCTTTCTCATTTAACAAAAAAGACGAAAATATCAAGACGATTATTGGTGAACAGACCATGATCACAGAAGCATTGATAGGCGTGGTCATGCTTAATCCTTTGAAAAAAGATAGTTGATTTAATGCAATACCAAAAACGGCAGCAAAAAGTAACCGTGGGTAATCTTTAACCTCTATCTTTTCCTTTTTTAGAAATAATCCAACCGACCAAAACAAAAGAGTGGCACCTAGAACTCTTAATAAAATAAATCCAAAAGGCTGTATATATAAAGGCATCACCTCTTTGGCCACAGTAAAACTGACCCCATAAATTAGAGCGGCAAGAAAGGCGAGCAAAAAAGCTATATTCCTAGATTTCATTTTATTGATTTTGGTTTCTACCAAAAACTAATAACCACGGAGAAATGCTCCGTGGTTAATTAATTTGTCAAAAAAATAATGCTAATTATTTTCCTTCAGCGTATCTACTGTTTACTTCCTCCCAATTGATCACATTGAAGAAAGCATTGATATAATCTGGTCTTCTGTTTTGATAATTTAAATAATATGCATGCTCCCAAACATCTAATCCTAAGATTGGAGTCCCTGAACATCCCATTTCTGGCATTAATGGATTGTCTTGGTTGGCAGTAGAACAAACTTCTACTTTCCCACCTTCATGAACGCATAACCATGCCCAACCTGAACCAAACCTTGTTGCTGCTGCCTTAGCGAAAGCCTCTTTAAAACCTTCAAAAGATCCAAAGGCCTCGTTGATCGCTTCAGCTACCGCTCCTGTTGCAGCTCCTCCCCCGTTAGGTGACATCACTTTCCAGAATAAATCATGATTGTAATAACCGCCACCATTATTTCTAACTGCTCCGTTTGCCAAATCTAGATTTCCAAGGATGTCTAGAATAGATTTTCCTTCTAAATCAGTTGCTTCAATAGCATTGTTCAGATTTGTCGTATAACCATTGTGATGTTTTGAGTGGTGAATTTCCATTGTTCTCGCATCAATATGTGGCTCTAAAGCGTCATAAGCGTATGGTAATTTTGGTAATTGAAATGACATAATATATTGTTTTAGAAGTTATTTAATTTTTATCAAAGATACGTAATCCACAAGGCAGATGTCAAGCTAATCAAATAGAAAATTTTTATTTCTATATAGCTTCATACTATTCAATGCCCTGTTCTTATCTTATGAAGAGATTCGGCAATAGCACTATGTGAAACAGCCGTATTTTTAAATTCTTGTACAATTAATTCCTTTTCATGAACATTAGCCTCCAATTGATTTAAAATATTCATAAG
>CAYMKR010000029.1:0-14701 GCA_964390865.1 uncultured Flavobacteriaceae bacterium | reverse complement strand
TAAAAAGAGGTATCGATTACGATTACCGGGAAGAAATGTATAATGAAATTCAAAACATGACCATGGAGGATGTCAGTTCATTTTTCAATCAAAATATCAAAGGCCAGAATTATTCGGTTTCGGTTATAGGAAATAAAAAAGATCTTGATTTAAACGCACTTTCTAAATTGGGAAAAGTTAATGAAATGGATATTGACTTCTTATTCAATTATAAGGAGACAGAAGTTAAACAATGATATTAATTTAAATTAATAAGATGACGCCGTATTGTAATGCGGGGTTTTCTTTTTCTATTTCATTGTTTTTCTCAATCTCAAATTATTATCTTTGATTTTCAAAATGACTACATAAATGATGAAATTATTAGAAAATAAAACTGCTCTGATAACTGGAGCTTCAAGAGGAATAGGCAAAGGAATAGCGGTTGAGTTTGCAAAACAAGGGGCTAATGTTGCTTTTACTTTTAATGCCTCTGTAGAAGCAGCCAAGGAATTGGAAAAAGAATTGGAGTCTTATGGCATTAAAGCAAAAGGTTACCAATCAAATGCTGCTAATTTCGAAGCGGCTCAGCAACTTGTGAAGCAAGTGTTAAGTGATTTTGAAAGTTTGCAAATATTGATCAATAATGCGGGAATAACGAAGGATAATCTTTTACTGCGAATTTCTGAGGAAGATTTTGATAAAGTGATCGAAGTGAATCTTAAATCTGTTTTCAACTTAACAAAGGCTGTGATTAGGCCGATGATGAAGCAAAGAGAAGGCTCTATTATTAATATGAGTTCAGTAGTAGGTGTCAAAGGAAATGCAGGCCAGACAAATTATGCGGCTTCAAAAGCTGGAATTTTAGGATTTACCAAATCAGTTGCTTTAGAATTAGGTTCAAGGAATATTCGATGTAATGCCATTGCACCTGGCTTTATTGAAACAGAGATGACTGCGAAACTTGATCAGAATACCGTAGATGAATGGCGCAAGGCTATTCCGCTAAAAAGAGGTGGTTCTCCTGAGGATGTGGCGAATGCCTGTATATTTTTAGCCTCAGATCTTTCAAGCTACATAACAGGGCAGACCTTAAATGTTGATGGAGGTATGTTGACCTAATCAGATTCAAATTTAAAATATCAAACGGCAAACCTTTATTTGAGGTTTGCTTTTTTGTATCATAAAATTTCTGATTTTTAAAAGTATATTTACATATATTTTTATTCTTAATTTAAACTTAGAATCCAAACAGATTGAATGAATGCACTGAGCTTATTTTTGAGTGTAGTAGCCTTCTTAATAGCAGGCCTTCTTATTTATTTTCAATACTATCATAAGCAAAAAATCAGCACTGATATAAAAGTGTTGTCTATGCTAAGATTTATCAGCTTATTTAGTGTTTTAATTCTATTAATTAACCCGAAATTTGAACAAAAATATTCTGAAATTCAGAAGCCGGTTCTATTGTTAGGGGCTGATAATTCTGAATCAATAGCTTATTCCGGGCGGAAGGAAAAATTAAAAAAAATACGGCAATTATTCTTGAAAGACCAGGATCTTAACAATCGGTTTGAAATTGAGGCTTTCAAGTTTGGTTCAGGTATATCAACTGATACGGTACTAAGTTTTGACGAACATCAAACAGATATTTATAAGGTAGTTGAAGGATTAAATGGCTTTGCACCGGAGCATAGTTCACCCATTGTTTTATTATCAGATGGAAATCAAACCTTTGGGAGAAATTATGCCTACATAGATTCTAAAAATCCAATTTTCCCTATAATAATGGGGGATACCCTTGTTGAAGCTGACATTGAAATAAATAGAATCAATACCAATGCTTATGCTTCTTTAGATAATAATTTTCAGGTTGAGTTATTTTTAAATTCAAATGTAGAAGAAAATGTAAAGACAAAATTAGTTGTTGAAAGAAATGGGATAGACTTATATTCAACAAACATATCTTTTAGCAAGTTAGAAAAATCAGCTTATGCGAGTTTTTACCTGCCTGCTGATTCGATTGGTATGCAATTATACAAGGCTAGATTGATTCCTTTTGATGGTGAAAAAAACGTTCAGAATAACATTCAAAATTTTGGAGTTGAAATTCTTGATGAACAGACCGAGGTAACAATTGTTTATAAAATATTACATCCAGATCTTGGAATGTTT
Source organism: uncultured Flavobacteriaceae bacterium (assembly GCA_964390865.1). Taxonomy (GTDB): domain Bacteria; phylum Bacteroidota; class Bacteroidia; order Flavobacteriales; family Flavobacteriaceae; genus Lutimonas. The sequence goes on along the minus strand of CAYMKR010000029.1, from coordinate 12,547 downwards.
AAAAGGAGTATTGAAACGAACAAACAAAGAAGAGCGAGTTTGGTTCCTATTGAGGATTTTGATGATAAAATTCTTGAAACTTCGATTGTTTTATTGTACCAACCGGATGCAAGTTTTGATAGATTAATGAAATTACTTCAAGAAAACGCAAAAAATTATTTTATTATAACCGGACCTGGTACAAATTGGAGTTTTCTAAATTCTGCCCAAAGTAGTTTCAGCAAAAAGGTGACTGGAATTGTTGAAAATGTATTTCCGGTATACCAGAATGATTTTAGTACATTTTACACTGAAGATATTGGCTACCAAAAATTCACTCCTTTGTTAAGCATATTTGGTGAATTAAAGTTTACAATTGATCATGAGGTCCTTCTTTCACAAAGAATTAATGATATTGACACTGAAGCACCCTTGCTAGTCACATACAGTGATAACAGTGCCAAAAGAATTGTACTTTTTGGTGAAAATATCTGGAAGTGGAGGGCTCAGAGTTTTAGCGCTGATGGCTCATTTGAAAAATTTGACCTGTTCTTAAATAGCTTGATGCAGTTTCTTCAATTAGAGGATAGAAATCAAAATATAGATTTGTTTTATGAGCCAGTCTATAATGCTAATGAATCTATCATAATTCAAGCTAAGAATTATGATAGTAATCTTAATGTTGAATTGAACTCTAACTTGCTTCTTAGTCTGAATGATAGTAGCGCTGGTATTCCATTTTATGTAAGAAATAATGTCTATGAAGCTCAATGCAACAATTTGGAGGCTGGAACGTATAGTTTTGAAGTTGAAGACCTTGGATCTGGAAAAAAACAAACTGGAAACTTTATTGTAGTGCCGTTTTCTTCTGAACAAGAATCTTTAAGGCCTGATATAGTTGGTCTAAAGCAATTAGCAAGGCAATCTGGCGGAATTGGATTCTTCGAGGATCAGTTTGAGAATATAAAAAAAGAATTACTCAAAAACCCGGCATTTAAAGCAGTGCAAAAAGAGCGGAATAAATTGATTTCTTTGATTGATTGGAAGTGGCTTTTAGGGCTAATTGTATTATCTTTGAGCCTGGAATGGCTGCTTCGAAAATATCGAGGAATGATTTAGAGTTTATTCCGTTAATTAATTTAATATAAATATTTAAAAATGGCACAAGCACCGCAATTACAATTCCCAAAAGGAATTTTGCCCATAGTTTTTATTGGAATCATCCTATTGATTTTTATTTCAAAGTCTACCGTAACCCTTGAAGCAGGTGAAGCTGGAGTTCTTTGGAAAAGATTTGCTGGAGGAGTTGTTACTGATCAACCGCCTTTAGGGGAAGGTTTTCATTTGGTTGCTCCTTGGAATAAAGTAATCGTTTATGAAACAAGGCAACAAGAATTAACTGAAAAAATGAAAGTCCTTTCTTCAAATGGACTGGATATTCAATTGGAAGCAACAGCTTGGTATCAGCCGGTAACTGCAGAATTAGGATTGTTGCATCAAACCAAAGGTACCAATTATTTAGACAGGGTATTGAAACCAGCTATGCGTTCAGCCACGAGAAGTGTGGTAGGGAGGTATACTCCTGAACAAATCTATTCGTCTAAAAGAGATGCGATTCAAGAAGAGATTTTTGATGAAACAAAAAAGATTGTACAAGGCCAATATATTCAATTGAATGATGTACTGGTAAGGGACGTTACCCTGCCTGTAGCTATAAAAGATGCGATTGAAAGAAAACTAAGCCAGGAACAAACATCTTTGGAATATAAGTTCAAATTGGAAATCGCACAAAAAGAGGCTGAAAAACAACGTATTGAGGCGCAAGGTAAGGCCGATGCGAACAGAATTCTTAGTGCTTCACTTAATGACTGGATCTTAAAAGATAAAGGAATCGAGGCAACCCTGAAGCTTTCTCAATCTACTAATACCAAGGTAGTTGTTGTTGGAGGTGGAGGAGATGGTCTTCCATTAATCTTGGGCAATAACTAATTTTCACAGCATATATAAAAATTAAAAGGCCGGTATTTACCGGCCTTTTTTAATATGCATCCTTGATGCGAATCATTTCTTTTTTAACTTGGCCTTTCTGCAAGGCTCTGTAGTTTTCATAGCACTCAATAACCGCTTCTATAATTTGTAAGTCACTGGCTTTATTAATAAATCGACTTGAATAATTACATTCAGATAAAAGATCATTTAATTCCTTACGGCTCATGTCAAGATAGTCCATCATGATTTCCCTTGAATATTTCTGTTCCATCATGTTTCTCATCTGATCACCTTCCTTCAACTTCCTCAAACGATCCATTTCTTTAGGCTTCTTTCCAAATTTGTTATACCAGAAATCAACAGGATTGAAAATAGCACCCAAACCACTGTTATAATAATTATTATAAGTACTTCCGCTCTCATACGCTTGAGGTAATCCATTGATGTGGATACGGCTATATGAATCTTTAGGTACATTTTTAGCATCTACTACCAATACACCAATTAGCTTATGAGATTTTACAGTGACTTCCTCAATATTAACAACTTTCTCATGAATTGCAATTTCAAGTTCATTTCCTTTAAGCAGGTCATTTGTGATTTTCAATTTTATTGATTGATATCCTATATACGAAATGAACACGGTGTCATTCACAACAGCAGGTACTTGAAACTGACCATTAGTATTGGTTATTGTACCTTCAACTGAGTTGAGATTCACAACATGCGCACTTTGCAGCGGCTTTTTATCAACGATACTAATAATTCTACCTTTAAGGAAATGCAAATTGGTATGAAGCTCCTTTATCAGCGTATCCTGTTTGATACTATCTGTTGGCATATCAGTAATTACTTGCGAAGTCGCAGTAAAGCCTAGACAGATCAATAATAATGTGCATACAATTTTTTGCATGGGCAATGATACTAAATATTGCGTTAATTATTTAATAAAAAAATGTGAAAATACACAAGGCTTGGAACACTTAAGCCTCAGAAAAATGAATATAATTCAACAGGAGTTTCATTTATTGGTCCTTCTTTAGTTTCTGTAAATAGATACACAATCTTTTTTAAAGTTTAAAACTAACGATGCCACAATCTAATTCAATGACCTGACCCGTCATTTTCTTGCTTTTATCGGATAATAGGAATTCAGCCAAGTGAGTCACATCTTCTGGTTGTAAAATACTTTTTAAGGGATGTCTGTCAATCATTTTTTCTTTCATTACATCGTTTCGTAATAGCTTTTCCGCTAATCTGGTTTCAGTGAGGGTAGGTGCTATTGCATTAAATCGTATATAAGGAGCAAGTTCAGCACCCAATGTTTTTACAAGAGCTTCGACTCCTGCCTTTGATACGGCGATACTTGCATGATAGGGCATACCTAATTTCACAGCTACAGAACTAAAAAGGACAACTGAAGGGTTAATTCCTGATTTTAAGGCTTTTAAATAAAATTGTATGACTCTAACTGCTCCTAAAACATTTATTTCAAAATCATTTTTAAAATCTGTTTCTGACAACCTGTTTATAGGTTTTAAATTGATGCTTCCAGGACAATAAATTAATCCATCTAAGGAATCGATAATAGGAAGTTCCTCTTTAAGAACATCACAAGAATAATGCTCAATATGTGTTATGTCATAATCTGGAATTGTCCTACTTATATTGATTATTTTGTAAGTACTTTGCATCTCAGCTATGAGTGCTTTCCCTATACCATGACTTCCTCCTATGACCAAAATTGTTTTCATGAATCGATTTAATTTATTGTTTATAAGTATGTTGCTTTATTTAGCATTGATAAAATTTTGTAATTCAATGATTTTTTCATGATTCTGAAATTTACCACCATAAAAAGAGGTGACAGTGGCAGAGGTGTCATCTTTAATACCTCTTGAAGAAACACACAGATGTTTAGCATCAATGATAACGGCAACATCTTCTGTTTCCAATACTTTTTGCAATTCTTTTGCAATTTGATTGGTTAACCTTTCTTGGACTTGAGGTCTTTTTGCATAATACTGGACTGCACGATTAAGTTTAGAGAGTCCAATGACCTTGCCGGAAGAGATATAAGCGATATGAGCTTTACCAATGATGGGTACAAAATGATGCTCGCAATTTGAGTAAAACGATATATTTTTCTCTACCAACATTTGGTTGTATTGATATTTGTTATCAAAAAGAGCCATTTTTGGTTTGTTTTTTGGATCCAATCCAGAAAATATTTCTTCGATATACATTTTTGCAACTCGCTCTGGAGTACCTTTTAATGAATCATCATTTAAATCGAGCCCTAAGGCATCCATGATTTCAGTAAAATGAAAGGCGATACGTTTCTTTTTCTCTTGATCGCTAATCTTAAATGCATTCGATTTCATAGGAGTCTCCAACGAAGTCAGCATATGGTTGTCACCTATGTCTTCATGATTCGGTAAGGAATCAGTGTTGATTTGATCTCTTAAAATAACTATCTCTTTAGTTTTCATAATTGTCTTTTTTTAATGCTGTCTTTGTCGCAAAGCATTGGTTAAAATAATAATTAGGCTACAGTTTGGTTTATTTTACCAAAACCAACAACTTTTTTTGGTCTTTGGTATGGCAATCTTGTATTCATTTTAGGAACTGTATATCCATCCAATCCATTGATAGCAATTACATTGGCGGCACTTAGGTTAATAAAACCATCATTTTCGATCAATTCATCATTTACATATAAGCCAATGATTTCACCGATAACCATTATCGTATTGTTAATTTTCAAATGATGTTCTTCCTTGAATTTCATAAGAATTTGTACAGGGGCATCCTTTACAAACGGAATAGCGCAATTGGGTCTATATGTCTCCTTTAAATCCGTCTGATTAAATTCTGAAACAGATGCATCATATTTAGCAGAACAGTGGTGTGCGTCTTCAATGATATCTTCAAAGACGTGGTTTATGGTATAGTATCCAGTTTCGAGTATATTTTCATAAGTATTTCTCGACACCGTTGTTGGTCTCGTAATAAAAGCCAACAACGCTGGGTCTGATCCCAGATGGATAACTGAGCTAAAAATAGCAACATTACTAATTCCATTTTTATTTTTGGAAGCTATCAGATTTGCCGACTTAAAACCTGAACAAGAATTAATCAAGTTAATGCGGTAAAGTTTATCTAAATTACTCAATGCCTCTAAATCAAAATGTCTCATTATAGCTTGGTAAAATTATTGATATTGACCTTCTTTGATTTAAGATCGAACATCAGGTTATAGAGCCCGAAAAAAGTACGATTCATATAAATAAAATGCTTAGAACCTCTATTGCCATTCATTTTTCTTAAAGCGGTATTCTTACTGTATTTCTCACCAAGATTACTAATTTTTGAGAAAAAAGTTTGATCTGAGAAGTCAAATACTTCGTTTTGAAAAGGCGCCGTAAATAAGCTTAACAGTTCATGGAACATCTCAGTGAAAAAGGCAATCTCTTCATCTGTATCATCTTTTACAAGAATTTCTAATTCGTATAATTTTTGCTTGAACAAAATGGGGTTTTTCAGATTATCTTTTTTCGCTAACTCAAAATAGGGGATATAGAAACTGTCGGGTATCTCCTTCATACAGCCAAAATCAAGTGCGATTAACTCGTTATTAGATGAGACTAAAAAGTTGCCAGGATGAGGATCTGCATGAACTTTCTTCAAAATATGAATTTGATACATGTAAAAATCCCAAAGGGCCTGACCTAATTTGTCTAAATCATTTTGATCATTGGTATGAGCAGTATATTCTGATAAATGCTCCCCTTGCATCCAATCCATAGTGAGTATCTTATCTGAAGACAAGTCTGGGTAATAATTAGGAAACTTCAAGTTAGGTATGTGTTTACAAGCCTGAGCGATTTCCAAAGATTGTTCTATTTCTAAATGGTAATTGGTCTCTTCAAGTAATTTGTTTTCAACTTCCTTAAAATACTTATCGGAATCCTTACCTCTAATATTGAACATTTTAATTGCAATAGGCTTTACAATAGCCAAATCTGACCCAATACTATTTGCAACGCCAGGGTACTGAATTTTTACCGCAAGTGCCTTTTTATTTTTAACAGCTTTGTGAACTTGACCAATACTTGCTGCATTCACCGATTGTGCGTCAAAATGATCAAAAACCTCATGAGGAGATTTGCCAAAGTACTTTTTAAACGTTCGAAGAACAAGGGCAGGAGATAAGGGGGGTACCGAAAACTGAGAAAGTGAAAATTTATCTACATACGCCTGGGGCATGATGCTTTTTTCCATACTGAGCATTTGGGCAACTTTCAGGGCACTCCCTTTAAGCTTTTTTAACCCGTCATAAATATCATCTGCGTTATCTTGGTTTAATTTCGTTCTTGCTTCCTTTTCAGAAGATGTAAGTTTTTTACCATAATATTTTAAATAGTTTACACCAACTTTTGCTCCAGTTTGAACCATGTTTGATGCTCTTTCAACTTTCGATATAGGAATTCTGTCAATGCTGTTCATCAGTTCATATTTATTTTTTCATGAAAAAGAAATTTACCTAAGTCTAATACACTTTTTAGAGGTTGTACATTTAGTAAATCAAAACCTGTATTGATTGATTTTTCTATAAATATATCTGTCTTTTCCAAAGAGGCCGAATCGTCTTCTATCCAGAACTTAAGGCACAGTAGCAATTGAACCCAAAAAGTTTCTTCCATAGATTTATTCATGATTTTTTCTACTCCAGATTCTTTTAAATTCAGTTTTTCTATATCTAGTTCTTTTATAAAATCGATATATTTGGGTTTAATTGCAGAAATAGTTTTTAGCAGCTTAGAATTTTTCTTATCTCTTTCAAGGATGATCTTCACAAAGCTTCTATTTGCCGTTAGTATTTCAAAAAAAGTGTAATAAAACGTCAGAAGTTTGTTACGTGCATCAAAACTTTGATATTCTTCACTTTCTTGAATTAGATCAATAGTTTGAACTATAAATGATTTAAATATAGATTTTTCGATTCCTCCTAAACTACCAAAGAATTCATAAAATTGTTTTTCATCAAAATTATTCAATTTGGAAAGCTGATAAACAGAAGCAGGCGGTTCTGAATTTTCTAAATAGTACTCCATATAAAAGGTATATATATCCTTTTCATTTATTTTTTTCTTTCTTGCCATGATAATATTTTTGTCAAATATACGAAATGTTTAACTTTAATCATTAAAAGTTGAACAAAAAATTAAATAAAGGCATGTCTAATATTAAAAAGTAAGTGTTAAGTATCTTAAATAAAGTAGATTAAGTGATTTTGTGCACCAAAAATGTATGCATAAAAACCAATATTAAATTTGAAAATAAAATGATCGATTAATTCACCACTTATAAACTAACAATAATTAATTTAGTGGAAGATTTGTGATGTAGCTTTTTAGAATGGCATCCTGATAATATTAACTTTCTGTTATAGTTTATAATTTCAGTGCGTTCATTGTTGCGTAAAAAATATCGGTAGCGAATATTATTTTTTGTGGATAGTAATTTAAATTTTATTGCTTTTCAATTAGCAGTTTATATCCATTAAATTGAAAGGACAGAAGTATAATTTATTGATGTATGAAAGAAATTAAAACTATTTTAGAACTCGTCGCTGCTAAGGAAACATCTAGTGAAAAATATGCAATTGCTCAGGTCGTAAAAGTTGATGGATCCTCTTACAGAAGAGAGGGCGCGAGGATGATTGTTTTCGAATCAGGTATTTTTGAAGGAGGTATTAGTGGAGGCTGCCTAGAAGGGGATACGCTAAAGCGTTCCCAGTTGGCAATTTTAAAACAGCAGCCATCCTTGATAACTTATGACACATCTAAAGAACACGAGATTGGAATAGGTTTAGGTTGTAATGGAATTATTGACGTTCTAATGACACCACTAAGCCCTGAATCTAGTACTTTAAAAATATTGAAGAAGTGTTTGTCGGATAGAAAATCACATATTATTGCTACAATTACTTCTGTTACTTCTGGGCATGATTCATTAAAATTGGGCAGCTGTTTTTATTATGATACCGAGAGTGGAGAACTGGGGGGTATGTCCTCCTCAAATATTAAAACGTTTCTAGTTGATCAGATTAAAGAGGTTATTGAGAAAAATAAATCCGGTAGCTACCATTTCTCATCGAATGAATTCGAGGCGAGTATTTTTATTGAAATCATACCAGCTCAATTGCATTTAGCCATCTTTGGAGACAACTATGATGTTTACCCTATGATAGAACTTGCCAAAGTATTGGATTGGGAAATTAGTCTGGTTGGAAATATGCAAAAACTGAAAAAGGAAAAAATCCAATCAGTTACAAACATTTATCACAAGGATTTTATAGAACGTCCTCATATTGATAATCGAACTGCAGTAATTTTAATGGCGCATGATTTTAAAACGGATAGTGAAAATCTAAAAGAGGCCTTAAAAAGTACTTCCCCTTATATTGCTTCCTTAGGACCTAAAAAGCGATATGTCAAAATGCTTGATTCATTTGAAAATCAAGGACTTGATTTATCTAAAAAGGATAAGGAACGTATACATGCCCCAAGTGGATTGGAGATAGGGGCAGATACTCCTGAAGAAATCGCATTGAGTATTTTTTCAGAAATACGATGTGTTTTTGCCGGTAAAAAAGGAGGGATGCTTAAATTTAAAAAAGGTCCAATTTACGATAGGAATTGAGTTTGATAACAATAATTATACTTTTCTACGTTCCCAAAGAATATTAGTTTCCCGTTGTAAATTCACCTCTCTGCGCACAATTTTAATGGCTTTATTAATATCATCTTCAGAGGTGTATTTCCCCAAACTAAATCGAAGTGATGAAAAAGCTAAATCAGGGCCTATTTGCATAGCAGTTAACACATGAGAAGGGTTTTCAGATGACGCATTACAGGCTGAACCGTTTGAAATCGCCAGGTCCTTGCTTAAGCCACGTAATAAACCAGCTCCGTTTACAAAGGCAAAGGAAATATTACAAGTATTTGGTAATCTTGGTGCCGAATAACCATTTGAAAATGATAATTCAATATCGAGTAAGCCCTCTTCCAATAGGTCCCTTAATCGTTCTAATCTATTATTTTTATCAAGTAGCTCATGTTGGCTCAATTCAACGGATTTAGCAAAACCTACTATTCCGGGAGTGTTAATTGTACCTCCTCGAAATGCTTTTTGCTGACCGCCACCTTGAATCAGGCTCCTAAGTACATTCATGGCCTCAATATTTTTACAATAAAGCATTCCCATTCCTTTAGGGCCATAAACTTTATGTGCTGAAAAACAGGTAAAATCAGCTGATTCAAAAATTTGATCCAGGGGTATCTTTCCAAGTGCCTGAGTAGCATCTGAAAAAAGGAAAATCTTTTTATTTTTAATAATTCTGGCAATGTCCTTCAAGGGTTGAATAACTCCAGTCTCGTTATTCGCATACATAATTGATACCAAAATTGTTTCCGGACGGATGGCTGCCTCTAATTCATCTAGATTGATCAGACCAGAAGTATCAACATCCAAATAGCTAACAGTAACGCCTTCATATTTTTCCATAAATGCACTAGTGTCTAATACCGCTTTGTGCTCCGTTTTACAGGTTATAATATGACTACCATTTGGTTTGTATTTCTGACAAAAGCTTTTTAGAACCATATTAATGGCCTCGGTTGATCCAGACGTATAGGTAATGTTATCTACAGAAATGCCGAAAGCTTGGGCTATTTTATGTGTAGATGATTCTACAGCTTCCTTGGCAATCCATCCAAATGGATGATGGATGCTTGAAGGGTTCCCAAAATTATCACTCAAATAAGGCATCATTGCATCTACAACCTTTGGGTCACAAGGTGTAGTTGCATTATAATCCAGATAAAGTTTTTTTTCCATTTAAGTATACAAATCAATATGGCAGGATAAAAATAAAATAATTTAGTCAATAATTTCTACTCATTTTAAGCAATGATTGAATTCTATTAGGGGAGATGACCTTCTTTCAGTTGTTGATCCTGGTTTTTGTGAAGTAGATAAAAATAAAAATTCTTTCATAATGCCGAGGCATTAGTATTATTTTTTATTGTTAAAAGGAGTTTTCACTTTTATGTTAATTGAATATTACTTTTAAACCTAATCCATTACTCACTGAATAACTCAGCTAGTTAAATGATTAATTAATTCTTAAAACAGGCTTTTGCTGCAGCTAAATCTGGATTAGTATATGCTGAAAATTATGTATCGTTTTTAAGTTGATTTATTTTGAATTTTAACCCAGTTATTTTTTTGGCACAATTGTACTTCATCTTAGAACATTTTTATTATTTCAGGATAAAAGATACAGGTTGATATGCCTTAATGAGAAACTGAAATGAATTGTTTGAAATTTCAATCCCCTTTTCATCAATTATTTCTCCTCTTAGATTACAGAGATATGCTCTTTTATAATTACTGTTTTTTATTAAGCTAATTTCACATACCTCACTATTACCGGCCTGTTCCCATAAACGGAGTAATTTATTTTCACCTTCATTTTTAAATGTTGTTACCAATATTCCTTTTCTATTTAAGGATATCCCTTGTTGCACTAAGGGACTTTTCCCTTTTGCTCCTTCATAAAAAACACCTTTTAAGGGTACTCTGGTTTCTTCAGAAGGTGTAATAAAGCTTGCTTCAGAATTGTATTGATTGTAGCTCCATAGATACATTTTTGAATAAAACGAACCCTCAATCCATTCCGTAAAGTTGGTTCCCCATTGTGTATTATATAAATTCACAAATACTTTCCCTGTCGTAAGCTCCTTCTTTTTTGAGAATTGGAATAGCCCCGGATTATCAATACTTACTCCGGGTGATGTTGGGCAATTTAATCCAACTCCCTTACCTGAATTATCAAACATGGTCATAGATGTATTAAGAAAATAAAAATCCTGATTTGTTCTTTCAACAAATTCCTTTTGCGGGTCAACAATTCCGCCTATTCTATAAAGTCGATATTCAGGCTTATCTACATTAAAAGGAAATGAAAGCCAGCCTGCTTCAGGTAATGAGTTTGGTTTCTTTCCATCTACGCCCCATACTATTTCGACGTAAGGTTGACCTTCATATAATGTATATGTTATCAAATAGCTTTGTGAGTCTTTATCGTTCAATTTACCAAATACAGTTGCTCGTATGGCATTACCCATATTTGAATACACAATATTTTCACAAGTTCCCTTATAAACCACGCTTTCCTGATTTGGTATTGATGGCCGTATCATTTCATTGTTCGCCCAGTTTTCTGAACCAGGTTTTACATATGCTTTATTGTAAGCATCAATTTTTTTCTGTCCGGGCTTTTCTAATATGTATTCTCCGAAACCTTCATTGCTTTTTTGATCTACCAATTCTCGGTTATTTTGTTTATCGAAAACGGAAGAGAGAGTTCCTCTTTTTTGATCTATTTTTAAGGTAAAATATCTGTTCACTAATAGATTATTATTTTCATCTATTTTAAGAGCTGTTTCATTTTCAATTGGCTCTAAAATTGGGATATAAGTTTTATATCCCATTGAAGGCACTAATTCTGCATCGAAAGAGATTAAATTAATATCGTCATATACAGGAATTATTTTTCCAGTAGTAGCATCTTTCACCCCATATATTTTAAACTTCTTTTGATATACTCCGGTAAAGAAATTTACCCTACCACTTCTTGCCCATGGTAGTGGGTTATAAACAACGATTCGCTTGCCTTCAGCATCAACAGAAGAAGCGAGTTGTTTTAATTGGCTGTTCATTAATGGAACAATAATCTTTTCAGCATTTCTAATACGGTTTCCTTTTTCACACCATGTGCCTTCAATAAAATCATAGTTACCTAATGATTTATTAATTTTGAATTCATCGTTATAAGTCCATTTATGCTGGTCGGCGTGGGTTATAGCTGCTCCAAAAGTATGTTCGTCATATAGAATCATATTTTCAACTGCGTCACTAATCTGATTTTCAATTGAATTATGAGTCATTTCCCATTCTAGCATTTGTGAATTCAGTATTTCTGTATTATAGGTTTCACGCTGAAGAAATTTACTTATTCTGGTTTCTTTTGGCATTGACATATAGCCATGAATCCATGTGTCAGGCATATCCCCGGTTACGACAGGAAGATTAGGGTTCTCTTTCATTAAAAGGTCGTGGAAATCAGATAAACGGCCAATTTTTATATTTACATTAGGCATTTTTTCCTTTGCCGTTTTTAATAATTCAGCTACTTCTTCTGGTTTAGGGGCTCCTGAATTTTCATGGGTGTGAATCATTGCCAGCCAGGTTTTATGTGGCCAGTTTTTAGGAGGAAGAATGCCAGAGCCATAATACTCGGCCCAATAGAGGGTTAAGAGTTTTGAGCCATCGGGACCTTGCCACCAAAATAATTTTGGAACATCGGGAGAGTTAGAACCAGGATTACATCCGAGATGAAGAAAATCAATTCCTGCATTTTTAAGCAAAGTAGGTAGGACGCGCGAGTGACTCGGCACATCGGTTAACTTGGCATCGCGTGCTGGGGGTAAATTATATTTTGCGTTTA
>CAYMKR010000028.1:0-14925 GCA_964390865.1 uncultured Flavobacteriaceae bacterium | reverse complement strand
AACAATATTACACAGTAGTGAGTGGAGATTATTTATCTAAAATTTCAAAAAGGGTTTATGGTGATGCGATGAAATACAATATTATTTTTGAAGCTAATAAGCCAATGCTAACTGATCCAGATAAGATTTATCCAGGCCAGGTATTGGTTATCCCAGCCCTGGAAGGCTAAATTCATAATGACATTTATTCGAAAGAATCTGATTGTTTTTATTTCTTGTTCAGACAGATGATAAACTTTACATTTGACTCAATAATTAAAATCGTTCAGATGTCTTTTAAATTTTTTTGTCTTGCACTTTTATCTCTGATAAGTCTTAAAACCTGTTACGCTCAAGAATTGAGTTTTGAGGAGTATAACCCCAAGTCGACGCTTGTTGTTTCAGAAAACCAAGTTTTAAAAGCAAAGTTTCCATTTATAGACATACATGGGCATCAATATAGAATGCCGGAGCAGGACCTTGCTCCAGTAATTGCTGCTATGGATACTTTAAATATGGGTATCATGGTCAATCTAAGTGGTAGGTCAGGGGAGCAGTTAATTCAATCTGTAAAGAATATCAAAGATCATTATCCAAATCGATTTGTCGTATTTGCGAATATTGATTTTGAAGGTGTTGGTAAGGATAATTGGACAGAAAATACAGTGAACCAATTAGAAAAGGACATAAAAAATGGAGCTAGGGGATTGAAAATATACAAAAGCCTGGGAATGCGTTATAAAGATACAGATGGTAAGAGAGTAGCTATTGATGATGAAAGATTAGATGCAATCTGGGCCAAATGTGGTAAAATGGGAGTGCCTGTGCTTATTCATGCTGCCGATCCAAAATCTTTTTGGGATGACTTTGACGGTGATAATGAGAGATGGTTAGAATTAAAGACCCATCCTAGAAGAAAAAGAAGTGATACTGATCCTGCCGCTTGGGAGCAGATTATAAAAGAACAACACCATATGTTTAAGAAGCATCCACAAACAATATTTGTAAACGCTCATATGGGTTGGTATGCGAACAACTTAGGGAAATTAAGCGAACTTATGGATGCCATGCCTAATATGAATGTTGAAATAGGAGCCATCATTGCTGAGTTGGGAAGACAACCAAGAGCAGCCAAGAGATTCTTTGAAAGGTATCAGGATAGAATTCTCTTTGGAAAGGATAGTTGGAAGCCAGAAGAATTTCCAACTTATTTCAGGGTGTTAGAGACAGATGATGAGTATTTTCCTTATCACAAGAAGTATCATGCTTTTTGGTCGATGTATGGTTTAGACCTTTCTGACGAAGTACTAAAAAAAGTTTATTATAAAAATGCCTTGCGAATTGTTCCAGGATTAGATAGTAGTTTGTTTCCAGAATAGTTTAGCGAAATACTATTGTTTAAGAATAGAAGTTGAAAGAATTTTCGATCCCTCATTAATTTTGAGAAAATATAGTCCTGATGGTGTTTTTGAAAGATCCAAAGGAAACAGTGAATTGGTAATATCATCAGCTTCAAATATCAACCTTCCAGTTGTATCATAAACACTAATATGCATCGATTCAATACCGGGTCTTTGAATGTAAAAAACGGAGGAAGAAGGATTCGGATATAATTTAAAATTGTTTTTAGTAAAATCATCCACAGCGAGAATTGCACTGGCACCAATACTAAAATTATCTATTGCTGCACCTTCTCCATTTTCTGCTTGATCTGAAGCAAAAACAAATCTGAATATAATACTTGATTCATTTTGAATTTCTTGCAAATTATAGCTGTATTCTTTCGCGTTTAATTCAGTTCCTGTCCATTGTTTACCAACTGTAATGGTTCTTTGAGGATCTATAAAATTACTGTTATACCAGTTAGGGTCATCTGATGTTCCTAGAATCTCCCATGTTTCACCTTTGTCGGTAGTGTACTCCATGTAAAGGACGTCCCAGTTTAACTCAATATCGAAAACCATATCAAAAGTAAGGATGGGGTTTTCAAGCCTGCTCAGGTCATAGCAAGGAGATATTAAGTAGCTTGTTGTTTCATCTGTATAATTACCACTCGCATTTGTCACATAAACTTGATTAAATTTATTTTTGAACTTTTCACTAGTAACTTCGGTTCTTTCCCAAAGTCCATTTGAACCACCCAATGTTATTTCAAGCCATTCATCCTGGTTGACGTCACCAAAAGTGTTAATATATTGCCCTTGACTTGAACTATTGGAAGTAAATGATCCGTACAGTTTATTGTTGTCATTAAATGCATCATTTGTGACAGTGGTCTCAATGGTTAACTCATGATAACCTAAGCTGACCTGGGTATTGTTTGGCAATTTAATCTCTTTGAATTCATCGGGCTCAATTTTTCCTTCAAATGAAAATTCAAAAGGCGCATCATCAATTAAATATTCTATTAAAACTGAGTTTAAAGTACTAAGTCCATTATTTTTCACGGTTACAATTGGTGTTATCCCACCGCATTGGACTGAATTATTTGTGTTGATACTTATTAGACTTATGTCTTTATTTGCTTTTGTCACTTCAATGGGCGATTGGAAAACGCCACGTCCATAAGTTCCAGCACTTATTAATTTATCTTCAATGTTTATTTCAATATCATAAACTGGTGAATTTGGCAAGCCAACATCAAAGACTTCCCAATCCGTCATGCTATCATTAATATGATAAACACTGATATTCGTTCCCAAATAAAGGTCATTCTTCAAGCTTTGATTTTGATGTTTAATTACCAATTTAGAATCTGCAGGAAGGTTTCCGGAAATGCTTTGCCAATTTACACCCCCATCTTCTGATTTAAAAACGTTTCCATCTATACCGGCGGTTGTCAGGTAAATAATATTTTCGTTTTGATGATTTATTTCCAACGAACTAATAGAATTTGTAAAACTCACAGCTAACTTTTGAAAAGTAATTCCCTTGTCAATACTTTTGTATAGTTTATTAACGCGAGAGGCCAACATGACTTGGTTATTGGATGGTGCAATTGATAAGTTATCCAGATCACCACCAAAATCATCTGAGGATACACTTTCCCAGACATTGTTCACCAGACGATAAACACGAGAGTATCCCGCATAAAGATTTCCTCTTCGATCTGCCTCCAATGGGGTTACCCAATTACCTCCACTATCATCATTTTCATCATCTACTTCTTCTTTTGGGGCCTCGGTTATAGTTCCTCCTAAAGTTTCACCTCCGTTATAAGTTACATTTAAACTTCCTCCGTATTGGCTAAAACCATAGTATATGTTTTCGTCATTAGGATCAACCACACAGTCCATACCGTCTCCACTATGATATTGGTACCAAGTTTCATTACTATAGGCAAAACCACCGTTATCTTGAAGTCCTCCCACGATTCGTCCGGCATTGCTTCTGGCCGTTGAAATCTTATAATACTGACTGATACTTAGATTTTCTGAAAGATCTGTAAAAGAATTTGCATCGTTCAAAGACACATAGATTCCTCCGTCAGTACCTGCAAATAATTTACCATTGAAATATCTTAAAAAATGAATGTCTGCGTGGGTATAAGCAGGATCTGAAGTGTCCCACCACCTATTTTTTTGAGTAAAACTATCTCCTCCATCTATTGACTGCCATATATCCAGTGTTCCTACAATGACAATGTTTTCATTTGCAGGGCTCACGGTTAAGGCCATATCGTACCACGCTTGTTTACTACCACCAAATATATCCTCCAAAACGGCTGTTTTTTTGAAGCTGTCACCAGAATCGTCAGATCGGTACAGCCCTTGAAAGCTATTATCAACATTAGCGCTAAGAATATAGATAATATCTGAATTCGCATCGCTAACATCAATCGCAAATCGACCAGAAGTCTCAGGAAGTTCGCTCTTAATTACTTCAAAAGTATTACCACCATTTGTCGATTTATAAAATTTAGAACGACTTACAGCATAAACTGTGTCTGGGTCTCCAGGTTTTAACTTGAAATCAACAATATTGTTTGATAATTGTTTGACCCAACTACCTCCTGAATTTAGACTTTTATACAAACCTTTATTGGTGCTTACCCAAATAATGTCCGAATTTTCAGGATGTATATATATTTCATTGGCAACTGCAAAAGTATCTGAAAAATCTAATCCCGTTTTAGACCATGAAGCCCCCCTATCATTGGATTTTAATACACCCACACTGTAAGTATCCCGAGCATCATCATCTCCGGTAGCGATATAAATTATATCAGAATTATTTTTATCAATAGCTATTCCGGATACCCCAATTTGCGGCAATTCATCTGAAAGAGGCGCCCAGTTTAAACCAGAATCTGTCGATCTCCATAGCCCTCCCGCAGGAGCGCCTACATAATAGGTGCTAGGATTATTCGGATCAATTATAAATGTATTTACCCTTCCTTGTCCGTTTTTAACATTTGTGGTATATGGGCCTAGTGATTTCCAGTTACTAACCTTACTTTTTACTAAGTTATTTTTTTGATTCCAGGATCTCCATATCATTTGAGGAGTTGCTAAAGATCCATTTTTAGAAAGCTGATTTTTCCAATGATTCTCCCATCTTTTGAATGGTTTGAACCCACTCCCTTTTGTATTGCGGTCTTTTCCGACCCAATAGGCATTAAAGGAATTGCTTAATACTGCTAAAGAATTGTCCTGGGAAACTTTATTTTGATCTGATCCATCCATCCATGGAGCAGCTTCATTATACTGTCCGAGGACACTATAAAAAACAAAAAGTAAAAAAAGGGAACTTACTTTTCTCATTCAAGGGGAATTCTAGCAGGGTTTTGCAAGCCAAATATACAAAAATTTGTTTTCTATAAATTTTCCCGAAAAAGGGTGATACTACTTAATACTATCCGATTTGATCAAGGTATCTGAAGAGTCGACAGAGGGTGATTCTAGAACCTCATTAACAAACCTACTGATCTCACTATTGAGTTGGTCTTGCAGATTCATATTGTTTATTTTTAAGTTTAATGCAGAAAAAGCATTAATCATATTGTTATTCTCCTGTTCTACAGATTCTTGCGTAATAGTCGGAATAGTTGACATATCAGCCAAACGAAGCGTTTCACTATACAATACATTGAGTCTTATTTTAACTTCTGGAATATTCAATTTTTCAACACGGATAGAATCTTTTAGTTCTTTTGCCAGCACTGATAGTTCTACACTATTCAGAAGGGCTTCACTAACTGTTGTTTCCTGATATTGATTAATCAGGTCTTCAAAACTTTGATATTCAGGCCATGTTTTGACAAGATCCTTAGCCTTCGAATTCAGACCTGTAATTGGTTTGTCAGATTTTATTGTACTTATCTTTTCTTCCTTAAAGGAAGCCTCATCTTGTTCTCTTTTCTCTTTATTTTTACAAGAGACAAGGATTAGAAACAAAATAAATGATCCGATGATAATCTTTGGCATATAACAGATTTTGACTATTCAAAAATAAGCATAAATCTGTCAGGAGATCAAACAAGTTAGATAGTTTTTCTATTTCAGAACTACTATATTTGCCACAATATTTTAAACGAAAATATATGGATTCGAAAATTTTAATTATTGGGTCAAGCGGACAAATAGGAACTGAGTTGGTTTTAAAACTCCGTGAGATTTATGGCGATGAAAATGTAGTGGCTTCTGATATCCGTAAAGGTAATTATGAAGTTATGGAATCAGGCCCGTTCGAGTTTCTAGATGTTATTAATAAGGATGATATCAAGGAGGTTCTTAAAAAACATCAAATTACTGAAGTGTATTTAATGGTAGCCATTCTTTCAGTCATTGCCGAACAAAACCCTCAAAAAGCTTGGGATTTAAACATGACATCTCTTTTTAACATTTTGGATCTTGCGAAAGATGGCACTATAAAGAAAGTGTTTTGGCCTAGTTCAATTGCTGTGTTCGGTCCTGATACTCCAAAAATAAATACTCCTCAAGACACGATTATTAAACCTTCAACAGTGTATGGGATCAGTAAATTGGCTGGTGAAAACTGGTGTGCATATTATAAGAATAAATATGATGTGGATGTGCGAAGTCTTCGATATCCCGGATTAATTAGCTACAAAACAACTCCTGGTGGAGGAACTACTGATTATGCAGTTGAAATCTTTTACGAGGCTATCAGAAGAAAATCGTATACCTGCTTTCTTCAAGAAGACACAGTATTGCCGATGATGTACATGGATGATGCCATAAATGCAACTATATCTCTTATGAAGGTAAATAAGCAGGTTTCATATGTTTCGTATAATGTTGGAGCATTTAGTTTTTCTCCAAAAGACTTAGCTGAGGCAATAAAGAAACAAATACCTGAATTTAGCATAGAGTATAAGCCAGACTCCCGTCAACAAATTGCTGAAACTTGGCCTGAAAGCGTTGATGATTCTCAAGCTGAAAAAGATTGGGGCTGGTCAGCTGAAACTGATCTTGATGAAATGGTAATTACTATGTTACAGGGGTTACATTATACTATTTAGTTAGGTTATATATTTGTTTCGTCTAAACAGATCAAAATATTAGAATAATGAAAAATATTATAGAACAAAGTTTGAAAACGGCCCACAGTTATACGGCTTATAAAGAGATGGTACTGCAATTGCTGAAAGAAGGGAAATCTACTGGAATAAATCAAAACGATGACCTGTTTCATTTTACCAAGTTAAATAATCAAAGGATGAAGCGCCTTGATAAGCAGACTAAACTAAATGAAGTTGCGCTGACAAAAGCCCAAAAGATAAATAAGGATTTTACTTGGATGGTCTTAACTGAAAGTTGGTGTGGCGATGCGGCTCAGACTTTACCCGTAATTAATAAATTTGCAGAAGCAAATAATAAAATTGATCTCAAAGTGGTTCTGAGAGACGAGAATGAAGATTTAATGAACCAATTTTTAACCAATGGAAGTAAATCGATTCCAAAGCTTATTGTGGTTGATAATGCATCTAAAGAAGTTGTAGGATCATGGGGCCCACGTTCAGCAAAGGCTGCAAAAATGGTAAGTGATTATAAAGAGCAGCATGGAAAAATCGATGACAAATTGAAGATTGATTTACAAAATTGGTATAATGAAGATAAGGGTGTCCATATCGAAAAAGAAATGGTAGATCTTATTGAAAATATGATTGTATGATATGCTGGTAGCTAGGAAAGATTTATCTGCAGAAGCCAAAGTTATGATTTATCCGGGAGGTCGCAAGTTCTTCCCGAATGAATTGCCAATTATTCGAGAGCAATTGGATTCATTCTGTTCGAATTTAAAAGATGTTGACATTTGTTATGAGATCGAGTATGACAGGTTTTTGATTTTTATGATATCTGCTGAAACACCTTTGAATCTTGATGATCACAACTCACTTGTAGATTTTATATTGGGCCTTGAGAAAAGTTTAGAGATTTCTTTGTTAGATAAGGTTAATGTTTGTTTTAAGCAAGGCCAATATGTCCAATTAAAGGAGATTCCGGCATTTAAATCATTGATAAAAAATAAAGGTGTCTCCAAGAAAACCATTGTTTTTGACAACATGATTAGTACCAAGTTTGACTATGAAGATTCATGGGAAATTCCGGCTGGAGAAAGCTGGTTATCTCATTTTTTCTAATACATAGTTTCTTGGCCTATTTGGCCTAGGAAAGATTCCAATGTTAAAGATGACTCAACATTAAAAGAGCCACTTTTGGTTCTGCGTAATGACGACAAATGGCCACCAGAGTTTAAATTTTCCCCAAAATCATTCGCTATTGATCGAATATAAGTTCCTTTACTGCATTCAATTCTAAAGTTTATAACAGGCATCGAGATGTCTGTGATTTCAAATGCGAAAACGTCAATTTCTCTGGGTTTAATATCTATCTGTTCTCCTTTTCTAGCCAATTTATAGAGTCTTACACCATCTTTTTTAATAGCAGAATATAGTGGTGGTTTCTGATTTAGCTTACCAACCAATGATGCCGCTACTTTAAGTATGCTTGACTCCGTTATGTGGTCAGTAGGGTATGTCTGATCTATTTCAGTTTCAAGATCAAATGATGGGGTAGTTGCGCCTAAAGTAATTGTACCGGTATATTCTTTGGTCCCGGCCTGGTATTCAATGATTTTTTTTGTCAGTTTTCCTGTGCAAATAATTAAGATACCAGTGGCTAATGGGTCTAGTGTTCCAGCATGACCAACCTTAATCTTCTTTATTTTAAATTTTTTACGGATAGCCCATCGAACTTTATTGACAACTTGAAAGGAAGTCCAATTGAGAGGCTTGTCAATAACGAGTAGTTGTCCGTTTGTATAATCTTCAACATTCATTACATATAGAAATAGGAATAACTTATGGCTAAGGCACCTACTATGAAGCAATAGGCTGAAAAATAGTAAAGTTTACTTTTTTTAACCAATGAAATCATCCAATTACAAGCTACAAGACCTGAAATGAAAGCAGCGATAAACCCAATGATCATCACTCCGAAATTTTCATCATTAAAGCTGATAGTACCTCCCATGATGTCTTTGGCCACCTTTCCAAATATCAAAGGGACCACCATCAAAAACGAAAATCGTGCCGCTTTGGTTCGGTCAACACCGAGAAGCACAGAACTTGAAATAGTTGCACCTGAACGCGAAATACCTGGAAGCATCGCTATAGCCTGAGAAATTCCAATGATAAATGCGTTTTTATAGGAGACCTTTTTGTCAGTATTTTTTGCTTTGTCTGCTAAAAATAAGAGCAAACCAGTGATAAGGAGCATGAAACCAACGAGTAAAACATTTCCGTTAAAAAAAGCTTCAAGTTCTTCCTCAAAAAGTAAACCGATAATTACTGCCGGGATCATGGAGATAATAATTTTAGCAGAGAATTCGAACTCTTCATTTTTTTTAAATTGGAAAAGCCCTTTAAAAATCTCAACTAGGTCTTTTCTAAAAATAACAAGTGTACTAAGGGCCGTGGCGAAGTGCAATACAACAGTGAAAGTTAAGCTTTCTTCAGGGACAGACTCATTGCCAAATAGGACTTTGGCTAATTCTAAGTGTCCGCTTGACGAAACGGGTAAAAATTCAGTTAGACCTTGAACAATACCAAGGATGATGGCTTCTAAATAACTCATGTTTTAAAGGAATGAATAAGCGTTGAACATGGTTATTTTTTTTCTTGACCAGGGTTGGCCATAATAGCATAAACTTCAATTGCTAAGCCTATTAGTACAACAGTTGGGGCCAGTCTTATTCTTTGAAAATTATAGATTTCCTCATTAAAAACGTTTGGGTCATCACTTCCGCCTCCGAGCATAAGCGCAAAGCCAATTAATATTACAGCAACTCCTGCGATCATGATCAGATAATTCTTTTTCCCAAACAGGAATTCTCCTTCTGTCTTATTTCGATCTTTTTTCTTTATAGCCATCTTAATAGTATAATTCGTCAGTTCTTAAATTTAAAAACCTCTGTGTTGCCATAAAGGTGCTTATCCATGTAATCAATATACCCATTGCAAAAATAATTCCGAACAAACTTGCCATCTCAACACGATCGTCAATCATTCCAAATTCAGGGAATGATTGATTCAAATAAAATAAAAGCAAGGCAAGCTGAAATATGGCAAAAAGAGCACCTATTATACCAAGTTTTACGCTGTTCCAGATGAAAGGTTTCCTGATAAAGCGTTTTGACGCACCCACCATCTGCATGGTTTTTATCGTGAATCTTTTTGAATACACAGAGAGTCTTATAGAACTGTTGATCAATACCACAACAACTAAGGTGGCCAATCCACAGAATACTAAAATGAAAAGACTTATGCGTTTTACATTTTTTGTGAGTAAATCAATTAATGGTTTGTCATAAGAAACTGAAGAAACGAATTGATTATCCTTATATAAGGTCTCTATTTCCTGCATCTTTTCAGGTGACACAAATTCAGCTTTTACATAAATATCTATAGAATTTTCAAGAGGGTTATACCCAAGAAAGTCCATAAAGTCTTCACCATTTTCTTTTTTGTAGATCTCGGCTGCATCTTCCTTCGATATAAACTGAGTACTCTTTGTAAAAGCCTGCTCATCTATTGATACCTGGAGATTGAGAATTTTATCGCGCGATACGTCATTCTCAAGATACAAGGTAATCGCAGCACTTTCTTTAAAATAATTAGATACTTTTTTTGTATTCAAAACAAGCAAACCTAAAACACCAATGAGAAACAATACCAATGAAATACTGATCACCACAGATATATAAGAATATCTAAGTCTTCTTTTCTGATATTTTTCAAAGGATTTACTCATAAATTTTCCAAGCTTTTTGCGCATTGCAAGGTAATTATTTCTGTACAAAGAGCAAATAAAAATTATGTCCGAAACTTTATTTTTCTATTTCCTGACAGAGCTCTATCAACACTCCATTACTGCTCTTAGGATGAAGAAAAGCAACCAGCTTATCGTCAGCACCTTTTTTAGCCGTTTCGTGTATCATTGTAAACCCTTTTTTTTAACCTTTTAATCTCCTTTTGAATATTTTCAACCTGAAAAGCAATGTGATGTATACCTTCACCTTTGTTTTCGATAAATTTGGAAATTGTACTCTCTTTTGTCTGTCCTTCAAGAAGTTATATTTTTTTTGGACCTACTCTAAAAAAAGAAATAAGCACTACTTCACTTTCTACACCTTCATTTTTATAGGGCTCAACCCCTGGCAAGCTTGTGAAAAGGTTGTTGGAGGCTTCAAGGTTTTTAACAGCTATTACTATATGTTCTATTTAATTCATTTATATACATCTTAGAGCCTCAAAAATAAAGATTTTATACTAATTCGGTTTTGATGCTCCATTAAGTCTAATAATGCTATTTTTGTACCCATGGAAACAAACAGACAGAAAAAAATTGCGGGAGTTATCCAAAAGGATTTGGTTGATATACTGCAAGGGGCAGCAAGAGATGGAATGAAAGGAGTTGTTATTTCGGTTACCAAAGTTCATGTAACTTCTGATTTAGGCCAGGCCAAAGCTTATTTGAGTATTTTTCCATCTGACAAGAAGGAAGAAATTATGGAAGGAATCACAGCCAATACGGTCATGATTAGACATGCTTTGGCCTTAAGAACCAAGAATCAATTGAGAAGAATGCCAGAGATGATGTTTTTTGTTGATGATTCTTTGGATTATATTGATGATATTGACAAAGCACTAAAAGGAAAAGATAATCCGATTATGGATAATGACCTAAACGGAAAAAAGAAAAAATAGAAAGTATTGAATTTCCCGCTGTACATAGCCAGACGCTACCTACTTTCAAAAAGCAGTAATAATGCCATAAACATTATTACTTTTATCGCAACTCTTGGCGTTATTGTTAGCACTATTGCCTTATTTGTAGTTTTATCAGTCTTTTCTGGATTAAAAGATTTTAGTCTTAGTTTTATAAGAACCTCTGACCCTGATTTAAAAATCACTTCTGCAAGAGGGAAGTCTTTTTTCTTTAATGATTCTATTGAACAAGCCTTAGTAAAGGACAAAATTGCTGCCTATACCAATGTTATTGAAGAGAGAGTATTTTTGAGTTATGGGGAGAAATCACATGTCGCTAATATCAAAGGAGTAGATTCGAATTATTTAAACGTCAATCGTCTTGATACGGCTATTTATTTTGGGGAATGGGTAAATTATGACCATAAATATACGGTAGTAGTTGGGAGCGCTATTTCAACGTCATTATCTATAGCATCATATGATTTTTTGGAAACCTTAAAGATTTATGTACCCAAGCCAGGAAAGGGATACATTTCAAATCCAAAAACAGCTTTCAATCAAGTTGGCGCGCAAACTATTGGTATTTACAGACTAACAGATGATATTGATAAAAAGTATGTTTACAGTAACATTAGTCTTGCTCAAGATCTTTTAAACTATAAAACAGATCAAATATCAGCCATTGAGTTAAAAGTAGACCCGAAGTATGACATAAAAGAGGTTCAGGAAGAATTAAAGCTGAGTTTAGGTGAGCGCTTTGATATAAGAACCAGACAGCAATTAAATTCTGTTTTTTACAAAATGCTGAATACAGAAAACCTTGTTTCTTATTTGGTCTTCACTTTGATACTGGTTATTGCCTTATTTAATGTGATAGGGGCTATAGTGATGATGATTATTGACAAAAGAGAAAACATAAAAACCTTGTTCCACATGGGGTCTTCAGTAAGAGAAATTAGAAAAATATTTGTATTTCAAGGCTTTTTGTTGACAGTATTTGGCCTGTTTGTAGGATTATTAATATCCATTCCGTTTGTTTTATTACAAAAGAAGTACGGTTTTATCATGATTACACAATCCCTTGCTTATCCGGTTGAATTCAGGCTTGTAAATGTAATGGTGGTCATTGGTACGCTCTTGTTTTTAGGATTTTTAGCGGCCAAAATTGCCAGCGCACGAATTTCAAAAAAACTAGTTGAATAAGCTCAGATTTCTATTCATTTCCAAACTTTTCCAAAACTTCATCAAATACGTCAAAGACTTCTTCTTTGCTATTACCCGTTACCATTCGAAGTCTATAATCCTTGAAATACGCAATTCCCTTGAAATAGTTGGTATAATGCCTACGAGTCTCAAAGAGTCCGGTATGCTCGCCGTTCCAGGCAATGGCCATTTCTAAATGTCTTTTGGCTGTCTTGACTCTTTCAAAAATTCCAGGTGATGCTAAATGTTCCCCTGTTTTAAAATAATGCTTTACGTCAGCAAAAAACCAAGGGTTCCCTATGCTCGCTCGACCAATCATTGCTCCATCGAGACCAAACTTATCTCTCATCAACATGGCCTTCTCTGCTGTATTTACATCTCCATTACCAAATATTGGAATATGCATTCTAGGATTATTCTTGACTTCAGCGATAGGTTCCCAAATAGCATCACCTTTATACATCTGGGCTCTTGTTCGCCCATGTATAGCAATTGCTTGAATACCAACATCCTGCAATCTTTCGGCTACATCTTGTATATAAACAGTTTCGTCATCCCACCCAAGACGGGTCTTTACAGTTACCGGAAGTTTGGTGTGTTTTACCATGGCTTCACTCAAAGAAACCATTAAAGGGATATCTTTAAGAATACCTGCACCAGCACCTTTGCTTACCACTTTCTTTACTGGGCAGCCAAAATTAATATCGATAAAATCAGGTTGAGATCTTTCAACTATCTCTACAGTTTTCAACATGGATTCGAGGTTGGCCCCAAAAATCTGAATACCAACAGGGCGCTCCTTATCGTAAATATCAAGTTTTTGAACGCTTTTGGCTGCATCTCTGATCAAACCTTCAGAAGAAATAAATTCAGTATACACTACGTCTGCGCCTTGTTCCTTGCAAAGAGCACGAAAAGGAGGATCACTTACGTCTTCCATCGGGGCCAGTAAAAGTGGAAAGCCACCTAATTCAATGTCACCTATTTTCGCCAAACTTAATTTTTAGGTTGCAAAATTACATAATTTTTTAATGATTCTTTTTATAACGAAGGCAATCCTTTTCATGAGAATTTTCGCCTAAATTTTGGCACATTTGATTAATTATGTTTGAAGTTTTTCTAAAAAACGTACTTTTGAGTTTACTTTAACAAATTCTATGAAAAACAGAAATTTTGCACTTATAATTTTTGTGTTTGTTTTTGCTCGTAAGTCTTCTCTTCTAATAGAATAATAATGGAACGCATGACACTAATTTGTTTGTAGCTGATTGGGTCGACTAAAATTTAAATAATGAATAAAAAATATAACTGGGCCATACTGGGTTGCGGAAAAATTGCCCGAAAATTTGTGACTGATCTTTCTTTACTTCCTAACGCGAACCTATACGCAGCAGCCTCTAGAAATTTGGATAATGCCAAAGAATTTGGCGAAGAATTTGGCTTTGAAAAAGCATATGGCTCTTATCAGGAAATGGTTGATGATCAGGATGTAGATATTGTTTATATCGCTACCCCTCATGCAAAACATCTTGAGCATAGTTTGCTGTGTTTGAATCATAAAAAAGCGGTGCTTTGTGAAAAGGCCTTTGCCATGAACACAAAAGAAGTTGATAAAATGATTGAGGCGTCTATAAGCAATAAAACTTTTTTAATGGAGGCCTTTTGGACCATTTTTTCAGCTAAGTTCATTAAAGTTATGGAATTGGCTAAAGACAAGGATTTAGGACAATTGAAATTTGTGAAGTCGGATTTTATGTTCAAGGCAGATTTTGACCCAAATAAAAGATTATACAATATTGACTTAGGTGCAGGTTCATTATTAGACATAGGAATATATCCCATATTCAGGTCTTTAATGTTATTAGGTAAGCCATCTTCCATAAAAACGATGGCTAATATTCGTTCAACAGGTGTAGAAGATAGTATTACTATGTTATTTGCTTACGAGAATGGTGCAATGGCAGTGCTTACATCGAGTTTTGAAAGTTCTTGTCATAATGAAACTGAGCTCTGTTTTGAAAATGGATTTATTAAATTTATTAGAGAACCTGAATTCCCAATTCAAATAGAGAAGAATGGTGTTCAAGAGGAAATTTATATTGAGCAACCCAAAGGAATGGGCTATGAGCTGGAAGCATCACATGTGATGGAATGCCTTGACAAGGGCTTAACAGAAAGTTCGGTATTGCCATTGTCAACCAGTCGAGATTTGATCGAAATTCTGGACAGGGTTAGAAAGGATGCAGGTATCGTATTCCCAAAGCATGATTAATCATAAGAATTAGGTTTTGGCAATCAACTAATTGGTTATATTTGCGCAATTATTGAAGATAGGTAGACACGGATGAAGAACATACGAAACTTTTGTATTATTGCTCATATTGATCATGGTAAAAGCACCTTGGCTGATAGGTTATTGGAATTTACCAATACCATTACTGACAGGGAAAAACAAGATCAGTTGCTTGATACTATGGATCTTGAAAGAGAGAGAGGTATTACAATTA
>CAYMKR010000027.1:0-15406 GCA_964390865.1 uncultured Flavobacteriaceae bacterium | reverse complement strand
CAGGTCTGTAACTACCTCTTAGGGCAAGGATATTCTTTTTATATAATTGTTGAGCAGGTAACAAGTTATTTCCATCTGGACCGAACATTACAGCATTGGTCATGCCGTTTTTCAGCAAATGCAAACTCATTAATCGATTGTCAACATACATGAATCTTGGCCCTGAGAAATCAACCATATCGATTTCAATAGTGTCGGTGTCAATATTGTCAGAAAAAGATTTCAAAAGATCTTTCGGGCTGTCGTTCAAATAGAAAGCTCCATAAATAAGGTTTGCCCCCAAAGTTCCGAGCGTTTCCTGTTGTAATTTAGAATCCGTTTGTTTAAAACGCACATGAAGAACTATTTCATTAAAATCCTCTAATGCGTCCATTTGAAAACGAATTCCAACCCAACCATGTCCTTTGAAATTTTTAGCAAAATCAATGGTGGTAACTGTGTTGGCGTAAGAAAAGAATATTTTGTTAGGATGCTTGTCACGATTTAACCGATCCTCAATCAACTCAACCTCATGTCGTAACATCTTTCTAAGACGCGACTCTGTGACATATCTGCGATCAGTTTCAATTCCATAAATAGCATCAGAAAAATCCTTATCATAGGCAGACATCGCTTTGGCAATCGTACCAGAAGCCCCACCAGCTCTAAAAAAATGCCTGACAGTTTCTTGACCCGCACCAATTTCTGCGAAGGTTCCATAAATGTGTTCATTCAAGTTAACCCGAAGTGACTTTTGTTTAACCGAAAGAACATGTTCAAGTTCCTTATCACCTTTGATAAATCTCATTGCTACTTATTTTTTGAACAAATATACTCAAGATTTAATGAGTAAAAAGATTTTGCTCCAAAAAATATAGGGTGGTGATTATGATAAATTTAAGTGAAAAGAGGATTACATATTTTTTAATTCATGAACAAGTTTTGTAAGAACATCCTTTGCATCACCAAAGAGCATTGACGTTTTTTGATTAAAGAATAGTTCGTTTTCGATTCCGGCATAACCCGGATTCATACTCCTTTTATTGATAATGATACTCTTAGCTTTTTCCACCTCCAGAATTGGCATTCCGTAAATAGGGCTTGAAGGATCATTATGAGCTGCAGGATTAACAACATCGTTAGCACCTACAACCAATACGGCATCAGTATTTTGAAATTCAGGATTGATGTCATCCATTTCAATAAGCTTGTCATAGTCTACATTTGTTTCAGCAAGCAGCACATTCATGTGCCCAGGCATCCTACCAGCTACAGGGTGAATAGCGTATTTTACTTCAATTCCCTTTTTTTCCAGCAAGAGTTCGAGCTCATGAATCACATGTTGTGCTTGAGCTACGGCTAATCCATAGCCAGGAACTATAATCACTCGATTGGCATAATTCATAAGGATTGCAGCATCACTTGGAGTTGTTTTCTTAACATTCCCATGCGGGGATTTTTGCGAAGGATCAGCACTCACTGTCCCTTCTCCAAAGGCTCCGAATATGACACTGGCCAAAGATCTATTCATGGCATCACACATAGCAAATGTCAGTATTGTACCTGCAGAACCAACTAGAATACCACCTGTTAACATCACCATATTTCCGTAAAGGAATCCTCCCAATGCAGCAGCAAGCCCAGTAAACGAATTTAATAATGATATAACAACGGGCATATCTGCTCCCCCAATAGGCATTACGAACAGAATTCCATACGCCAAGGCGGCGAAGAAAATAATATACAAATACAGTTGACTATCAACTCCGGCATATACAATATAAGCACCAAAAGCAAGAATGGCGATTAACATTACATTATTAACAAGATTGTATGCCGGTAACCTTATGGGTTTGTTTAAGGTGCCATTGAGTTTGGCCCAGGCAATCATACTGCCAGAAAATGAAATACTACCGATGATGACCCCCGCGATAATCGTAAGGATTGATATTTGATCACCAGCATAATGATGAAACTCAATAAGTCCTATAAGCGCCGCACTTGCTCCACCCATACCATTAAATATGGAAACCAATTCAGGCATTTTAGTCATGTCCACTTTTTTGGCAACTCCCCATCCAATTATAGTTCCAATTAGAATAGCAATAACGATTAGGTAGTATATTATGTTTGCTACTTCTCCCTTATGTAAAAAGATAGTTCCCAAAATAGCTAGGGTCATACCAAAGGCCGCTATTAAATTACCTTTGCGGGCTGTTTCAGGGTGACCAAGCATTTTTAGTCCAACAATATATGTCACCGAAGCGATCAAATAAATAATTTCAAGGCTGAATATATATTCCATTATTTTTTCTTTTTAAACATTTCTAACATTCGATCAGTTACTACAAAGCCACCAACCACATTTAAAGTTCCAAGCAAGACCGCAACAAAGCCAAGAGATAAGGCCAAAATATTATCCGGTTCAGCACCCAACATGACCAAAATGGCTCCAATGATTACTACCCCATGAATGGCATTGGCTCCAGACATCAATGGAGTGTGTAAAACAGCGGGAACATGCCCTATAACTTCGACACCTACAAAAATCATCAGAATGACTATATAGATCATTTGAAGGTTATCACTAATCAATTCTATTAATTCATTCATATTTAGATATTTATGTTTTTCTGATAACACCGTTTTTAACGATTAGTGTTTCATCTGTTATTTCATCTTCAAGATCAAATTTGAATTCATTGTTTTCGGTTATTGACATGATGAAGTTATACATGTTTTTGGCATAAAGGTCACTGGCATTTGTTGATACACTTTCTGGAGCGATCGTAGTTCCAATAATTTTTACGCCATTTTTTACGACTGATTTATTCATTTTGCTAAGGGCACAATTACCCCCTTGAGCTGCGGCTAAATCAATAATAACAGCACCATTTTTCATCTCTAAAACTTGCTCTTCAGTGATTAGGATTGGAGATTTTCTACCTGGCACCATAGCGGTAGTAATCACTAAGTCTGCTTTGAATAATGATGCATTGACGGCTTCTTTTTGGCGTTTTATATAATCTTCTGAGGCTGCTTTTGCATAACCATTTTCAGAGTTGTCAGCTTCTGTCTCGACTGAAATGAATTTGGCGCCAAGTGATTCAGCTTGCTCTTTTGTCTCTATTCGAATATCTGTGGCTTCAACTATAGCCCCTAATCTTTTTGCGGTTGCAATAGCTTGCAGGCCGGCAACCCCAATACCGTATATGAGAACTCTTGAAGGAGTTATGGTTCCGGCAGCGGTCATCATCAATGGGAAAATCTTTGTCATTTCATATGCTCCCTTGATGACTGCTTTATATCCAGCCAAGTTACTTTGTGAACTCAGTACATCCATGTCTTGCGCACGAGAAATTCTAGGCATAGCATCCATTGAAAAAACCGTTGCTCCTTTATCAGCAATACTCTTGACAATCTTGGGATTTGACTTATGAAAAAGTTGACAAATTAGAATATGGTGGTCATCTATTAATTTTAATCCGTCTTCATCAAAAGGATTTATTTTTACCAGGACGTTACTTTCTTTATATACTACTCCCCTTTTTTCAATTATGGCCCCTGCTTTTTCGTAATAAGAATTTTTGAATTTGGATGAAACACCTGCATCATCTTCAACTAGAACTTCAAATCCGTTCTCAACCAGTTGCTTGGTGATTTTTGGCGATATAGAAACTCTTTTTTCTCTTGATTCAGTCTCTTTTAGGATACCTATTTTCATGCCTATAGTTTTGATTTGACAATAAAATTAGACTATATTCTGAGGGTAAATACTGATATAAATCACTTTCTCACTAGTGATACAATTGAATAGATGGTCTTTAATTTTTATGGTTTTAAAGAGTCGCACATAATGGAAATAAAGATTAGTAAATCTCTGTGATTCGGTCGTTTTAGCTAAGAATTATTGCCATTAAATGTTAAATTAGCAGGAAATTATATTTTTATGAAAATTACCTTTTTAGGTACTGGAACTTCTCAAGGAATTCCTATTATAGGATCGAAACATGAAGTCTGTTTGTCAACAGATTCAAAAGATAAAAGATTGAGATCATCAATCTTGTTAGAGTGGGAGGGAGCTACTTATGTTGTTGATTGTGGCCCTGATTTTAGACAGCAGTTGCTCAAAGCTAAGGTTGACCAGTTAGACGGTATTTTATTTAGTCATTATCATGCAGATCACACAGCGGGACTGGATGATGTGAGGCCGTTCTCTCAACGCGATGGGCAAGTTCAGTTTTATTGTGATAAAATTGTTTCGGAGAATCTGAGAGAGCGATTTGCTTATATTTTCGCAACTGAGAATAGGTATGCAGGCGCGCCAAATGTCTCATTAAATATTTTTGATAGTCAGGTGTTTGAATTAAAGAATAAACTGATTCAGCCTATAGAAGTTTTGCACGGTAGGTTAAAAATATTTGGATTTAGGATAGATAAATTTGCCTATATCACAGATGCAAAAACAATAAGTCAGCGAGAAAGGAACAAACTCAAAGATTTAGACATTCTTATTGTCAATGCGCTTCGCAAGGAGCCGCATCCAACACATTTTAATTTAGATGAAGCCTTAGAATTTATTAAAGATCTAAAACCTAAAAAATCATATTTAACCCATATTAGTAATCGTTTGGGATTTCATAAAGAAGTTTCAAAGGAGTTGCCAGCTAATGTCTATCTGGCTTATGACGGCTTGGTTCTTGAAACTTAATTTATTTGACTTTTTCGAAATCCACCGCGACAACTTTATATTCAGGAGTTAGGGTAAATTCATCTCCAACATTTCCAGTAATCATGTTGATAAAAATATCTGGTTGATGAAAGGTTGTTCTCACTACTCCGGGCTTTACTAAATAGGTTAGTTTCACCGGAATAATAACACTTCCCCTGTCAGAAAATATCCTCACTTTGTCATCAGCAGAAATATCTTTACCGGCAGCATCTAGAGGGTTAATCTCCAAGTAATCCATTGGCGATAATTGCTGATTATCAGTTCTTCTTGTCATGGTTCCGGCATTATAATGCTCTAATTGTCTAGCAGTTGTCAATATATACGGATACTTACTTCGGTGCTCCAACAATTCAGGAGTCTCTTCGAAATCAAAATGATGAAACTTTCCTTTGCCTCTTTTGAACTGCCCATTTTTATGGATAATTTTGGTGTCAGACCCATTCTCGAGAATTGGCCATTGAAGCCCGTTTTCCCCTAATCGATTCCAGCTTATGCCCTTCATAAAAGGAATAACTCCCGAAATTTCCTCCAATAGTAATTCAGCATCATAAACTTTTCCTGTAGGTTGTTCGTAACCCAGTTTAGACATCATATCAATGATCATTTGGCCATCGGATTTGGTATTGCCAATAGGCTCAATAACTTTATTAACCCGTTGTACCCTTCTTTCACCATTAGTAAAAGTTCCATTTTTTTCGAAATATGAGCTAGCGGGTAAAACCACATCGGCCATTTCAGCTGTGGCAGACATGAATAATTCTTGCACGATCATAATATCAAGTTGTTCCATTGCCTTCCTGATATGCATGGTGTTGGGGTCTGTCATGAGCGTATCTTCACCCATAATCCATAAGGCCTTGAATTTTCCTTCAATAGCGGCTTCAAGCATCTCAGGAATTTTTAAACCCTCTTTTTCAGGCATACGCGCAACTCCATATTTTTCAGCATAATATTTCTGCATATTAGGGTCATTGACATCCATGTATCCAGCACCTTGATGGGGTTGAACTCCCATATCGGCAGCTCCTTGTACGTTATTCTGACCTCTTAAGGGGTTAAGGCCTACACCAGGACGACCAATATTACCAGTCATCATGGCTATATTTGACAAGAGCATTACTGTTTTACTCCCCTGAAAATGTTCAGTTACACCAAGTCCATGAAATTCCATCGCATTGTCAGCATTTGCATAGGCCAGTGCCGCTTGCCGAACAAGTTCCTTGGATACACTAGTAATTTCTTCTAATTCATCCATGTCTAGCGTCATAACATGATTGTAAAAAGTTTCATATTGCTCCGTGAATTTTTGAATGAATTCATTTCTTACCCTTCCTTCTTTAACAATATAATGCCCCATCATATTTAGCAGAGCAACATTGGTTCCTGGTCTTAATTGGAGATGGTAAGTAGCTAAATTTGCTAAACTTGTTTTTACAGGATCAACTACAATACTGGTAATTCCTTGCATGAATAATTGTTTGATTTTAGCTCCCGTGACCGGATGAGCCTCAGTGGGATTGGCTCCAAACAGCAGTATACAATCAGTTAAATCAAGGTCAACAATTGAATTTGTTGCTGCCCCTGTTCCAAAAGCCTTCTGCATTCCATAAGCTGTTGGGGCATGACAAACTCTTGCGCAACCGTCAATATTATTAGTATTCAAAGCTACCCGGGTCATTTTTTGCATGAGGTAATTTTCTTCGTTTGTAGCTCTGGATGATGAAATACAACCTATAGCATCTTTGCCATAAGTATCTCTAACCTTAAGTAACTTTTCAGCCATAAAATCATATGCCTCCTCCCAGGTAACTACTTCAAATTCACCATTTTTTTTGATCAACGGCTCGCGTAATCTGTCAGGATGGTTGTAAAATTGAAAAGCGAATCGCCCTTTGAGACAGGTATGACCTTGGTTAACTTCGGCAGTTTCAGGTGCCTGAATTCCTTTAATTTCGCCATCAATCACGGATACGTCAAGTTGGCATCCAACTCCACAATAGGTGCATGTGGTTCTAATAGTTTCGTCGGGAATCAATGTCTTGGTTGAAAACTTATCTGAAAGAGCCTCTGTTGGACAGGTTTGAACACAAGCACCACAAGATACACAGGCTGAAAGGTTAAAATCTGTATCAAATCCTTTGATAATTTGTGTCGCAAAACCCCGACCACTCATGCCCAAGACCATTTCACCTTGGATTTCTTCACAGGCTCTTACGCATCTATAACAATTAATGCACTGGGCTAAATCCGATTTTATATAGGGATGAGAATTGTCTTTACCCATCTGCAAGGAGTTTTTACCTTTTGGATATCGAATATTTGGGATTCCAATTTCGGCAATTGTTTTTTGGAATTCAGTAGCTTTTCTTCCTTTCTCCGGAAATACTTTATCTGAAGGATAATCCGTCAAGACAAGTTCAAGAATATTCTTTCTTAATCTTTTTATTTTCTCTGTTTGATGGTATATATGGGCTCCTTCAAAGACTGGAGTATGGCATGAAGCCATGGTTTTGGTGAGACCTCCTTTTTCACGGGCTACTTCTACTGAGCAAACACGGCAGGATCCAAAATTATCAAGTCGATCATCTTGACACATGGTTGGAATAGCGTTTTGAGTTTCTATCCTCCTGACAAATTCGAGTATAGTTTCATTTTCAATAGCTTTATGTGCGATGTCGTTTATAAATACATTCATGCGTTTAAGATTAGGAATGAAAATAAGTCTTCAACTCTGGTTCGAAATACTGTAGCGCATTTTTTATAGGTAGTGGAACACCACCTCCAAGCGCGCATAATGAACCTATTTCAAGTGTTTCTATAAGATCATCAAATAATTGTCTATCAATTTTGTAATCTTCATTTTGGGCTTTTTCAAGCATTTCATAACCGCGATGAGATCCGATACGACAAGGGTAGCACTTTCCGCAACTTTCTTCTGCTGTGAACTCAAGTAGGTGGGTTATAAATTTTACCATTGGGAAACTGGTCGGGATTGAAACTACACTAGCATGGCCAAGCAGAAAACCTGCATTATTCAATGATTCGAAATCTAAATGTAGCTCGCTTATTTTTTCTGCTGGCACGATTCCACCCAGAGGTCCGCCAATTTGAAAAGCTTTGATCTCATCTTTAAGTCCCTTACCAAAATCATTAAACACCTGCTCTAATGGTGTTCCCATTTCAACTTCATATATACCAGGCCGGTTAAAAAAACTATCCAACGATACAAGTTTTGTCCCAGAAGATTGGCTTGTTCCCAAAGAGGCGTATGCCTTTCCGCTGTTCTTTAATATCCAATGTATGTTCGCAAAAGTTTCAACATTGCTCAGCACGGTTGGTTTTCCGTATAACCCATATTGTGCAGGGTAGGGAGGCCTTACCCTAACTTCAGGTCTAAGGCCTTCAATAGAATTTAGTAAGGCCGTTTCTTCGCCACACACATAGCTTCCTTGGCCTTTTATAATCTTGAACTTAAAGTTTTTTAGCTGGTTGTGATCATTCAAATAAGTGATCGCTTTTTCCATGAGCCTTATTGAGTTTGGATATTCTCCTCTAATATAAATGACCCCGGTGTCAGCTCCAACACAAATTCCGGCTAGAAACATACCAAAAATAACTTTGAAGGGCTGATGTTCCATTAGATACATATCGCTATAAGCACCCGGGTCTCCTTCGTCAGCATTGCAAACAATATATTTTTGATCATTATTTTCTTTTGAAACCGCATCTAGTTTAAACCAAAAAGGGAATCCCGCGCCACCTCTTCCTCGAAGTTTAGCATCTTTTAATTCTGATATAATCTTAGCTTTATCATCTTTATATTCATCAGCAAGCTTAAAGAATTCACCTAGGTCATCAATTTCTCCAGTGAGTATGGGTTCAGTATTGGCTTGAATATGATAGATGTTTTCAATTTGTCTATTATTGTCTTCAAGAGAAAGGACTTTATGAAGTTGTTCATTTGAACCCACTGAATATGTATGGTCCATATACATGATGGCTCCATTCGAATGACAATGACCAATACAGGCCACATGACCGATGTTTTCTTGGTTAAAATTCTTTTCTAACAAAGATTGAACCTTTGATTGTGTAGCAGCAACCATACAGGCTGTTCCGTTGCAGACACGAATGGTTTTATTTCTTTCTTCTTCTTTTATGAAGTCATAAAAAGAAGCTGTTCCGAAGACGACAGAATCATCTACTATAAACTGTTTGGAGAGGCGTTGAAATTCCTCCTCTGAACCATCACTCTTTGACAATTCTGAAATTTTTTCAAACAGGTTGTTTTCAAGGCCTTTTCTGGATGAAAGTGCCCGAATATTTTTATTCGCCATGGGTTCAATTTGAATTTTCTGAATTAAAAATAAGAAATAAATCGTCTAACTAGGGTGGAGGACTGTTAAACTTTTGTACAGTGGATGACAATAGAATTATCTTCTAAATCAGTTGTGAAAAATAAATAGTCATGCCCGCCTTCTTTGATTCCTGTTTTCTTTCTGATTTGAGCTACTGATTCACGAAAATTTCTGGTAGTAATATTTGCACTCTTAAACTTATATTTTTTTTTGAGCAGCTTTTTATTATATTTTGAAATTGAATGGATATTAAAGATTCGTCCAGGAAAGGCAATAAGTATTTCAGAAGTATATAAGTGGCTGTTAATGTTTAATTTAAATACGCTTAAGTTATTTGACACTTCATTGAATAATCCGGATTTTAAAAGCGCTGCATTTGGTTCGTAAAGATACTTTTTTGGAGCAGAGAATGCAGCGTGAGCAGTCGAAGGGAAACACCCAGTAAATGTTTGTTCATCATTTTTTCGGATGTTTATTGTTTTAATTATTATCTTTTTTTCGTACCCCTTTTGAATCAAAATCAGAAGTTCTTTAACTTCATTTTTTACAGCTACAACATGAATTTCCTTAACAAACTTTAGACTTTTGACGGTCAAAGAAATATCAAGTAAAGGAGATAGTTTGATCATGACCTTTTCTGAATGCTCTAAAAAAAGATCAAGATGATGGCTTACATCTGGCTGGCAATCTTCTAGTTTAAACACTTTTGATTTGAGTTCGTCTCTTCTGGATGGATCTATATAAACCCAATCATAAATTGATTTATTTTCGTTTAATTGTTCAATCCCATTTTTATTCAGACAGCTAATATTGTTCTGCTCCAAAACCTTAAAATTATGCCTAACGATTTTTGATAATTTCATATCTAACTCGCAGTGAATTACTTTTGTAAATTTTTTAGCAAAAAAGAAACTATCTATACCATAACCACCAGTAAGGTCTATAAGTGTATTTCCGCTAATCAATGACGACTTATAATCAGCAGTTAGCTCAGAAGATGTCTGTTCTATGCTTAATGGTTTAGGGTAATATATGTTTTCTGTATTGAACCAGGTTGGAAGCTTGTCGCGACATTTTGACTTAGCCAGTATTTGCCTAGCTAGTTCTTGAATCTTAATATTTTTGAAAGGAGACCCTTTTAGGATCAGTTGAGGCAGGTCTGTTTTTAAATGATCATTTATGAATTGCTGTACTTCCTTATGTAACAATCTTTCATTCACGCTAATCCAAGCCTTTAGTCAATGATTTGACAATCGGGTTGTCAGAAAGAAATTCCTTTAAAACAACTTTAATCACTGTGTATGAAGGTACTGCGAAAATCATTCCAGTGATGCCAAATAAAAGGCCTCCTATAACGATGATTAGAAAAATTTCAAGAGGGTGAGATTTTACACTTTTAGAAAAAATAATCGGTTGACTGAAAAAATTATCAATGAGCTGGGCAATGATATAGCCAACTAACACGTAGCTTGTAACTGGAAGTATATGTGTTTGGAAATCATACTCCAAACTACTGGTCATGGTTAGGACCATCATTAAGACGCCACCTATCAAGGGGCCTATATAGGGAATTAAATTCAACAAGGCACATAAAAAAGCGATGACTACAGCGCTTTTTATATTGAAAACCAATAGAGTAATTGAATAAATGGCAAAGAGTATTGAAATTTGAATGATCAAACCAATAAAATATCTTGATAACAAATCATTTATTTTTTTCAAAGAATTTAAGATTTTGTCTTCATTTCTGTCAGGGGTTATAAGTACAAAAATATTATGCAATAGTTTGTTGTCTTTTAAAAAGAAAAAGGCGATAAATAATACAGAAAAAAGGCCCATACTAAACGTCCCAACCACTCCCACAAATGAATTTAGCAAGCTG
Source organism: uncultured Flavobacteriaceae bacterium (assembly GCA_964390865.1). Taxonomy (GTDB): domain Bacteria; phylum Bacteroidota; class Bacteroidia; order Flavobacteriales; family Flavobacteriaceae; genus Lutimonas. The sequence continues at coordinate 4,455 of CAYMKR010000027.1, read as the reverse complement.
GGAATAGAAGCTATATTTGAGGTAAGGTCAATATTTTTCAAATCACTAAATAAATTTATCCTTCTTGCAGAAAAGAAGATGTCCATCTCTTGAAATAGGTTTAAAATCCTTATTCTTAATTCTTCAGTATTCAATAAGGATAAATTATGGCCCTGTTCTTTGATCAAAGGAATGAACATTGAAATTACGCCTATGATGACCATTAAAAAAAATGACATCGTAATAATAACAGCCAAGATATTAGGAAGTTTAAGCCTGAGTTTTAAAAACCTTAACATGGGGCTGGCAACTAATGAGAGTACTGTTGCAATGACCAAATAGATGAGAACGCTCTGAATTTTATATAGAAAAAAGATGAGTAATAAAACCCAAACAATTACCCATAAGGCTCTTAAAATTCCATTGGCAATGGTCTTTGAATGCATGCTTTAAATTTGGTAGTGTAATATGTATTGTAAATATAGAAATAAAACTAAGAAGAATCCAAGAGGATGTTAGATTAATCGTATCGTCTTAGAACCATGATTTTTTCATTATCAGAATTTAAGGTCAAGTCATTTGCTAGATTAAACGTCATGGTCTTTTCTGATATTAAACCCATCAATGTAGAACTTAATTCCATGTTTGTGCAGGCCATCAATGTACCAGCTGTAGGACCGAATGAAATTTGATCAGTTTGATAAGCAATTTGACCAAAAAAGCTATTGCAACCATCATTTCCTGAAACAGTTCCTCTATAGAGATCCAATATAATATAAGGCTCTTGGTTTGGAAATGAATTTTTATCTATAAGTATATCTCCTGCCTTAATTATTTTCCATTTCCCGTTTAAATTGTAGTTTGGAACAAAGTCACCACAGCCTTGAAAAACTTGCCCATCTTTGTCACTTGCTAGTTTGAAGGTAATATTGACTTGATATGAAAATGAATTCCCAGACATACTATCATTACATGGTTTTTGAACCATTTGCACTAGGATTTCAGCCTCGTCAGTATATAATCGGTAATCAATTATATTCGGGTCAATAATTGCCAATGATTCGGTCACAGGAAAACTATATTTCTTACCATTTGGTGCTTTGAAAGTCAAGGAATCTGCCTGGCTTAAGTCAAGAGACCAAGAAGGTTCGTTTCCAAGTGCATAAAATGCAATGCCCTCATCCCATTTCTTCTTTAAAAAAATGGCTTTAGGGTCATCTGATTCATAAGTCTTCACTTTTTTTTTGAAGCCCTTTAAAATATAAGCATCATTCATTCCTGAGATTATTTCTTTAGCATTTTGATCTAGCACAATTAAATCCGTAGCTTCTTTTCGAAAGAAAGTCAATCCTCCAATTCCCTTGTCTAATTCGATGATACTGTCAACTTTCAATGCGAAACTTCCCACTGACTTTTCAATAGTATCAGATTTGCCTTTATAGCTTACCTCTGCTGCATAAGTCATATCTTGGAATAATTCAAGCTGTATTTTGATGCCCTCACAATCAGCACATGGAAGGGTTCCTTCATATACTCCAACAAACGTATTGACCTGTTTATTTAACTCTTTCTGAATTTCTTCCTGGTAAAATTCATTATGCATTTTACTGTGAGCCCCTGAATGAGGGTCTTGATAGTTAGTGCTGCTGGTAGAAGAAGAACCACAAGATGTGAAAAATGCTAAAAATGTTATGAATAAAGGAACTAAAGGTTTCATACTTGCTAGATTTAAAGAATTGCAATTGACAATAATAAAATAAAAATGGCTAAGGTTCAATTCCTATGCCAATTTAAGCTCATTTGAAAATATTTTGCTTCTTTTCTGGAATACTTACTAAACTTTATAGGTGTTTTGAGCTTGAATATAATTGAAAAAAATTTGTTAACTTCACAAAGCAGAACCTTTTTTACTGTTTAGTAATGCTGTGAATACAAGATTTGACAACTTAAAAAGTATTTACAGGACCCAAATCATCCTATAATATGAATACTAAACCCCATCCATTTTTAGTCTTTTTACTATTATTTTTGTCAATTAGTCTTTGCATTGCACAGGGCGTAAAGCGTGAAATAATATGGTCGGATTATCCAGACCCTATTTCAGAGTCGTATGCTGAAAGGTTAAAATTTGGCCATATTATCGTACCGGAAACAAGGGATTCAATAAATAACCGACAGCTTAAAATTGCTTTTTGTGTGCTTGAAGGAAGCAATAAGGAGGGAATTAAAAATCCCATCATCATGCTTCCAGGAGGGCCTGGATTTGGGATGATCGGCGCAACTCCCTATATTTTTGACAGCCCTAACTATGAAGAGCGCTTTAAGAATCATGATGTGGTCCTTTTTGATCCAAGAGGTTGTGGACAATCAGAACCTGATCTTTGCCCTGAAATGGACTTACCCATCAATGAATATCGATATTTGTTAGGAATGAGTCAAAAGGAGATGGATGATGAGTACATGGTTGTGCTAGAAAAATGTCTTGATTCCTTGGCATTAAAAAAAGTGGATCTTAATGCGTATGGATCGGATGAAGTGGCCCAGGATATTGAAGACTTACGAGTCAGTCTTGGTGTTGCACAATGGAATATTATGGGAGGATCCTATGGTACAAGATACGGGCAAGCGGTCATTAGAAATTTTCCAGAATCTGTGCGCAGCGCTGTATTTGGAGGCTTGGTGCCTACTGTTAAAAGTTTTAGTGATGACAATCTCAAATCTTTTTCCAGATCCTTGCAACTTGTTATAGACAAATGTAACAATGATCCGGACTGTAAATCGGTCTTTGGAGATTTAGAGAAAAAACTATTTGAAGGGCTAAACTATTATAACGAACATCCTTTAATTGTCGGACCAGATCAGCAAAACGTACTTCAAGGTAGAGAAGCCGTTGTTACAGGAGATTTAATAGCCAGTGGCTTGTTTACACTATTGTACGACCAGAATGGAATTGAGATTGTACCCCAGTTGATACAGGCCGTGAGTGATAAGAAAAATTGGGTAATCGCCGGTTTTGTCAACTCTTTGGGAATGACTTTTGGGGATTCGGAGTCAGATATGGCGTTGTTTATTCGACTCAATGATAATCCTAACTACAGAGGACCTACATCGATAAATGATTATGAGGGTTTCACTAAAAAATTAGCACCTTTTTTTTATTTTCCGAAAATGATGACCGAAACTGAGATTGCTAAATTATCGGGGATTGAGATTGATACACTTCAGGATATCCCTATCAAATCAAATGTCCCTACATTATTGAACACCGGAAATTTAGACCCTATTACACCGCCAGATAATGCAACCATCACTTCTACTTATCTTACAAATTCAGTAGTCATGAACTTCCCTGGGTACGGACATGGAGTAAATAACCATAAAGGTTTTAGTGAGATGATCACAGCTTTTTATAAAAACCCGGTGTTACCCGTGAATATTGAAGATTGTATAGCGGAAACAGCTCCTTTAAAATTGATATCCGGAATAAGTTATAACAAAGGAATTTCGCAGGTTGGGGCAAAGTTTATAATGGGAAAGGAGCTAGAAGTATATATTTTATTGGGCATTGGTGCGATACTTATACTCATAGGATTTTTTACTTATCCGATTCTTGTTCTTATAAGAAAACTAAAAAAGCGTGAAAGTATTTTTACCCTAAATAACTACTGGTTCCCCTGGATTTTAAATGCCTTATTGGTCCTGTTCTTTGTGCTTTTGTATTTTGGTTTGATGGCGTCAATGGATAGGAATAGTTATATTCTTGGTTTTGGTATGCTATCCTCTTATGATTGGATTTTTTGGATCATGGCTTTGGTGTTGCTTTTGCTGATTCGGAGTCTATGGTTAAGAAAGCATCTTTTTCAAAAAGAACAAGGAAAGGGCTTAATTCTCCTTCATGCCATCAGTTTTTTAGGAACTATCTATATGTCCATCTTGTTAATGGCTTGGGGTTTTCTTTGGCCTTTGTCAAATTAGTAAAAGGGGATTCCTTTCATAAAGTAGAGATCGGTAAATAACTTTTTGGAGACTAAATTTCATCCATTTATGGTCGATTGGAGTTCCTGAATTATTTGTATTCACTCACAAAATGCAGTTTTACGCTCGGATATTTCTGTTGCGTCATTTGAACTGTAAAAGCAGAGTCAGCTAAAAAAACCAACTGCCCTTTTTTATCCTTTGCTAAATAACGTTGCTTAACCCTTTTAAACTCTTTAAATTCTTCACTGTTTTCAACTTCAGGTTCAACCCAACAAGCTTTGTGAACATTAACGTTTTCATAAGAACATTTCGCCCCATATTCATGCTCAAGTCTATATTGAATCACTTCAAATTGAAGGGCTCCTACTGTACCAATGACTTTTCTTCCATTAAGATCGAGGGTAAATAATTGGGCAACACCCTCATCCATTAATTGATCTAACCCTTTGGCTAATTGCTTGGATTTCATTGGGTCAGCATTGTTTACATACCTAAAGT
>CAYMKR010000026.1:0-15574 GCA_964390865.1 uncultured Flavobacteriaceae bacterium | reverse complement strand
GTTACAATTGAGTTTTGATAGCCAAATCGAATTGTATGCTCTTCGTTTTCATCAACCATGAATATTCGTACACTTCCGCTGAGGATGAAATACAAATGATTTTCTATTGTCCCAGCAACTTTTAAGTATTCATTCCGGTTCAAGATTTTTGTCTCTTTCCAAAGTTGGGCAATAGAAATTTGATCTATGAGATTTTCAAATATATTCACTTTTATGCTTTTTTAATAGGGGTCATGCACTCCTTGATAGGTATCCAAACTTCTTCTTTGGCTAAAGGATCATCTGGTCTGTAGGTTTCGGGTAACAATTCAAAATGTTCTCGGTCGTCAAGTCCGTATATTGATTTTGGCAGCCATTGGTCAAAAATATAGCTAAAAGTTTTTGGAAATTCTTGGGGCAGACCTTCATGAACAAAAACAGCATATAAACCCTGGTTAAGGACATAAGGTTTTAGCTCTTCAGGTATTTTTGAATGATTGCGAACTTCAACTGCGGCCCATTTTGTAAATGTAGTTGTTGGCTTCATTGTTTTGAAGTCAAGGTTTTTTTCATAGAGTTGCATTGAATAGAGATCAGTGCTTACGGCATTTGACACCTTCTTTCTAAGAGGCATAAACGAACTCCATAATTCATGGGTCCTATTTGCCGCCAATGACATGTCTAAATGAAGACCACAAAGCAGCTTCTTTTCAAGCCTTACAATTCTGTCAAACATAGGTCAGATATTAATTTTTGATTGTCAAAAGTTAAAAGTTTTGGAGATATAAAGTTCATCATGAAACATTACTTCAGCATGACCACTGGGAGCATCATAAGGAGCCTGAGGCAAAACTGATGGATTGGATGGATACGAACCATCCTGAAAGGTCAACTCTTTAAATACCCCAGCATCTTTAACTAGTAATATAGACCATTCATTCACTTTTGAAGGTTCTACGAAAATCGGAGCCCTTGTAACTGAAAACCGGGTAATAATTTCTTCATATTTGTCTAATAATAAAAAAGTGCAACCTCCCGAACCACAAAAATAAGGACTCATAAAACGAACAAATATTTCGTCATTTCCATCTGAATTTAGATCAATTTTATAGAATTGAAATTTTCTGTCAATCGCTTGTAAAAATGAAAGATCTTCTTTCAAATAGTCATTCACTAAGAAGTTTTTAATATTGTCGGCTGTTTGCTGGTCTAAAGATTGAGGAACAAATGGAGATGTCAATTCTATACCTGAGTCGTCTACAGAAACTGAGTCTATTAATTTATTAAGCTGAGGTTCATCAACTTTTTTGACATCACTTTTACATGAGATCAAAAGAATAAAGAAGCTCATAAAAATGAAATTAAGATTTTTCATAATTAAAAATTAGAATAAATATTTTGAGGCACTATTTGTGTGAAATTCATCAAAACAAGAATCCTCTAAATTAAGGATTTAGGTAATACAGGGCAAATGCTTCAAAGGAATCAAAGCTTTTTTCAAAAGTAGCGCAAGATCCAAAACCATAAGTCATAAAAACATACGGGAGATTAGCCTTTTTACTTTGTACCATGTCTCCATGGGTATCTCCTATGTAGATTGCTCTTTTCAAATCGTAATCTTTAACCAAACTAGAGATGTTTTCATTTTTGGGTCTATAATTTTGGCCATGTGAAAGAGAACCTGAGATTAAATGTTCAATTTTGGCAAATTTCATAAAGTGCCCAATAGTGTCTTTAGGACAATTGCTCACTATAAAAAGCTTGAATTTTTTATTCAGTTTTTCAAGATAATTCTGCACTCCTGGATAAAGATTGCCTCCAATTTTATCAATCAAATCATATTGCAGCTGAATGACTTCTTCGTAGCAGGATTTACGATCTTCAGAACTGTATTCAGGGAGCACGATCTCTAAGAATTTAGACTCCTCCAAGCCCATCAAAGCGTCTAAATCAGACTTGGTCAGCAGGTTTGTTAAGCCATGTCTCTTGAAGTATTCATTCCACGCCTGGGTATAGGTTTCAACCGCATCCCAAAGTGTCCCATCCATGTCAAAGATTAAGGCGTCTGGCTTGTTATGTTGAACTTTAAATGTCAAGAATAAAAATTTATTATTTTTTGGCTTACCTTCTTTGGGCCTCCCATTGTCTCAAAGTTTCTTTGATTTTCTTCCCAGTATAGGCTGTCGTTTTTCAGTAACCTGAACTTGGCTGCTTTTTCTCCAGTCTCATGATAAACAAAAAAGAAATCGCCTTTATCAAAACCTTGTTTTACCCATTCAATTTTATCTGCGGGTCGATTTGCCCAATAGTTCCATTGACTTACATTCTTTTCACTTAGCGAATGATTGGCTATTTTGTGTTTATTTTTTTATGATTAACTGATTGAATTCCAAAGCCTTTTGAACCCAAAAATCTAGGTCAACATCTTTGTCAAACCCTTCGGGATCAATAAACAGAAATCCTCTCATAACAGAGCCAGTAAAATCCATTGGGCGGGTGCCATCCTTTTTCAATAAATCCGCATAGGGTAATTTTCCTACTCGAACCATGAGCCTGTCAGTTTGAGATTTTTTATCGATATCAACTCCCAAACACATTTTTTCATTGACCATAAAGATCAGACCACCCATCATTCTTTTTTCAACAATTAACCCTTTATTAAGGAGTCTTTGCCTCACTCTGTCAGCTAAAAATTCACTAAAAGCCATATGTTTTTTTAATAAAAAGATATATAAATACTAAAATACAATTTAATCTTAGGAAATAACTAGCCGGCCGAATCCAATACACACTTGACACCTTCTCTATCCATTTCAACAATACATTCATTGCACCTGTTACACAAGCTTTTTTCAACAAACCCTTGTTTAATTTTGTTCAGAAATCCTGGATCATGAATAAGTGGTCTGGCCAAAGCTATAAAATTAAAACCTGATGCTAGTATAGTTTCGATGCCCGCTCTGGAATCAACTCCTCCAAGATAAACCAAATCTAAACTGACCGCTTTTCTAACTTTGATAGCTTGATCTAAGAAAAAATTTGGCTCGAATCGGTATTCTTTAATGATCAAAGGCCCAAAAATAGCCATGGTTATTTTTTCAGCCCAAGAACTTCCATTTTGAATCATTCCTCTTAGTGGGATTTTCCCTCGCATTAGATAGAATGGGGTTTTACTCGTAAAACCTCCGCTCAGGACTATAGCAGAGCAGCCAATTTTTTCAAGTTCTTTTGACACATGAATGCAGTCATTAATTGAAAAGCCTTTTTTGAAACCGTCATTTAAGTTCAATTTTACCAAAACCGGAAATTCTGAACCTGTTGCAGCGATGACCTTTGTAACAAGATTTAAAGGAAACCGACTTCTGTTTAAGATATTACCGCCGAAAGTATCTTTTCTTTTGTTGGTTAAAGGACTTAAGAATTGACTCAATAAATAGCCGTGACCCATATGAATTTCGACTGCGTCAAAACCAATGGCTTTTAGATTCAGAGCAGCGCTAACAAAATCCCCAATAATACCCTCCATATCGTTTTCAGTCATGGCTTGTGAGAAACCCAATCCTGAAAGAAACCCATAGGCGTTAAATAACTTGCTTGGAGCCAAAATATTTTTAGCCTTCTTGTTTTTTGAAAAATAACCGCAATGCGTTAATTGAATTGAAACCTTACCTCCCGCATCATGAACTTTTTGAGCTAATAATTCCAGGACTTTTAGACTTTCTTTATTGATATACATTTGATTATCAAAGGTTCTGGCATCAGCTGAGACGGCTCCATAAGAAACAGTAGTCATTCCTACCCCTCCTTTTATTAATGTAACATGATGGTCTATTAGCTTTTGGTTCGGAATTCCCTCGTCATACATTCCTTCGAAGGTTGCGGATTTTATGAAAACATTATTGAGAATAAGTCTGGATGATCCCAGTTTTTTTTTAGTAAAAGCACTGTCAATGCTTATTCCATTATTGATTCTTTTTTGCATGAGGAGGATTGTTCTCTTGCTAAATTAAGTTAAGGTTAAATATGAATCAAGAAATTTAATTTATTTTATGCCGAATAATCCATTTGTGATTTGTCTTTCCGATGAATTTGCTTCCTCTTTAAAGGAGATTAATATCCTTCCATTTTCTTCTTTTGCAATAAACCCGCCCATGTTCAAGTAATGATCTAATGGAATTCTCTCAACACCCTGAACGTAGTTTTTAAAAAAAGCTGACTGATCTTTACCGCTTGCCTCTGACATTAATTTCTGTAGTTCTGTCAAATTATAACCATCATTGGTGCCACCATACTTCTTGAATAGGGTTCTCATAATATCATCAATGCTTTTTTGATTTGAAGTCGATGAGCGAATGAGCATGTCTTGAGATATACCAACGAAGAATCCTCCACTGTATATTAAACCCCAATGATCATGTTTTTGGTCTCCATCTGTCATTGAAAGTTTTCCGACTCCTTCATCATTGATATATCGTTGATAGAAAAAATCATTCAACACTTTTAAATATGAATCTTTGTCGAGATAACCAATATGAAATAGTGACTTCAGTGTGTAATAATTCGTAAAACCCTCTTTGAACCATTCGCAATCATTATTAGCAGGAGCAAAGGATTTCCCGTTCCATAAATGAAAAAATTCATGTGCAAATAGAAATCGGCCTATCAGTTCTGACATTTCATCTCCATCCTTCTCGAGGAGGATACTAATATTGTTTCCAATAACTTCACCATCTGTTTTGGAAGACGAATTAATCACTACAATAGACTTATTGAATTTATTATCCGGAGACGGGTTTGGAACACCTTGCATAAGATCTATATAATAATCTAGAACCCCGGATGCCATATTGGAGAATGATTCTTTTTGTTCAATTATTTCATCTCCTCCAAAAGCAAAAATTAATTGAAAATCTTCTCGTTTCAAGATAAGTTCCTCATGTGTTCCGGCGAAAAACATACTATCAGATAAGGAGGTGAGACTGTTGACCAAGAAAGTATTCTTGCTGTTTTTACTGGCATCCCATGGGCATGAAATTTTCCAGTTCTTAGGAAGTTTAAAATTAACTTTAATAGTTTGCTTTTCTTTACCAGTCATTATGAAAATACTACGACCCGTATAAAAAACGCCCCAATCACGAGCATAGGCTGCTCCATCAACGCCACCACTCCACTGATGGTCTTCATGATCTAAATGTATTTCGTAACTAAGCTTGATTGTCGAACCATTTGGGCTATGGACCTTCCATTTGGCTCCCTGTAAGGAATCCAGCTTAATAGGCTTTCCATCAAGCGTTTCTGCCTTAAGTTGATAAATAAAAGTGGCCCATCTTTTAGGAAACTGATTTGCCCCAATTGAACTCATGAAGAGTAAACTATCTTCAACTTTTACATAACATTCAACTACAGCTTTCTTAATATTTTCCTCCTGTATGTTGATGGTATATTCAGTCTCAACTGAATTGGTGGTTGCCCATAATTGATTTGACCGGATCAATATCAGAAGCAAAAGGAAGAATATGGTTTTTAATTTTGATCTATTGAAAACATGCATATGAATTGGTTTCTCTCATTCATAGGACGAAGGAATAATAGAATTCGTTACAAATCAATTTTTTTTAGGTAATTGCTGGAAAGACTATTATTCTTTTTGGGGCATGATTCTAGGGCTCCATATTTCATAGATCGGCTTGCCTTTAGAACTTAAACCGCGATGATGCCATTCATTTTCTTTGACTTCATATTGAAAAGAGAGGCTGGCGCCCACCCTGCTGTTATCTCTTGAAAAGAATTCAATATGTTCCGTATAAGAATTATTTTCAGCAGTATAGGTTCCTCCACCGGTACCCAAGAATTTTCCAGTTTCTGTATTGTATGCGATCCACTGAAATCGTGAACCAGATAAAATTTTCATTGTTTTTCGAGCTCCAGGAGCACGCCTTATCATATTGCCATCCCTTTCTCTTCCTGAGATAAGCCATGCACCGTTGAGTTCTCCTTTTTTTCCATCATCAATCCTTGTCCAGATCTTGTCATTTCCTTTAAAAGTTATGGTATCTCCTTTAAGGTCAAAAATTAGATTTCTTGTTTTCCCAACTGATGCGCTGTCGCTGGAAGAAAATTCTTGGGTCAATGAAAACACACTATCTTTTACGATCCATGACCCGCCAAAGGTTCTAATAAAAGCGTTGGTTTTTTTATTATACAAAGTTTCTGCAAGATAACCATCGATAACAATTGTGGTAATCATTATTTCCTCTCCAGCTTCATTTGTTTCTGAACTCGTCCAAGCGCCTTGCAGCCATATTGAAGATTCAGTATCAATTAAATTTTCTGATGCCTTATTTAAAAGAGAAGCGTTTTTTCTATTAATGTAATCGTTGCTGGCGTATGACAATAAAAACACTAAGGGGAAAATTAGAAGAGTTTTCATAAGTTGATGTTTTATAAAAATTGAATTACAATATCATGAATAGACCACTAATTAAAAGCAGCGATTCCTGTAATGTCCATTCCTGTTATGAGAAGGTGTATGTCATGCGTCCCTTCATAGGTAATTACGGATTCAAGATTCATCATATGTCTCATAATTGAAAAGTCGCCTGTTATTCCCATTGCACCCAATATTTGTCTTGCCTCACGTGCAATATTCAATGCCATTTCAACATTATTTCTTTTTGCCATAGATATTTGGGCCGACGTAGCCCTGTCTTCATTTTTTAAAACACCCAATCTCCATGTTAGTAATTGAGCCTTTGTTATCTCAGTAATCATTTCTGCCAGCTTTTTTTGCTGAAGTTGGAAGCCAGCTATTGGTTTCCCAAATTGAGTTCTTTCTTTAGCATATCTCAGAGCAGTATCATAACAGTCCATAGCAGCCCCAATAACGCCCCATGCAATTCCATATCTGGCAGAATCAAGACAACCAAGAGGAGCCCCTAAACCACTTTTATTTGGAAGTAGGTTTTCTTTTGGAACTTTTACATTGTCAAAAATTAATTCTCCAGTGGCTGATGCCCTTAATGACCACTTATGATGTGTTTCTGGGGTTGAAAAACCTTCCATTCCTCTTTCTACAATTAGCCCATGAATTCTTCCTTCTTCATTTTTTGCCCAAACAATAGCAATATCAGCGAAGGGGGAATTGGAAATCCATAATTTGGCACCGTTCAATAAATAATGATCTCCCATGTCTTTGAACTTTGTCTCCATACCTGAGGGATTTGACCCATGATTAGGTTCGGTAAGGCCAAAACAGCCAATTATTTCACCAGAAGCCAGTTTGGGTAGAAATTTATTTTTTTGAGCTTCGTCTCCATATTTCCAAATAGGATACATCACCAAGGATGATTGCACAGAGGCCGTTGACCGGATTCCTGAATCGCCTCTTTCAATTTCTTGCATGATTAAACCATAAGATATCTGATCTAGTCCGGCGCCACCATATTGTTCTGGAATATAAGGGCCGAATGCTCCAATTTCTGCTAATCCATTCAATAATTGTTTAGGAAATTTCGCCTCTTGGGCAGCATCTTCAATAATTGGTGAAACTTCGCGCTTTACCCAATCCCGGCAAGCATCTCTTACTAGCTTATGTTCTTCAGTTAATAAATCATCTAATAGAAAATAATCGGGAGCTTGAAATTGATCTGCAGACATAGCTTTTATTGTTTTGATAATAAAGCAAAGTTACAATTATTGGTTTGATAAAAACATGTGCCATAAACTTTTAAATACATAAAAAATAAATGACTAACTTTGGCCTCTATGCGTGATACGTTTAGAAAGGAAGAAAAGCTTAAAAAGAAAAATCTTATTACAGATTTGTTTGCCTTTGGCAAATCAGCTTCTGTGTTTCCTTTAAAAATGATCTATTTAGAAAATGATCATGACTCCCCCTTCAAAGTTCAGGCAGGTGTATCGGTTTCCAAACGAAATTTTAAAAGTGCTGTAGACAGAAATAGGATCAAGAGATTGATGCGAGAATCCTACAGAAAAAATAAATGCTTGATTTACAACAATGAGGATACTAAAAAGCATATTCTGATGTTTATATATCAAGCGAAAAAGGAAGTGTCTTATGAACAAATGGAAGTGAAAATGGTAGAATTGATTCAAAAGTTTATACATAAACAAAAATCACATTAGGATGAAAAGATTGAAAAGAGGTATAGTGATCGGAAGTCTCGTTATTATGAGCACATTTTTATTTGCATTTAAATCGGATTTTTTCGAGGTAGCAAAGCAAATGGAAATTTATACGACTTTATTCAAGGAGCTAAACCTGTATTATATTGATGAAATAAATCCCGCAGAATTAACTGAGAAAGCAATTAATGAAATGCTTGAAAACCTTGATCCTTATACAAGGTATTATGATGAACAAGGGGTAGAAGAGGTAAAGATTAACTCTTCCGGTGAATACAGTGGAATTGGAGCTGAATCTAGATATTATGACAATAAATTGGTTATATCTGAAGTGTACGAAGGTTATTCAGCCGAAGAAGAGGGAATTAAAGTAGGGGATGAAATTATAAAAATTGATGACATTTTAGTCGACGATTATGACAGTGATCAAATTTCTGCCTTGCTTAAAGGTGTTCCTGACAGCACGGTAAAGTTGCTTGTTAAACGACAAAAGAAGCAATTGAATTTTACGGTTAGGAGAGAAAAAATCTTGGTTAACCCTGTTCCACATTTTGAGATGGTGAGCCCTGAGATTGGCTATATAGCTTTCAATAAGTTCAATAATAAGGCTTCAGCTTCAGTAAAATCTGCCTTTGCAGATCTTAAGGAACAGGGAATGAATAAACTTATTCTTGATCTACGAGGTAATCCAGGAGGGCTTTTAAATGAGGCCATAAATATCACTAACTTCTTTGTTCCAAAAAATGAAGTTGTAGTGAGCACAAAAGCCAAAATAAAAAAATGGAGTGAGATTTACAGAACTAAATACGAACCTATAGATTTAGAGATGCCTATTGTAGTGCTTATTAACGGAAGGTCAGCTTCAGCAGCTGAAATTGTTGCAGGATCTTTACAGGATTTAGACAGGGCAGTAATTTTAGGAGAAAGATCATTTGGTAAGGGATTAGTTCAACGCTATAGAAACCTTACTTACGGAACCAAACTAAAAATAACGATTTCAAAATATTATACGCCGAGTGGAAGAAATATCCAAGAGCTGGATTACACGCATAGAAATGGGAAAGATGTTCCAAAATTTGCTGAGGAGAATAGAAATGCTTTTAAGACGAAAAATGGTCGAACGGTTTATGATGGAGGAGGGATATCTCCAGATATAGAAATTGAAAAGCCAGAATTAACTGAATCGACTGAGGCTTTGTTAAGATCAGATGCCATATTTAATTTTGCCTCTGATTATTATCATAAGAACCTGACTATTGCAGCCCCAGAGGCCTATGTGTTTGAGGATAATCAATATGAAGAGTTTATCACCTATTTAGAGGATGGAAATTCTAATTTCAAAACCAAATCTGAGAAAAAATTTGAAGACGCTTTTGAGCTTTCGGAAAAAGAAGACCTCTCAAAAGGCATTGAATCTTCATACAACCAATTGGCAATGCAATTAAATAAACAAAAAATCGAAGAATTAAGCAAGAACAAAGAAAGTATTAAGGAATTACTTAGCGATGAAATTATCAATCGTTATTATTTTAAAAAGGGAGAGTATCAAAATCATATTGCCTTTAGTCCTTATATCAAAGAAGCTATTTCTGTTCTTGAAAATGATGAACAATATCGAAGTATATTATTGAATGGAAAAAATTAAACGGACCAAAGCTCAAATTTCAACAAACGCCATTGAAAGAATTTATATCACAATGCGCCATTTGTTCATAAGGGGATTTTATAAACCCATGGGTATTTCTGGGAATACGCTTATCAATGAATTATTAATTCTTCAGCCAGAAATTTACGGCTCAATAGGGGAGGAAATCACTGAATTAGACGGATTATTATACATTATTGATAGGTTGCCAGAAGGAATCGCAGAATGTCGTTTTATAAGTTTGATAGCAGACGAAGGTTTAGGAGATTCTCATTTCAAAAAGATCGTTCCTTCAAAAAGAAGAAGAAATTGTTATCGCATTGACCGAGACCAAATGAATATTGAAATCACAAGAGGAAGATCAGATATATATGATATCCTGACCCATTTGACTTTTATGTTTATTGAAGCAAAGAAAATTGCTAAAAAAATACTGATCAATGACGAGGGCAACACTATTAGAGAATGGAAACATCTTGAAGAGGTGGTACTAAACAATAAGAAAGTTAACGAAAATGAAAGGGAAGTCCTCCTTGCTCATTTATCTACTTTTTTAGGCAGAAGTTACGAGGAAATAAAAAAAGCAGATGATAATTTTGCAAGCCCGCAAGTACCTAACAGACTGTTTCAGGTTATTTATTGGATGGGCAAACTTTCTTTAAATGAAATTTTAGAAGATAAAAAACACGAAATTACTTTTAGCCCGATATTAAGGGAAAGAATTGGTCATCATATTTCAGGTGAAAGCTGGGCTGTAAACATAAAAAACGAGCTGTTTAAAAGAGCTTTAGTAGATCGACCTATACATGTAATCAGTGCCAATATGCATAGTGTCATGAATTCAATCTATGCCCCTATGTTTCTTCCCAAAGAAGCAAAAGTAAATGAAGGAATATCTTTGTTTGAGTTGATAGGAGATTCAGATAATAACGAACTCAGAAGAATTATTAAAAAGGGAGCCGCTAAAAAAGGATTAACATTTATAAAAGATACAACAGGAGCAAATATTGATGTTCAGATCATTGATACAGAAAAAATCGATTTGGATTTGACCAATTATAAAATAAAGAATTCAACGGGAAAAAGGCCAGTCATTATCGTCATGGATTACGCCTTTGGTGAGCAGGCCTATGAGTCACTAGATGAACTTTTAAAGCCATACACCTTGTCTAATGGAGACAAGAAGCACCTTAATATTGAATCTGTTTCAGTAATGGGTAAAGCAGGTATTTTAGAAGGGATAAAGGGAGATATCATGATTCCAACCTCTCATATTTTTGAAGGAACAGCAGATAATTATCCGTTTCATAATGAACTAAAGGCCGAGGACCTTAAAGATGGAGGACTGGGTGTTTATGAAGGATCAATGATTACGGTTCTGGGAACTTCTTTGCAAAATCGAGACATTTTAGAATTCTTCTATAATTCTACATGGAAAGTAATTGGACTTGAAATGGAGGGAGCGCATTATCAAAAGGCGATTCAGTCAGCGTCAAAAATAAGAGGAAATATCAAAAGTGATATAAAAGTGAGGTATGCTTATTATGCCTCTGACAATCCCTTAGAGACTGGAAGTACATTGGCTTCGGGAGGCTTAGGTACGTCAGGTGTAAGACCTACTTACCTCATTACTCAGAAAATCTTAGAACAGATCTTTTAAAACATCGCAAGGGTTAAAACCAAAGCATTTCAGGGCGAGAAACATTCTAAATAGATTTTTTAAAGTATTTTTGCAGCCATAAATACTGCATACATGAACATACTTATTTTAGGATCAGGAGGTAGAGAATGTACCTTCGCTTGGAAATTGGCTCAAAGCCCTAATTGTGGATCACTTTTTATAGCCCCAGGTAATGCCGGGACGCTTGAATATGGAACTAACTTAGAGGTCAATCCTAATGATTTTGATCAAGTTAAGAAAGCGGTACTTGATCATGATATCAAGATGGTAATTGTAGGGCCTGAAGATCCATTGGTTTTAGGAGTTCATGACTTTTTTATAAATGATAATGATCTCAAAGATATTCCAGTTATTGGCCCGCAAAAGTATGCAGCACAGCTTGAAGGAAGTAAGGAATTTGCCAAAGAATTCATGTATAGGCACAATATTCCAACAGCGAAATACAAAAGTTTTACAGTCGCAAATTTAGACGAAGGATATAAATTTCTTGATACCCTTGAGGCGCCATATGTCTTAAAAGCTGATGGATTGGCTGCCGGAAAGGGAGTTTTAATTCTTAACGATCTTGACGAAGCTAAAAAAGAACTAGAGGAAATGCTTAGCCAACAGAAATTTGGTGCAGCTAGCGCTAAGGTTGTTATTGAAGAATTTTTAGACGGAATTGAAATGAGTTCTTTTGTATTAACAGACAGCGAGAACTATGTCATTTTGCCAAATGCGAAAGACTATAAACGTATTGGTGAGGGAGATAAAGGTCTAAATACTGGAGGCATGGGAGCAATTTCACCAGTCCCTTTTGCCGATAAAGAATTTCTTACTAAAGTAGAAGAAAGGGTGATCATTCCAACGGTTGAAGGATTGAAAAAAGATAAGATTTCATATGTTGGTTTTATTTTTATTGGTTTGATACGGGTTAATAATGAGCCTTTTGTGATAGAATATAATGTCAGAATGGGAGATCCTGAAACTGAGGTTGTAATCCCAAGAATTCAGTCTGATTTTGTAGATCTTTTAACAGCTACAGCCGAGAAAAAACTCGATAGTTTTAAGTTAGAAGTTAATGACAAGTCAGCAACCACAGTTATGATGGTCTCAGGGGGATATCCAGAGGCATATGAGAAAGGAAAGGAAATCAATGGGCTTGAAAATGTAACTGGGTCTATCGTTTTTCATGCAGGAACCAAACTCGATGGATCAAAAGTGAAGACAAATGGTGGAAGAGTTTTGGCTGTGACATCCTATGGTGATGATTTTGAAAAAGCACTAGGGCAATCTTATGAAAATATCGGGAAAATTCATTTCGACAAAATGAATTATAGAAAAGATATCGGATTTGACCTGAAATAATGCCAGTCTATTGCGATCTGGCGATTTAGCCAAAAACATCTAATTGATCGATTCTACGCCACATAAAAAAATCTTAGTGGCCCCTTTGAATTGGGGCCTTGGGCATGCTACGCGATGTATTCCTATTATTGAGGCCTTGCAAGAACATGGTTTTGTCCCTATTTTGGCGAGTGATGGTAATTCACTAGACCTTTTAAGAAAAGAATATCCTTCTTTGTCGTATTACGAACTCCCTTCAACTAGTGTTGAGTATACCAAACATAGTAATTTGTTGAAATATAAATTACTGGCTCAGGCACCTCGATTAATGAAGGCTATGGCCTTAGAAAAGGAAATAATTCAGGAAATTCATCAGAAGGAAAACTTAAGTGGAATTATTTCGGATAATCGATTTGGCGTTCGATCTAAGGATGTTCCTAGCGTATATATAACGCATCAATTAAAGGTTTTAAGCGGGAATACTAGTTTTTTAAGTACCTCTTTGCATCAACAACTTATTTTGAAATTTGACCAATGCTGGGTACCTGATTATAGCCCAGACGGATTAGCAGGTGAATTGTCAAAATCTAAGTATCAAGTTGGGTTAACAAGGTATATTGGACCTTTAAGCAGGTTCAAAAGAAAGCCATTACAGAAAAAATGGGACTTAGTTGCTGTATTGAGTGGGCCAGAACCTCAAAGAAGCCTATTGGAAGAAAAGCTTTTGAACAAGCTGGAACCTTTTTCTGGAAAGAGCCTTATTATTCAGGGTGTCATTGCGGGAAAACAAATTGTGCAGCATATTGGAAAGACAACAATGATAAACTTTATGCTTCACGAGGAGCTCAGAGATACAATTGAAGCTGGTAAATTAATTATATCAAGATCAGGCTATAGCAGTATTATGGATTTGGAATCTTTAGAAGCCAAGGCGTTTTTTATTCCTACTCCAGGACAATTCGAACAGAAATATTTGGCAGAATTTTTTCAATCTAAAGGGGTTGCAAACTATTCGGAACAGCATTTGTTTAATCTCCAGAAGTTGTATAATGAAAAACAATACTCTGGTTTTAAGCATAAAAAAACACCAAATGACATTTTAGATAAATCGTTATTTGATGTTTTTAATTAGTTGTGAAGTTGTCTTAAATAAAGGATAGTTCTGATTCACTAACCTCCTGAACTTTAACAACCTTATTTGATTTATAAGTAACTTCTTTGACTGCGTCTTCACCAACCAAATACCAGACACCATCTTTAAGACCGTTGTTATAAATTGCTACGACTTTTATTTTTCCTTCCTCATTATATGAGATCCATTTGTCATGGAGTTTGTCCTCTTTGAAAAAACCTACCTCTTTTATCATACCATTATCGTGATAATAAGTGGCTTTTACCAAATCATTTTCTTTTTCAAATTTTGGCTCAACCCCTTGGGCAAATGATACATTTACAGTGAGTAGGAATAATACTAAGCAAGCGAACAACTTTTTCATTTTATCTATTTTGATAATATAAAAGTATAGAATTAACTATTAATAAACAATAAGTTTACAATTTCTTAACATTGGAACAACGATATAAAACGGCTTAAAGTATGGTTTGAGAATTTTTATACGCTCAAATAGCTTTGTTAAGGGTAAAAGAAAAAGTAGACCCTTCACCTAATTGACTATGAACAAAAACTTCCTGTTCATGGGCTTCAACGATATGTTTTACAATAGCCAGACCCAGTCCTGAACCGCCTTGATCTCTGGACCTGCTCTTATCAACCCGATAAAATCGTTCAAATAATCGAGATAGATTTTTATGATCAATTCCGACACCATTATCAATCACATCAACAACAACCTGATGGATAGAATGGGTACTAACATTTATCAGTGTACTTCCGTTTACACTGCCATATTTAATTGAATTTGAAAGTAAATTGATAATAACTTGCTCGATTTTCTCCTTATCAGCTTTGACAAGAATTGGATAGTTATTCGCTTCTTTGAAAGCCAAAGTAATATTTTTCTTATTGGCTCTGATCTCCATTATTTCAAAGACGTCCTTGATAGTGGCGTTAATATTGAATTCAGTTTGATCTAGTTTCATTCCTGATTCTAACTTTGCGATCATATCCAGATCTTTCACAATGTATGAAAGGCGTTCAATACTTTTGTTTGCTCGCTCTAAATACTTTTGCTGCAGCAGAGGATCATCTAGAGAATCGTCCAATACCGTCAGAAGATAACCTTGGGCTGTAAATAGAGGGGTTTTCAGTTCATGAGAAACATCACCGATAAAATCACGACGAAAATCGTCTCTATTATGCAATTGTTCGATTTCGCTGTGTTTGGTTTCTGCAAAATTTCTGATTCGATCAATAAAGTTTTCAAAATCAACATCCTCGAGATCAGCTTTAAGAGAAGGTTCATTATCAAAGAGATTTGATTCATAAACTCGTCCCAACTGAAGCTCTATGAATTTCTTCATTCCAAAGATGTAAATAAAGTAAGACATGACGAAAAAACCTATGCCTAAAAGTATTAGGTTCAATAGGTTGATCTCCAGAAAAAAATAAAGTATCCCAGCCAAGACCAAAAGACTAATAATGCTTGAAAGGGCTGTTCGTAAAGCTTGCTTTTGAAGAAGCGTCAAATTCATTCCCAAATATACAGGAAGATCTTCTTAAACAACAAATTTATAACCTACTCCTTTAATTGTTTTGATAAAGTCATCTCCGATTTTTTCTCTAAGCTTTCTAATATGCACATCAATGGTTCTTCCACCAACTACTACATCTTGTCCCC
>CAYMKR010000025.1:0-15667 GCA_964390865.1 uncultured Flavobacteriaceae bacterium | reverse complement strand
TCATATCTTCATGAGCAAAAGAAATATCCACTTTCATTAATGGCTATTGAAAAGCAGTGTGTCGTAAACAACACAATCAAAAGAACTGACATATTAGTATTTGACAAGACCGGCTCAGCACATATCATTGTTGAATGTAAAGCCCCTCATATAAAGATCAATCAAGATACTTTTGATCAAATCGCCAGATACAACATGAAATTGAATGCTAACTATTTGATTGTCACAAATGGTATGGATCATTTCTATTGTCAAATGGACCACAAAGCAAAGAAATATACCTTTCTAAGGGAAATACCAAATTATTCTTAAAATTAACCGCTTTTATAGTTTTGATTAGTGAAAAAAGCTATGTTTGCAATCCTTAAAATAATTATTTCTACCCACCTTGAAGATAGCAATTGTAATTTTAAACTGGAACGGCAGGGATTTACTGGAAAAGTTTCTCCCCTCAGTTATTGACTGCAGTCTAGAGGACGCAGAAGTCTATGTGGCGGATAACAATTCAACTGATGAATCCATTTCATTTCTTCAAGAAAAATACCCCCAAGTAAAAATTATTCAGAATAAAATTAACGGAGGGTATGCCAAAGGTTATAATGATGCATTAAAGCATATTGATGCAGATATTTACGCATTGGTCAATTCAGATATTGAGGTAACGAAGAATTGGCTAAAACCGATTAAATTAGCCTTTGATCAAAATGATACGACTGCCATAATTCAACCTAAATTACTCGATTTTAAAAACAAATCGAAGTTTGAATACGCAGGCGCTGCTGGCGGCTTTGTTGATTTTATGGGCTACCCATTTTGCAGGGGACGAATTTTTATGGAATTGGAAAATGATCAAGGACAGTTCAATGATATATCAGATATTTTTTGGGCTTCGGGCGCCTGTTTCTTTATCAAATCAGACATTTACCATGAATTAGGCGGATTCGATGAAGAATACTTTGCGCATCAAGAGGAAATTGACCTTTGTTGGAGAGTTCAAAACGCAGGCTATAAAATCAAGTATGTTGGTGCTTCTGAGGTTTATCATGTCGGTGGCGCAACCTTGCAAGAATCAAACCCACATAAGACCTATCTCAATTTCAGAAATAGTCTATTTACTATTGCTAAGAACGTACCGAAACGATTTGTATTCATCGTTATTTTTTTTAGATTAGTTTTAGATGCTGTTGCTGGATTGAAATTCATCTTTGAATTAAGACCCGTCCACACTTGGGCAATTATCAAAGCACATTTAAGCTTTTATTGGCATTTAAGAAAAATGCTAAAAAAGAGAAGGGCTTTATCATTTAAACAAACCAATTACTTTTATTGCTTTAGTATAGTTTGGGAACATTTTATCAAAAGAAAAAAGAATTTTTCGTTGATCAAATAAGGATTCCTGACTCTTTATCCAGTTAGATTTTCGATTCATTCAGGCTTTTTTTTAATTTCCCTATATTTGACCGCATAGCATTTACGGTTCTTCCCTTTATTTGGAATTAAATGGATGCGATGGGCATTTTGGCTTACAAATTTAAAAGCTTATGTTGCACAAGGTATTTTATTAAATGAAACTGAAATAGATCTTAAAAGTATTGAAATGTCAAATTTTCAATTCGTCAACATGTAATATACATACATGAATAAATTGTTATGAAAATGAAACTAAAAACTAATTTTATTGTAATTCTCTGTCTGCTATTAACAAGTAGCTTTTATTGGGCCTGTTCTTCCGATCCTAAAAAAGAGAAGCCTCTTATCTCAAGCATCAATAACCCTGATCCAATCAATTATGATCTGGAGGATATTATAGATTCTGGAGTTCTTAGGGTAATCACATCGTACTCTCCTACTGGCTATTTCCTGTATAAAGGAGAAACAATGGGGTTTGAGTACGAAATATTCAAACGAATGGCAGATCATTTGGGTATTGGCTTGGAAATTGTACTTGCGAAAAATGTGGATTCGATCATCCCAATGCTGAACCGTGGTGACGGGGATATTATTGCTCTGGGCTATACCATTACATCAGACCGCAAAGAGGATGTCAGTTTTACAGACCCTTATATGATAACACATCAGTCTTTAATTCAGAAAAAACCTGATAACTGGAGAAAAATGACCAGGGACAATATCAAAGATGCCTTGGCTACTGATATTGTTGACCTGATTAAAGACACTGTTTCAGTTAGACAAAACTCCTCATACTTCCTTCGATTAAAGGAAATGTCTAATGAGTTAGGTGATTCAATCTATATTAAAATTTTACCTGGAGAATTATCAGATGAGCAGATCATTAAAATGGTGTCTGAAGGAGATATTAAATATTCGATAATAGATCACCATAAGGCATCAATCCATAAGAGCTATTTTCCTAATATAGATGTTGATACACCAGTGAGTTTGTCGCAAAGAATTGCTTGGGCTGTTCGGAAGACTTCTCCAGATTTACTCGCCATGATCAATGAAGGCTTGGGAGTTATAAAAAGGAAACCTGATTACAACATACTCTATGAAAAGTACTTTGAGAACAAAAGACAATTTCATAAAAGGTTAGACAGCGAGTTCTATACCGGTTCGACAGGCAAATTTAGTAAGTATGATGAAATAGTTAAAAAGTATTCTTCCGATTTGGGTTGGGATTGGATTTTGGTCAAATCACTGATTTATCAAGAATCAATGTTCAAAGCCAATAATAAATCTTGGGTAGGTGCTAGTGGCCTTATGCAACTTATGCCAGCGACGGCTAAAGAAATGGGGGTGTCAAATATTCAAGACCCGGAACAAAACATTAAGGCTGGAAGCAAATACTTAGGACGAATGCATTCTTATTGGGGTCAAATTCCAGACTCCGTTCAAAGAATTAAATTTGCAATGGCCTCCTATAATTGTGGTTATGGTCATATCAAAGACGCTCAAAAGCTGGCAATGAAATACGGTAAGGACTCTTTGGTTTGGGATGATGGAGTTGATTATTATGTATTAAATCTTTCAAAATCAAAATTTTATAATGATCCTGTTGTGGAATTTGGTTACGCTCGTGGTTATGAACCTTATGAATATGTCAAAGATATTTTTGAAAGATATAAAAATTACAAGACCTTCGCCTCTCAATAACGCGTATAAAATTCATTCATGAGTATCTTTGATTTTCTAGATCTTTTAGGAACTGCTGCATTTGCCATTTCAGGAGCCTTGTTCGCTATTAAAAAAAGAATGGACACTTTTGGGGTCTTAATCATCGCTTTTGTTACTGCAGTTGGTGGAGGTACTTTGCGAGATATGTTAATTGGTGCGGATCGTATTACATGGATGATAGATCTCAATTATATCTATGTGATATTTACCTCTGTAATACTTGCAATAGTATTTAGAAAAAAAATAGGTTACCTGAGTAAATCGTTATTTCTATTTGACACAATTGGTTTAGGAATCTTTACCATTATTGGAACCAAAATAGGCCTACAAAATGATTTTCATCCAATGATTTGTGTTGCTCTAGGAACGATTACTGCAACTTTCGGTGGGGTTATCAGAGACACGCTTAGCAATGAAATACCGTTAATTTTTCAAAAAGAAATTTATGCAACAGCCTGTATCATTGGGGCGGTTACGTATTTAATTTTAAATAAATTCAGTATTGACCAAGACCTCATTCACATCTTAACGGCCTTAATGGTTATATCTGTTAGATTGATCGCCGTGAAATTCAAATTAAAACTCCCTAACTTTTACAATAGCGAAATTTAATAGTCTCCTAAAGTTTCAGGATTTTGAGCCAAAGCACTTTCTAATTGTTCTGCATTTGGAGCTTTACCATGCCAGGCATGTGTACCCATCATAAAATCAACACCATTCCCCATTTCAGTATGCATAAGTATACAAACAGGTTTTCCCTTTCCTGTTTCGCCTTTTGCTTCCCTTAAGACTGATATAATACTTTCAAGATCATTCCCTTTTAAAACTTCAAGAACTTTCCATCCAAAAGCTTCAAACTTAGCTCTAAGGTTACCCAAAGGCATAACGTCATCAGTAGCTCCATCTATTTGTTTTAAATTGTAATCAATAGTGGCTATCAAATTGTCAACCTTCTTACCGGCAGCATACATAGCAGCCTCCCAAACTTGACCTTCTTGCAATTCACCATCTCCATGCAAAGTATACACCAAATGCTTATCACCATTAAGTTTTTTAGCATTAGCAGCTCCTATAGCAACTGACAAGCCCTGACCTAATGATCCTGAAGACATTCGTATTCCAGGCAAACCTTCATGAGTAGTTGGATGACCTTGTAAACGTGTATTAATTTTTCTAAAAGTCGCTAATTCTGAAACTGGAAAAAACCCACTTCTTGCCAACACGCTATACAATACTGGCGAAATATGACCATTTGATAAAAAGAATAAATCTTCATTTTTTCCGTCCATGTTGAATTCAGAAGAATAATCCATTACTTCCTGGTATAAGGCAGTCACAAATTCTGTGCAGCCCAATGATCCTCCAGGATGCCCTGAATTTACTGCATTCACCATTCTTACAATATCTCTTCTGACCTGAGTAGAAAAATCTTTTAATTCATTAATTGTAGGCATCTCCATGTTGTTTTAGGTTCGCAAAAATACTAAACTCAAATCAATATTATTATTAAAAAAATAATTATTTACAAGTTATGTTTTATGAATGAATTGATGCCTGAAAAACGGCCTAATCAAATAGATAGCTAAACTTCTGCCTTTATGACTATGACCTGTCTAACACACTTAAAACTTCAGGCTAAAGTAATGATTATGCTTTTTCTACGACACAGGTGAATAGTCGCTAAATTTAAATTATGTTTAACAATTGTTAGAACGAAATTTAAACTGAATAACATACATTTGTAAGCTTAAAAAAAAACATATAATGAATAAACTTATCCTACTGCTTACGGCGATCACATTTTTTTCCTGTAGTGAAAAATCAAATAAAACATATGTAACTTTACAAGGAAATATAAATAATGCTGATTTAGACAGTATTCTAATTCTTGGTAAAGATTTCAAAAAGAGTATAAAAGTTAATGAGGATGGGTCTTTCAAGGACACTCTAAAAGTTGTTGATGGCTTTCATGGGATTACCGATGGTAAGCAACAAGGTTTTCTTTATTTGAAAAACGGATACGACATGGATATGGAAATTGACTTGGAACACCTCCCTCAATCAATAACTTATGAAGGTGAAGGATCAGTCACCAATAACTATTTAATTCAAAAAATTGAATTTGTCAAGGATGAAAAATTAACCGATTATGCGCTATTCTTTTCTTTGGAAAAGGATGCATTCGATAGCAAACTTGCAGTTTTAAAAACGAATTTAGATGGTCTTTTAAAAAACACCAAAGGTCTAGACGAGGAAGTAATCAAAATGGAAAATGAGTCTAATGACAAACTCATCAATTTCTTTCAGTCAAATTACGAAAAAGAACACGCTAATTACGTTGGATTAAATCCAGGGGATCCTTCTCCGACATTCAATTACCCTGATCAAAATGGAAATAATGTATCATTAGATGATTTGAAAGGAAAATATGTATACGTGGATGTATGGGCAACCTGGTGTGGACCTTGTAAAAAAGAAATTCCCTTTTTAAAGGTAATGGATGAAGAATACAAAGGTAAAAATATAGCCTTTGTAAGCCTGTCTATTGACAAAATAGAACACAAAGATAAATGGTTAAAAATGATTGAAGATGAAGACCTTAAGGGTATTCAAATTTTAGCTGATAATGATTGGAACTCTGATTTTGTAACTTCCTATAATATAAAGGGTATTCCTAGGTTCATTTTAATTGACAAAGAAGGGAATATTGTTAACTCTAATGCTCCAAGACCTTCTGACCCATCCCTTAAAGAAGTATTAAGTACTCTTTCTTTATAGATCTCCTTTTTTCTAAAATAAAGCCTTTGAGAAATCAGAGGCTTTTTTTATGCTCCGTATTTGGTGATTTATAACCCATATTTTAGCATTTTCTTACATTGAAGCTTTTGACATAAAACCAGTCAAAAAGTCATCTAAAACACTCTATTTCAGTCAAATTGACATCAAATCAGTCCAAATGATCAATTGGAACATATTTTGACCCTTGTATGTTGGACATAAATTAAATATTATGAATTTTAATAATTTCACTATAAAATCACAAGAGGCAGTGCAACAAGCTCAGCAAATTGCACAAGGCTTTAAGCATCAACAAATCGAGAATGCCCACATTCTTAAAGGAGTTTTGGAGATTGATGAAAATGTCACTCCCTTTATTCTTAAAAAACTTGGGGTGAATGTCGATCTATTCAACAGAACTCTTGACAATATCATACAAAGCTTCCCGATTGTTGAGGGCGGAGAATTAATGCTTTCGAAAACGGCAAATAAAATGCTGATTGATGCCAGTAATATTGCAAAAAAAATGAAGGATGAATATGTATCCTTGGAGCATCTATTGTTAGCTATATTGGGTTCTAAAGGAGACACAACCCAGTTGCTTAAAGATAATGGCATCAATGAGAAGGACCTAAACAATACAATTGAAGAACTAAGAAAAGGGAATCGTGTGACTTCACAAAGTGCTGAAGAAACATACAATTCACTGAATAAATATGCGAAGAACTTAAATCAATTAGCAAATGATGGGAAACTGGACCCTGTTATTGGCCGGGATGAGGAAATCAGAAGAATTTTACAAATCCTGTCCAGAAGAACCAAGAATAATCCAATATTGATCGGTGAACCTGGTACTGGTAAAACGGCTATTGCTGAAGGACTGGCCCAGCGCATTGTTAAAGGTGACGTTCCAGAGAACCTACAAAACAAGGTTGTTTTCTCTCTTGATATGGGTGCTCTAATTGCTGGTGCAAAATACAAAGGTGAATTTGAAGAAAGACTAAAATCTGTTATAAAGGAAGTAGTCTCTTCTGACGGAGAAATAGTTCTTTTTATTGATGAAATTCACACCCTTGTCGGTGCTGGTGGTGGTCAGGGAGCAATGGATGCCGCTAACATTCTTAAGCCTGCTCTAGCCAGAGGAGAATTAAGAGCCATTGGAGCAACAACATTGGATGAATATCAAAAATATTTTGAAAAAGACAAAGCCCTTGAAAGAAGGTTTCAAAAAGTAGTGGTTAATGAACCTGATACTGAAAGTGCCATTTCTATACTTAGAGGGATCAAAGATAAGTATGAAACACATCACAAAGTTGAAATCAAAGACAGTGCTATTATAGCAGCTGTTGAATTATCCCAGCGCTATATATCTGATCGGTTTTTACCTGATAAGGCGATTGACCTAATGGATGAAGCTGCTGCTAAAATAAGAATGGAAATTAATTCTAAGCCTGAGGAGCTAGATGTTCTTGACAGAAAAGTGATGCAACTTGAAATTGAAATCGAAGCCATAAAAAGAGAGAATGATACAAAAAAGTTAAAGTTCTTAAAAGAAGAACTCGCCAATTTTAAGGAGAAACGCAATGAGATCAACGCAAAATGGACAAGCGAAAAAGAAATTATTGACAGGGTTCAATCTTCCAAAGAACAAATTGAAAAATTTAAACTAGAGGCAGAACGTGCTGAACGAGATGGCAATTACGGTCTTGTGGCTGAAATAAGATATGGAAAAATTAAACTGGAAGAAGAAAAACTAATTGAATATCAGAAAGAAGTAGAATCAAATCAAGAAAATTCTTTAATCAAAGAAGAGGTTACAAGTGAAGATATTGCTGAAGTTGTTGCCAAATGGACTGGCATTCCGGTCCAGAAAATGCTGCAAAGTGATAAAGAAAAACTTCTTTCTCTTGAAAAAGAGCTACACAATAGAGTGATTGGGCAAGATGAGGCCATAGAGGCTGTTGCAGATGCTGTTAGAAGGTCAAGAGCCGGATTACAGGATTCTAAGAAGCCTATTGGTTCATTCCTTTTCCTTGGAACAACTGGTGTTGGTAAAACCGAGTTGGCAAAAGCCTTGGCAGAATACCTTTTTGATGATGAATCGTCAATGACCAGAATCGATATGAGTGAATACCAAGAAAGACATGCAGTTAGCAGGCTCATTGGTGCTCCTCCGGGATATGTAGGTTATGATGAAGGAGGTCAACTTACCGAAGCCGTTAGAAGAAAACCTTATTCGGTTATCTTACTTGATGAAATTGAGAAAGCACATCCTGATACTTTCAATATCCTATTACAAGTATTAGACGAAGGAAGATTGACTGATAACAAAGGAAGGGTTGCTGACTTTAAGAATACGATTATCATCATGACCTCAAATATGGGAGCCCATATTATTCAAGAAAATTTTGAAAATATAGACATGTCTGCAAGAGACGCGGTTATTGAAACTACTAAAATTGACGTGTTGGGTTTACTCAAGAAAACCATACGTCCAGAATTTTTAAATCGTATCGACGAGATCATCATGTTCACGCCGCTTAATCAGGATGAAGTAACCCAGATAGTTCGTTTACAAATTGATGCCTTGTCAATTATGTTGAAGGAAAAAAACATCAACCTCAGTGCGACTGAAGAGGCAATTCTCAGTTTATCTAAAAAGGGATTCAACCCGCAATTCGGAGCAAGGCCCATAAAAAGAGTGATTCAAAAAGAGGTGTTGAACCGTTTGTCAAAAGACATATTAGCAGGCAAGATTTCTGCGCAAAGTAACATTCTACTTGACTCCTTTGACGAGCAATTTGTCTTTAGGAATAAATAAATTCATGATTTAAAGGGCCACTTCAAAGGTGGCCTTTTTTACTCTCCCTCCTTCTGATCCTGTAGAATCAATATTATTCTAAAGAATAATTCTGTATTCAACAAATTATCAAATTCGAAATTAACAAGTCTGTAATTCTCAACTTAAAATAGTATTATCCTTGTATTCTTATTAAATTTGCATAAAATATTGCAAAACCCTATGAATATACAACCTAAATCTAAACGGTTCAACGAAAATATACTCACTAAATATCAAATTTACAACAGTATATTTATTACACTTCCATTTGACAATATCAGTAATACAGGTGTGTTGATGCCATTGTTAAAAAGCGAATGTGAAAAAGGATTTGCAAAAGGATTAACTCCGGTTGAAATCATAGATAATTTTTTCAATAAGTACCAAGATAATACCAAAGACAAAGAAAAAATAGATCTCCTATTCAAATTCATCCAGTATATAGAAAGACAAGTTGTATTGTTTGATGCTATTGAAGACGCTGCTTTCCCTATCATGCATAACATGGATGGTAAAGGAACCTTAAGAAATGCCAAAGAAGAGGCTTTTTCGCAAAATAAGAAAGAAGCTTTGCAGAGTTATTTAGAAGCGTTCAAGGTGAGGTTGGTTCTTACTGCTCACCCTACACAATTCTACCCAGGCTCTGTTTTGGGGATCATTACTGATCTCACGGATGCCATTGAAAGAAATGATTTAGTAACTATTAAAGAATTATTAGCCCAACTTGGAGTTACACCTTTTCTAAAAATTGAAAAGCCAAGCCCTTTGGATGAAGCCATCAATTTGATTTGGTATTTGGAGAATGTTTTCTATCACGCAGCTGGTTCTATCTACAATTATATTGAGAGTAATATTTACGAAGGAAAGGAAAGTACTAATGAATTTGTCAGCCTAGGCTTTTGGCCAGGTGGTGATAGAGATGGAAACCCTTTCGTGACTACTGAAATCACTGAAAAAGTAGCGCAAAAACTTAGACAATCAGTTCTGAGAAATTATTATAAAGATATTCGTAAACTCAGAAGAAAATTGACCTTTAAGAAAGTTGCCGATATCGTATTAGAAGTTGAAAATAAACTTTACAGAAGTTTTATTGAACCCGAAAAAATAATCTTCTCCCAAGAAGAATTATTGACCAAACTATTTTCGATAAAAGAACTTCTAATTAATGATTATCAGTCTCTGTATTTGACTGAATTAAACGATTTGATCCATAAGGTAAGACTATTTGGATTCTACTTTGCTACTCTGGATATAAGGCAGGATAGTCGCATCCACCATCAGGTATTTAGTCATATTTCAGATACTCTTATTGCTGAAGGATCTGACATATTTCCTAAAAACTATGCTGAACTGGATGAAGTTGAGCAGATTAAAACATTGACTAAGATTAATGGTAAAATAAGTTCTGATCAGTTTAAGGATGAACTTGTAGTTAAAACATTAGGATCAATTGAAGCGATTAAAAAAATTCAGCTCAGCAATGGAGAAAAGGGAGCTAATCGCTACATTATTAGTAACAATCAAAGCGCGTTAAATGTAATTGAAGTATACGCCATGCTGAAATTGACAGTATTTCAGGATGAACTCCCAGTTGATATTGTTCCATTATTTGAAACTGTAGATGACTTAATACGTTCGGGCGACGTTATGGAACAATTGTATTCCAACAAAGAGTATCGCAAACATGTGGAAAGCAGAAATAATAAGCAAACCATTATGCTTGGATTCTCTGATGGAACGAAAGATGGAGGTTATTTGATGGCCAACTGGTCGATTTTTAAGGCCAAAGAAGAATTGACTAGAATTTCAAGAAAATACAATATTAAAGCTATCTTTTTTGATGGGCGTGGTGGACCTCCAGCGAGGGGTGGCGGAAAAACACATCAATTTTACGCCTCCTTGGGGCCGACTATTGAGAATGAAGAAGTTCAACTAACCATCCAGGGTCAAACAATCAGTTCGAACTTTGGGACAAAGGATTCAGCACAGTATAATCTGGAGCAATTAATTAGTTCAGGTGTTAGTAATGAGTTTTTTGACAGCGCTAAGAACACCCTTACTGAAGAGCAAAAAGAAATTATGGATGAGCTTGCTGCGATAAGCTATAGCACTTATTCTGATTTTAAAAATCATGAGAAATTTTTGCCTTATCTAGAGGAAATGAGCACTTTAAAGTATTACGCAAAAACCAATATTGGAAGTCGTCCTTCTAAAAGAAATAGTTCAGAAAAATTAAATTTCAGTGATTTAAGGGCCATCCCGTTTGTTGGATCATGGAGTCAATTAAAGCAAAATGTTCCAGGTTTTTACGGTGTAGGAACTGCCCTGTTGAAATTTGAGGAAGACGGATCTTTTGATAAGGTTGTTAGTTTTTATAACAACTCAAAATTCTTTAAAAGTCTTATAGATAATAGTATGATGTCTATGAAGAAGTCCTTTTTTGAATTGACGAGATATATGGAGAAAGATCCTAAATTCGGAGAATTCTGGAAGTTGATTTACGCTGAATTCTTAACAAGTAAAAGGTTAGTGTTAAAATTAGGAAACCAATCGGAATTAATGCAGAACTACCCTGTCAGTAAAGCTTCTATCGAAGTAAGAGAATCTATAGTATTGCCTCTACTTACAATCCAGCAATATGCATTAAAAAAAGTACAAGAACTCAATCAGGATCCGAATGCTGATAAAAAAACTATTGAAGTTTTTGAAAAAATAATAACAAGATCTCTATTTGGAAATATTAATGCCAGCCGTAATTCAGCTTAATATAAGTCTTGAATGATTATTTAATAGATCATATTAAATCCATTAACCAAAATGGATAGAAACCCTAAAAAGTCAATTTATAGCCCCATTAATCCGGGGCTTTAAATTTGAATGGAAATAATCATTGTTCATTTAAACTTTTCAAATAAAATTTTGAATTAACTGAAAACTTCTTCTTTAAGTTTAATTTCTTATTCGTCTTTAATGCATACATTATTTTCAACACACTATATCACAAAGATACTGGTAACCAAACTGTTGAATCTACTACGCTCAACATTGAATCGAAGAGCTTTAATAAAATATCATTTTTTTAGGATTTAGATTATTTTGCAGGCCTAAGAAAACTTCTGATAATTATAAGCTAAAATAAAAACATCAACTCAATTAAAATAAATCCTTATGTCTTAGCGTTATAGATGGTAATAATAACAATTGCTATAAAAAAATAAGGAGTTATGAAAAAGATTTTTTTAAGTTGTGCGTTATGTCTATGCATAATGTCCTTCTCTTCTTGCACATCAAATGATGTAAAAGAAATTTCTGGAACAATTATCATTAAGGATTTAGGAACACATGTTTTCAATATCAATGCTGACAATATTGACGCTACTATTATTATGGCCGGTCCGCAATTTGAAAGCCCAATGATTTATGAGCATGTACCTTTGTTTAGAACCTCTGATTATAATGCTAAAATCGAAGTTGACAATTCAGGTAAATTAAAGACTGAATTACTTAACAATCTAGTTGTCATGTATGAAGTTGAAGCTGGTGAATTACCAGATCAACAACTAAATCATTTAATGCAACAAGGGTTCATTAAGATTGAATGGACTGGATTAAATTGATATGCTAGTTTAAATTGGCCAATACCAATAGCATTTTACTTCATTTTGAATTGAATTATTTACATTTCGCATATTTTTTATTTAGATTTGCTCAATGCAAAAGAAGATCAATATCCGAAATAAAAAAGCTCGCTTTGAGTTTGAGATTTTGGACACCTATATCGCGGGAATCCAACTTACTGGTACTGAAATAAAATCTATTCGTGAAGGAAAGGCTAGGATCACCGAGAGTTTCTGCGAGTTCAATGAAGGAGGAGAATTATATGTTATCAATATGTTTATTGAAGAATATAGTTACGGAAGCTTTTACAACCATAAATCCAAAGGTGAACGAAAACTATTACTTAACAAGAAGGAGCTAAAAAAGCTTCTTAAAGAAGTTCAAAATGTAGGACTTACCATTATTCCGTTAAAATTATTCGTAACTGACAAAGGCTGGGCCAAACTTCAGATAGCCCTATGTAAAGGGAAAAAACTATATGATAAACGACAAGTTCTTAAAGATCGGGACAATAAAAAATCCCTTGACCGAATAAAGAAAAACTATTCATGACCATTAAAGATTATTTCACTTTTTTTCGTTGGAAGAACATTTTAATGATTTTGTTGATTCAATATCTATTCAAATACTTTCTATTTAAAAAATTTGACATTCAAGTTTCTCTTGACGATTTCCATTTTTTTATTTTGGCTATATCTACTGGATTTGTTGCTATTGCAGGATACATTGTGAATGATCTCCACGATGTTAAAGCTGATATCATCAATAAACCAGAGAAACTGTTTGTAGATAAAAAGATCACAAGATTTATGGCTCAAAATCTTTTTATTGGGTTCAATTCTGTGGGCTTAGTTTTAGGAATGTACCTGTCATACCATGTGGGAAATACATCTTATTTTATTATATATCTACTTACATCATTACTTCTATATCAATATGCTAAATATCTTAAAAAGAATATTTTAGTAGGTAATTTAATTGTTTCATCTGTTGTTCTTTTTTGTATATTAATGGTTGCAGTATTTGATGTCGCACCGGCTACAAACTATTACAATCTTGAATCCCAAAGAAATGTTTTTGGGATTTTTATAATTATTGGAGTCTTTGGTTTTGTCCTTACCTTTTTAAGAGAAGTTGTTAAAGACGTTGAAGACATTGAAGGTGATAAAGCCATTGACGCAAAATCATTTCCAATCGTGCTTGGAATTAAGAAAACTAACCATATTCTTGTTTCCGTCACTGTTTTGTTTTTAATCTGCTTGTCGTATTTATCTTACTATGTATTCGATAAAAGCAGCTATTTGAGTTTCTACCTTGTTACATTAGTTTGTTTGCCTCTCCTCTTTTTTCTTTTTAAACTGAATAAGGCAATAACCAAAAAAGATTATCACCAATTGAGTACACTACTTAAAATAATCATGCTTTTAGGAATGTTGTCAATTATACTCATTTGACCATGTTACAAAAATTGTTGAAAAACAGGCGGTTGATTCTTGCTTCACAATCACCAAGAAGAAGTTTCTTTTTGAAAGAATTAAATTTGGATTTTGAAATTCAGATTAAACACGTTGATGAACACTACCCAAGCCATCTTCAAGGTAAAGAAATCAGTGAATATCTTGCAAAGCTAAAGGCTTCTCCCTTCCTGGGAGGACTTCAAGAAAAGGATATTCTCATAACAGCTGATACAATTGTATGGTTTGAAGGAAACGCCCTAGGAAAACCAAAAGATAAAAAGGAAGCTTTTGGCATGTTGAAATCCCTGTCAGACAATACGCATATTGTATTTAGTTCTATAGCGATTACGACAACAAAAGATCAAGTGATCATTTCTGATGCAACAGAGGTCAGTTTTAAAAAATTGACAGACAAAGAGATTGAGTTTTATATTGATACTTATAAACCTTTTGACAAAGCTGGAAGTTATGGAATTCAGGAATGGATTGGTTATATAGGGATTCAAAAAATAAATGGTAATTACTTCAATGTCATGGGTTTTCCTGTTCAAAAATTCTATACGGCCCTTCATGAAATTTAAATAATTAATTATCCTATCAAATTATTTTTTTACTAATTTAAATTGTTATTTTTGCCGCATTCTAACAATTTTATATTTCCATAAAATCTGATGAAAAAATACACTTTTACAGAAAAAATTGACACTCGATCTGGCTTTGGCGCTGGCTTAGCAGAACTAGGAAGAACCAATGAAAATGTTGTCGCTTTATGTGCTGATCTTATTGGCTCACTCAAAATGGATGAATTTATTAAGGAAAATCCTGAAAGATTTTTTCAAATAGGTGTTGCTGAGGCGAACATGATGGGTATCGCTGCAGGAATGACAATCGGTGGAAAAATACCGTTTACTGGTACCTTTGCCAATTTTTCTACTGCAAGGGTTTATGACCAAATAAGACAGTCTATTGCTTATTCTGGAAAGAATGTGAAAATTTGTGCTTCTCACGCAGGATTAACTTTAGGAGAAGATGGTGCTACACATCAAACACTTGAAGATATTGGAATGATGAAAATGCTTCCAGGAATGGTTGTGATTAATCCATGTGATTATAACCAAACAAAAGCCGCAACAATAGCTATTGCAGAATATGAAGGGCCAGTGTATTTAAGATTTGGCCGACCTGCGGTTCCTGTTTTTATGCCTAAGGATGAGAAGTTTGTAATTGGTAAGGCCATTAAACTTACCGAAGGAAAGGATGTGACCATCATTGCTACCGGTCATTTGGTCTGGGAAGCTTTGCAGGCATCTGAGCAATTAGAAGCAATGGGAATCAATGCTGAAGTAATTAATATTCATACGATTAAGCCTTTGGATGAAGAAGCTATATTAGAATCTGTTGCAAAGACAAATTGCGTAGTTACTGCAGAAGAACATAATATTCTTGGTGGATTAGGTGAAAGTGTTGCAAGAACGCTTTCTCTGAACAATCCTGTACCTCAAGAGTATGTAGCAGTGAATGACAGTTTTGGTGAATCTGGAACTCCTGCCCTACTTATGGAAAAGTACAAGTTAAATGACAAGGCTATAGTAGCCGCTGTAAAAAGAGTTTTAGAAAGAAAATAATTCTTATTTTAGAGATAAATACTCCCCTATGAAAAATCTATATCTATTTCTTATCGTTCTATGTTTATCACTAAGTGCCAATGCCCAATTCCTAAATTGGGGTATTAAAGGTGGTGTGAATTATAATGTTAATGGTGACTTAAGAGCTTTTGACGGAACAACTGAAATTGGAGAATTGTCTTCTAGTGATGAAATTGGCTATCATTTCGGAA
>CAYMKR010000024.1:0-16153 GCA_964390865.1 uncultured Flavobacteriaceae bacterium | reverse complement strand
TTTTTAAATTCTGCTATCGGATCTAAAGTGGTTTCTATGAGAACCATAATGATTGTAGCAAGTTTAGGGATAGCAGTAGGAGCTATTTTTTCAAGTGGTATGATGGAAGTTGCTAGAAAGGGAATCTTTAATCCTGGCGAATTCTATTTCAATGAGATCATGATTATTTTTATGGCTGTGATGATTACTGATGTTTTATTGCTTGACTTTTTTAATACCTTAGGAATGCCAACTTCAACAACAGTATCCATTGTGTTTGAATTGCTCGGAGCTGCCGTAGCGATGGCATTGATTAAGATTGCTGTTTCTGATACCGAAACATTGGCCAATTTATCACAATATATCAATACTGAAAAAGCCGTCTTAATCATTTCCGGAATATTCTTGTCAGTTATAGTGGCATTTTCTATTGGTGCTCTGGTCCAGTATCTTTCGAGATTATTTTTGACCTTTAACTTTGAACAAAAGCCAAAAATATATGGTGCACTATTCAGTGGAATAGCACTGACTTCAATTACCTATTTTATTTTTATGAAGGGTCTCAAAGGAACTTCGTACTATAAGGATATAAAGGGTGTATTAGAAGGAAATGAATTTGTGATCATAATTATTGTCTTTTTCATTTGGACATCTTTGTCATTTGTTCTTACTAAGTATTTGAAATTTAACTTATATAAAATCATCATCACCGTTGGAACCTTTGCATTGGCATTGGCTTTTGCAGGAAATGACTTGGTCAATTTTATTGGAGTCCCAATGGCGGCATGGAACTCTTACGAAGCTTGGAGTGGTTCAGGTGTGGCGGCCAATGAATTTAATATGGGAGTGTTGGCCGGAAAGGTGCCAACCCCATCAATTTTTCTTTTCGTAGCGGGTATGATTATGGTGGCTACCCTTTGGTTTTCATCTAAAGCCAAAAAGGTTGCTGCTACCGAGGTGAATTTGGCCAGACAGAGTGAAGGACATGAAAGATTTCAACCTAATTCATTATCTAGAGTTATCGTAAGGTCTACTATTGGAATGATAAATGGTATTAATTATGTGCTGCCAAAAAATATGCAGCAAAACATTGGTAAAAGGTTTGAAAAGCCGGTTGTAAATTTACCAAAGAACAAAGTTTATGAATTACCTGCCTTTGATGCCGTAAGGGCTTCGACAAATTTAATGGTAGCAGGTGTTTTGATTTCAATAGCAACTTCGTATAAATTGCCATTATCTACAACTTATGTTACTTTTATGGTGGCTATGGGAACTTCACTAGCAGATAGAGCTTGGGACAGAGAAAGTGCAGTATATAGAGTCGCGGGAGTGTTAAACGTCATTGGAGGATGGTTTTTCACAGCTTTTATTGCATTTGTAACCGCGGGTATTTTCACCTATTTAATTCATTTAGGTAGTATTACCGCAGTAAGCTTATTGTTACTACTTGTTCTTTTCATTCTTGTCAGAAATTTTGTAAAGCACAAAAAAGAAGAAAAAGAAGTAGCTAACAAAAGGGTTATTAAAAGAGCTGAATTGATAACTGCAAAGGAAGTGATAGAAGAGACTTCTGACCATATTTCTGAGGTAATTACCAGAGTGGATAAATTGTATACCAATGTGGTAAATAACCTTTCAGTACAGGATCTGAGTAAATTGAAAAAAACTGACAAACACGTTGTTAAATTGAATTCTGAGGTGGATGCTTTGAAAGATGAGGCCTTTTATTTTATTAAATCTTTGGATGATTCTTCGGTAGAGGCTAGTAGATTCTATTTGTTAGTTCTGGGTTATCTTCAGGATATTTCGCAGTCAATCAGTTATATTTCTAAAGCTAGTTATAAGCATGTTCATAATAACCATAGGCAATTAAAGAAAGGGCAGATAAAGGATCTGAAGGTCATTGATAATCAATTGTCGTCTATGTTAAAGGATATTTCCCTAATCTTCCAGGATAGAAAATTTGCAGAAATCTCGAAAGTTGTAGATGAAAAGCAAGAGCTTTATGATCATGTTTCAAAATCAATTGAAAAACAAATCACCAGGATACGATCAGAAGAATCCAGTGCCAAAAACACAACCTTATATTTTGGAAATTTATTAGAAACAAAAGATTTGATTTCAGCGATTATGAATCTGTTGGAATTGTATCAGGAGTTTCATTTCAGTATGAAAAAGGCAAATATTAAGATGTAAATCTTAAAAAATCTAATCCGGTCGTAAGGCCGGATTTTTTTATGCTTTAATTGCTTATTGACTTCCCTATCTATTTTTGATATGATTCAAACCTAGTTTCTCTAAACCATTGTAACATTAGTCACCGACATAATGTCAAAATATTCGTCACTTTGTACTTATATTTAAAGTGGTACATTAATTGCCTTTAAATTAAAAAAAAAAGATATAACGTAAATAATAAGTATTATGACAGAGTTGTTAACCAAGGAAACGTTTTTGAAGAAAGTCTTTAATTTCGCAGACAATAAAGAATGGAAGTTTGAAGGGGATAAGCCTTGTATCATAGATTTTTATGCTGATTGGTGTGGGCCTTGCAAAATGGTGGCACCAATTTTAGAAGAATTGTCAGAAGAGTATAAAGGTAAAATTGATATTTATAAGGTTGATACAGAAGCAGAAACAGAATTGTCTACTGCTTTTGGAATTAAAAGTATACCGTCTATGTTATTCTGCCCGGCAGGTGAGCAACCTCAAATGGCTCAGGGAGCTATACCAAAACACAATCTTGAGGAAATTATTAAGGACGTTCTTAAAGTTGAAAAATAGAATGTTTAATACCAAATAAAAAAAGCTGTTTTCGTAAGAAAACAGCTTTTTTTATACTTTTAAAATAAATTTAAACCAACTCTTTTGCGATAAGATATTCTGCGATTTGAATGGTGTTTGTAGCGGCACCTTTTCTTAGGTTATCACTCACAACCCAGATGTTTAATGAATTTTTTTGAGACTCATCTCTTCTGATTCTACCAACAAATACATCATCTTTACCTTCAGCATAAATGGGCATTGGATAGGTGTTGGTCTCTAAATTATCTTTAACAACAACACCCTCTGTTTCATGGAGTAGTTTTCTTACTTCATTCACATCAAAATCTTTTTCAAACTCGATATTGATACTCTCAGAATGCCCACCAGCCACTGGAATCCTAACAGCAGTAGCTGTCACTGCGATGCTATCGTCATTTAATATTTTTCTTGTTTCATTAACCAATTTCATTTCTTCTTTGGTATACCCGTTCTCTTCAAATACGTCACAGTGTGGTAATGCATTTCTGTGGATAGGATAGGGATAGGCCATTTCGCCTTTTATGCCCTTATATTCGTTCTCAAGTTGTTGAACAGCTTTAACACCTGTTCCTGAAATAGATTGATAAGTTGAAATTACAAGTCTTTTAATTCCGTATTTCTTGTGCAGAGGTGCCAGGGCAACAACCATTTGAATGGTCGAGCAGTTAGGATTGGCAATTATTTTATCCTCTGGAGTTAATTCTTCAGCATTTATTTCAGGAACAACTAGTTTTTTATTTGGATCCATTCTCCAAGCTGATGAATTATCAACAACAGTTGTGCCTGCAGCTGCAAATATTGGAGCCCATTCTATAGATGTTGCTCCACCAGCTGAAAATAATGCGATATCTGGCTTCTGATCAACTGCATCTTGAAGGCCTATTACAGTATGCTCGACACCTTTGTATGTAATTTTCTTACCTACTGATCTCTCGGAGGCAACCAATAATAATTCAGTTACCGGAAAATTTCTTTCTTCAAGTACCTCTAACATGACGTTTCCTACCATTCCGGTAGCTCCTACTACTGCAATTTTCATATTATTAAATTTAAATTCTTCAATTTTGAAGCTGTAAATATGCTAATTAATTGCCTATGTATTGGGCTTCATGCATTGTTAATTAGCAAATTGTTTAATTTATGTCAAATTTAAGGCCAAGCACTTAATTTTTAACAGATAATTATTGATTAAATAATAAATCGTAATTTTGCGGCTCTTAAAATCTAAGATAGAAGATATGGTATTGAATGGAAAGAATAAAATAGAGCTGATGGCTCCTGCTGGGAATTTTGAATCCTTACAGGCTGCTTTGGATAATGGAGCGGATTCTGTTTACTTTGGTGTTGAGCAATTAAATATGAGGGCAAGGGCCTCAATTAATTTTACACTTGAGGACCTTCCAGAGATTTCAATGAGGTGTAAGGCTAAGAATGTAAGAAGCTATCTAACCTTGAATACAATTATTTATGATCATGATTTGAGCATTGTTAAGACTTTGCTGAAGCAGTCAAAAGAAGCTGATATTTCGGCTGTAATTGCTATGGACCAAGCAGTAATTGCGATGGCAAGGCAAGTGGGTATGGAAGTTCATATCTCAACGCAAATCAATATTACTAATATTGAAACTGTGAAGTTTTATGCCATGTTCGCTGACACAGTTGTTTTGAGTCGAGAACTTAGTTTGCGTCAAGTAAAAAAGATCACTGAGCAAATTGAAAAAGAAGAAGTCAAAGGGCCATCAGGAAGATTGTTAGAAATAGAAATATTTGGTCATGGGGCACTTTGTATGGCAGTTTCTGGAAAGTGTTATATGAGTTTGCATTCTTCCAATTCTTCTGCTAATAGAGGCGCATGTAAGCAAAATTGCAGAAAGAAATATACAGTAATTGATCAGGAAACCGGATTTGAGATGGAATTAGACAATGAGTATATCATGTCTCCTAAAGATCTTTGCACGATTGACTTTTTAGATCAGGTAGCAGATGCGGGAATCAAAGTACTTAAAATTGAGGGAAGAGGTAGGGCTCCGGAATATGTTGCAAACGTGATTAAATCATATAGACAAGCAATTGATGCATTAGCCGAAGGCACATATGATAAGGAAAAGGTAATAGGCTGGATGCTTGAGCTTGAAAAAGTATACAATAGAGGATTCTGGAATGGTTATTATTTAGGGCAAAAACTTGGTGAATGGAGTAAAGGCTCAGGTTCACATGCTACACAGAAAAAAGTTTACGTCGGAAAGGGGACTCACTTCTTCCCTAAGGCTAATATTGGTGAGTTTAAATTGGAAGCTTTTGATCTTAAATTAGGAGATAAAATTTTGATTACTGGCCCCACTACCGGTTCCAAGGAGCTGACAATTAAAGGGATGTTCGTTAATGATGAAAAGGGTGAATCGGCTAAAAAAGGTGATAGTATTACCTTGCCTTTAGAATTTAGAATTAGGCCAAGCGATAAATTATATAAAATTGTTGCGGTTGAAAAACCTTTAGAAACGGCTTAAAAAAAGGTTTGTTGTCAAAAGCCTGCTAAAACTTAATGGAGCCAAAAAGTCAAGGTTGCAAAAAGCATGATGGCTAAAAATATTCCCAAACCTACTATCCAAACATTTTTATAATAGAGTTTATGAAGTCTTATGTCTTTTCTATAGCTCCAAATCATTAGTAATATAAAAGCAAAAGCAAAAATTGCTGCAAAAATAAGTTGACCTCTACTAAACATTTTGGTTATATTTAAAGCTGCAAAGGTAAGACAATATGAATAAAAAAGCCATCGTTTTTGGAGCAACATCTGGAATAGGTAGGGCCTTGTCCAGGCTGCTCGTTAAGGATGGTTATGAAGTTATGATTACTGGAAGGCGTGAAGAGAGATTAGAAGAACTAAAGAGAGAAGACCCCGAGCATTATATCGTGCGAAAGCTTGATATAACAGATTTAGACGGTAGCAAGAATTTTTTTGATGAGCTTCCAGAAAAA
Source organism: uncultured Flavobacteriaceae bacterium (assembly GCA_964390865.1). Classification (GTDB taxonomy): domain Bacteria; phylum Bacteroidota; class Bacteroidia; order Flavobacteriales; family Flavobacteriaceae; genus Lutimonas. Next base: position 10,390 of record CAYMKR010000024.1, on the reverse strand, counting down.
ATGCCAAAGGTTGACTTGATTATTCATAACTCAGGAATTGCCGAGAATAATTTTGAGCTTGAGTGGCAAAAAGATTTACCCACCTTAGAAACAAATGTATTAGGAGCAACAAGAATCTATCAGCTTTCATATAATTTTTTTAAAACGCAAGGTTATGGGCATTTGGTCGGTATAACTTCTATAGCCTCAATTGTTGGAAATAGGCATGTGCCGGCTTATCATGCATCTAAAGCTTTTCAGGCAAGTTATTTGGAATCTTTATGGATGAAAGCAAGAAAGACAAAGAAGGCAAAAATCACTATTACCAATATATTACCTGGATATGTTGACACTGATATAATTACGGGGCCAACTTTTTGGATGGCTCCTTTAGATAAGGCTGTAAAACAAATTTATACAGCGATAAAAAAGAAAAAAAGAAAGGCTTATATAACCAAAAGGTGGCGGTTAGTTGCTCTTATGATGAAAATACTGCCGCCTCATATTTTAGTGAAATTTTTATAAAACAGAATGAAAAACAAAATAAAAGCAGTACAAGAATTCCATGAAGCATTTGGTCTAGGGGTTCAACAAAATCCAATGGCAGGTCTTTCAAGTCAGAAGTTAAAGCTGAGGTTTGACCTTATGGACGAAGAAAATAAAGAGTATTTAGAAGCCGCTGAGAATCATGACTTGGTTGAGGTGGCGGATGCTCTTGGAGATATGCTTTATATTTTATGCGGAACCATATTAGAACATGGGATGCAACATAAAATTGAAGAGGTGTTCAATGAGATTCAAAGAAGTAATATGAGTAAACTTGGAGCTGACGGAAAGCCAATATATCGTGAAGACGGTAAAGTGATGAAAGGCCCAAATTATTTCAAACCCAATATTGAAAGCATATTAAACTCAGGGCCAGATTTGACATAAGGCCCTGAATATTTTATTTTACAGCATATCTCCATCCAAACTTATCATCGGATCTGTTATACTGGATATCAGTTATTTGCTTTTTTAATTTAGAAGCATAGGTGCTTTCTAATTCAGGCAGCGTAAAATCTTTTTCTTTATAACCAAATCCTGCAATTGGTGAAATCACTGCCGCAGTTCCGGCTCCAAACATTTCTCTAAGGCTACCATTTTCAGATGCTTCAACAATTTCATGGACTGAAATATTTCTGATTTCAACTGAAATCCCTTGGTCTTTGGCAATTTCAATAATACTTTTTCTAGTTATTCCATCAAGAATTCTATCACTTGTTGGCGCTGTAATCAAGGTGTCATTGATACGAATAAAGATATTCATTGCGCCAGCCTCCTCAATAAATTCATGAGTAGTGTCATCAGTCCAAATTACTTGCTGATACCCTTTTTGAATCGCAAGATTAGTAGGATAGAATTGACCAGCATAGTTACCACCTGCCTTAGCAAATCCAACACCACCATTAGCCGATCTTGAATATTGTTGTTCAATCAAAACCTTAAGTTTTCCACCAAAATAAGGGCCGGAAGGAGAACAGGCTATAATGAACTTATATTTATCTGAAGGAGAAGCATGGAATCCATTTCCAGTTGCAAAAATATACGGCCTAATATAAAGCGAACTATCTTTGGTAGTTGGAATCCAATCTTTTTCCAATAGCAACAATGCTTCTAGACCTTCCATAAAATAGGACTCAGGAAGTTCAGGTATGGCAAGTCTTTTTGCGGATATATTTAGCCTTTTTTGATTGTCCAGAGGTCTGAATAACCATATTGCACCTTGCTCATCTTTATACGCTTTCATTCCCTCAAAAATGGACTGACCGTAATGAAAAATTTTAGCCGATGGATCAAGACTAATGTTTTGATATGGAATAATTTTGGGCGCATCCCATTTACCATTCGCATAGTCACAAACCAACATATGGTCTGATAGTTCATGTCCAAAAGGCAGGTTGTTAAAATCAACTTGGCTTAGCTTTGAATTCTTTGTTTTTTCAACGGAGATCTTTTGACTTACTTTTAAACTCATTACTGTGATATTTTTAGCAAAAGTAATTATTATCGTTCAAAAAATATTAAAATCACGATTTTTTATATATGTCTAAGAAGACCCTTAAAGCAGAAAAATATAGAAATAAAACAATTGATAGGTTTAAATATTCTTCTGATTTCTGTTTTTATAAATGTAAAGAGTTGGGCTATTGAAAGCATTTTATTTCTTTTACCTTTGCAGCGATTAGATTAAGCATGGAAAGAAAGATTATAAAAACATCAGACGGTTCCTCAAGTGTATATTTACCCCAATGGGATGAAAATTATCATTCAAAACATGGGGCTATTCAGGAGGCATATCACGTATTTATAAAAAACGGACTTGATTTGTTTAGTGATGGAAGTAAATTAGCCGTCCTCGAGATGGGATTTGGGACAGGACTCAATTGCTTTATTACTTATCTTGAAGCAAAAAAAAGAAATCTAAATATTGATTATATCGGACTAGAGGGGTATCCCTTAGAGACAAATATGATTTTTGATCTCGATCACTTAAAACAATTAGATGCTGAGATTGAAACAGAAGCTTATTCAAAAATTCATTCATCTAGCTGGGATGTCACGCATAACATTGATGGCAACTTTAAATTGGCAAAGCAGGAAGTAATGTTTGAGAATTATCAAGATCATTCGGTAGCAGATTTGATTTATTTTGATGCTTTTGGAGCCAGAGTACAACCAGAACTATGGACAGAGGTTATTTTTAAGAAGATGTATGAGGCTTTGAATGATAGAGGTGTAATTGTTACTTACGCTGCTAAAGGAAGCGTTAGAAGAGCGATGCAAGCAGTAGGCCTTAAGGTGGAAAGACTGCCTGGCCCCCCAGGAAAAAGAGAGATGTTGAGGGGAAGAAAAATTAGTGAAATTTAAATTTTAATTAGAGTGCGTAAATTTAAAATATAGTGAAATATTTAAATCAGTTATTAAAGGAGAAAAGAATCTTGTTATTATTGGTTCCGTTTCTAATGGCAATCCTTTTTTTAATGGTTATTTACGGGAAAGGTACCTCACATTTGATGGTAAACAAATGGAATTCTCCATTGTCTGATGTGTTTTTTAAATTTGTTACCCATCTTGGAGATGGTGCTATTTTCGCTGTAGTTATTTTAATTTTACTATTCATAAAGATTAGATGGGCACTGTATGAGCTATTTGCAGCTTTAATGACTTTGATCTTTGTTTTTATAACCAAACAGCTATTGTTTAAAGGTGTACCCAGACCTACAAAATATTTTGAAAATACAGAAACCTTGCACTTAGTAGAAGGGGTTAAGATGCATGGCATGAATAGCTTTCCTTCAGGCCATACCATTACGGCATTTGCCATTTTTATAATATTGGCACTAATTGTTAAGAAAAACTATCTTAAAGTTTTCTTTACTACCATAGCCATATTGGCTGGATTTTCTAGAGTCTATTTGTCTCAACATTTTTTGGAAGATATTTTTTCGGGTGCTTTGATTGGAATTGGAATTGCCGTTCTCAGTTGTACCCTTGTTGATCAATTAAGTATATTTAAAACTTCATGGATAGATAAAAATCTATTACAATTATTTGTTAAGAAGCATGAGCAATAGACAAAAACTAAGTTTAATACTCATTTTTTCTACCACAATCAGGCTGATTATTGGGGCTTATGTTGATTTAGGTAATGATGAAGTATACTACTGGACCTATGCTAAATATCCTGACTGGAGTCATTTTGATCACCCTCCAATGGTTGGTTTTTTTGAACAATTATTTTCTTTAAATCTACTTTATAGTTCAGAACTGGCATTGAGATTGGCTTTTATCATTGCCGGATCAGTGAGTACCCTGTTATTGTATCTGATTGGGAAAGAGATTAAGGATGAAAGAACAGGATTAATCGCTGCCGTACTTTACAATACAAGTGTTTATGGCTTCATCATAAGTGGTTTGTTTATTATGCCTGACGGGCCGCTGGTAGTATTTTGGATGACTTCTTTTTTATTCTTTTTAAAGTTTTTAAAATCGACCGAAAAGAAAAAGCAAAATTTATTTCTTAGCTTTTCGATGATCAGTTTGTCTCTAGCAATTTACTCCAAGTATCAAGGTGTCTATCTCTTATTTGGTTTCGCATTATACATTTTATTATACAAAAGAGAAGTGCTCAAAAACCCGGTTCTTTATTTGAATTTATGCTTTTCGGTGCTTGTCGTTTTTATTATTTTTTATTGGAATTATTTACACAGTTTTAGTGGAATGACTTATCATTCTGAGCGAGTAACCTTATTCAGTTTGGATTTTAATCTGGATTCCTTTTTAAGAGAGTTTTTTGGACAGATTGCGTATAATAATCCATATAATTATATAGTAATTCTGATTGCAATATTTAGTTTCAAAAAAGAGAAATTCATCGAGCTGAAAAATTATCATTTGCTCTTGTTTATAAGCATACCGCTTATCGTGACAACCCTGTTTTTTTCACTTTATCGAAACACTTTGCCTCATTGGTCTGGTGTTTCCTTTTTGTCATTGGCAGTTCTTGCAGCAGCTCATTTAGCAGACAAACCAAAGATTCCAATTTTGAGAGTGATAACGATAGTTTTTTTTGGGCTTTATCTTATTGCTTTAGGAGTTGTCAACAAAGGTTGGTTTATAGATGCTAATGTTGAAGAGCAAACTGAAAAAACCAAGTATGGAAAAAATGACCCTACACTTGATATGTATGGTTGGAATCAATTTAAAGATGAATTGGAGGATTTGCAAGTAGAAGCTCCATACTTTGAAAGGCTTCCTATAGTTTCAAATAAATGGTACCCCGGTTCACATTTGTTTTATTACGTGGCAGAGCCTATGGGTAAAGATTTTTACGTTCTTGGTAGCATGAAGGACATGCATAAATATTATTGGATTAATCAAACCATGAGGCCACTACTTCAAGGTCAGGATGGTATTTACATTACTCATAGTAGAAATTTTAAAGATCCAAATTTAACAATGACAGCTTTTTTTGAGGAGACAATATTGTTAAAGGAATTCCCTATTCGTAGGTCTGGAAAAACAGTGGAATATGGCTATATTTATTTGCTTCAGAGCCATAAAATTGCTAAATTAGAGGAAGGTATAAATGAATAATGTCATGACAGATACTAAGTTTGTTAAACGTAAACGACCTAATTATATCAGAGCGTTTATATTCATAGTCATATTAATTCTAATAATGTTCTTGTTTTATAATATGGACACCCTACTCTCGGGATTATTTGGAAATTGGGATTAGACTGTTTTAAGTCAAATTTATAATTTGAAAGCTCATTGATTATTGATTGGTGTCATTCAGCATTTCCCATAATTTATCCTTTAATTCCAAGATGCCTGTTTGCTCAAGAGACGAGATAAAGATATGTTGAAGATCTTTTGGGATTTCATCGGCTAGTTCTGCAATTAATTCTTCATCTAACATGTCTGATTTGGATATAGCGAGAAGTCTATCTTTGTCTAGTAATTCCGGGTTGTGTTTTTTAAGTTCATTTAAAAGGATATCATATTCTTTTTGAATATTATCACTATCTGCAGGAATAAGAAACAGTAAACTAGAATTTCGCTCAATATGACGTAAAAAACGATGTCCTAAACCTTTGCCTTCGGCAGCGCCCTCAATAATACCTGGAATATCGGCCATGACAAAACTTTTAAAATTTCGGTATTCTACAATACCAAGATTAGGTTTCAAAGTCGTGAATTCATAATCGGCAATTTTTGGTTTTGCAGAGGTAATTACTGACAACAATGTTGACTTACCAGCGTTTGGGAAACCAACAAGTCCTACATCAGCTAATAACTTTAACTCTAGTTGATACCAACCTTCGATTCCGTCAATACCAGGTTGAGAATATCTTGGAGTCTGATTTGTAGATGATTTAAAATGCCAGTTCCCTCTTCCTCCTTTTCCTCCTTCACAAAGGACGAATTCTTCCTCATTTGCAGTAATCTCAAAAATCACTTCTTGGGTTTCTCCATCCCTGATTATTGTTCCTAGAGGGACGTTTACATAAACATCATCACCGTCTTTACCTGTACTTCTGTTTTTACTTCCAGCACCACCGTGTTCCGCCTTGAAATGCTTTTTGAATTTAAGATGAAATAAAGTCCACATGTTCTTGTCTCCTTTAAGAATCACATGTCCACCTCGACCGCCATCACCACCATCAGGGCCTCCTTTTGTGATGTATTTTTCTCTGTGCAAATGCACAGAACCTTTACCTCCCTTACCTGAAGCAGCAAAGACTTTAATATAATCAACAAAATTTCCTTCGGTCATAATAGCTTAAATATAATTTATCAAAAAATCACGGATCTAACCGTTAAAGCACATTAATTACCTCTTCTAATTTTGAAGTAATTTCATTTATTGATCCAACTCCATCAACACCAAAGTATTTGTTTTGATTTTGATAATAGTCTTTTAATATGGCAGTTTTAGTTTCATATTCATTGAAACGGTTTCTGATTTTGCTTTCGTCTTGATCATCTGAACGGCCACTGGTTTTACCTCGATTTAGCAATCTCTCAACAAGTAGATCCTCAGGCACTTCTAAGGCCACCATCCCGCTGATACTTGTATTCTTTTCTTGTAAAAATGTATCTAAAGAAGAAGCCTGAGATTCAGTTCTAGGGAATCCATCAAAAATAAATCCATTTGCTTCTGGATTATTGTTTACTTCCGCTTTCAACATATCAATGGTTACCTGATCTGGAACCAAATCACCTTGATCCATGAATGACTTGGCTAACTTGCCCAATTCAGTTTCATTTTTGATATTATATCTAAACACATCTCCTGTTGATATGTGGATCAAATTGTATTTGACTTTTAACATTTCGGCTTGTGTGCCTTTTCCTGCTCCTGGAGGTCCGAACAATACTATGTTTTTCATGATATTAATTTATATCTAAGTTTATTATTTGCTTAGATCTTTATACTTTTAATTGATAAATATCCGATAGATTCCGACCAAGACCATCATAGTCTAAACCGTATCCAACAATGAATTTATCTTCAATAGACTTACCAATATAATCAATAGGTAATTCTTTTCTAAATACATCTGGTTTAAAAAATAGTGTAGCAATTTTGAGCTGCTTTACATTTTTATCCCTGAAGATCTCGTAAATTTCAGCTAATGTGTTACCCGTATCAATGATATCTTCAAGAATAACAACGGTTCTGCCTTCTAAGTTTTCATTAATACCTACTAAATGTTTAATCTTCCCCGTTGAATTAACACCTTCATACGAAGCCATTTTAACAAATGTAATATGGCATTCATGCGGGTATTTTCTGACGAAATCTGCGGCAAACATAAAAGATCCGTTTAGGATGCCAATAAAAATTGGAACCTCATCAGGGTCAAGGTCTTGTGCGATTTGATTGGCTAAAAATTCTACATAACGTTCAATTTTATCTCGACGGATAAATGGGACGAAATGCTTATCATGAATCTGAATGGTTTCCATTGTTAACTTATTGATTTTAATCAAATAAAATTGATGTGCTCAATACATATTTAAAAGAAAGTGCAAAAATAGTAAAAAGTAAAAACCTTTTAGGAAATATCTCCTAAAAGGTTTTTAATATGATTTTAATCCCGAAAATCAGGATTGAATACGTGCTAGTCTTCTTTATCTGTATCTAACTTCTTTGTTGTATCATACATTATTGGAGAAGCAATGAATAAAGATGAATAAGTACCTACAATGACCCCAATGATTAATGCAAACATAAACCCTTTGATTGAGTCACCTCCAAATATGAAAATGGCAAGCAATACAATTAAAGTAGTCAAAGAGGTGTTAACCGTTCTTCCTAAAGTGCTACTAAGTGCTGTATTTACTGTCCTTGAATATTTCCACATAGGGTGCTTGTTGTCAAATTCACGGATACGGTCAAATATAACCACGGTATCATTCAGCGAATATCCTACTACTGTAAGTATGGCAGCTATAAAAGATTGACCAATTTCCATATCAAATGGCAGGATCTTATAAAGCAATGAGAAGATCGATAATACGATCAAAACATCATGGAATACTGCAGCTACTGCTCCTAAACTATATTGCCATTTTCTAAATCTAATCAGGATGTAAAGAAATACTACGATCAATGAACCAATAATGGCCCAAAGTGCAGATTGTTTAATATCATCAGCAATGGTTGGACCGACTTTAATTGATTGCATGATCCCAACATTTAAATCGTTCTCAGCTCCCTTAAATTGATCATAGCTGATACCTTCAGGAAGGTAGGTTTTTACACTATTATATAAAATGTTTTGAATCTCATCATCCACATTTATACCGTTGTCATCTATTTTGTACTTGGTAGTGATTTTCAATTGGTTTGGTGATCCAAATGTTTTTACTTCAGGAGAACTGCCAAAAGCATCTTTTAAACTATTTGCTATTGCAGGTGGACTTACATTGTCAACAAATCTTACTGTATATGTACGACCTCCTTTAAAATCAACACCATAATTTAGTCCATTAGTGAAAAGTGATCCAATACCAATTACTAAAATAATTCCAGAGATAGCATAAGACATTTTTCTTTTCTTAAGAAAATCAATGTTAATGTTCTTGAACCAGTTCTTAGTAATATTAGTATTAAAAGTAAGTTGATTCTCTTTACTCACGTACCATTCAATTAATAATCGGGTGATAAAAATAGCTGAGAACAATGACGTCACAATACCAATCATTAATGTAGTGGCGAATCCTTTAACAGGACCTGTACCGAATATATAAAGAATAATACCTGTAAGTAGGGTAGTGACATTAGCATCAAGTATAGAAGAAAGCGCTCCTCCAAAACCATCGTTAATAGATTCCTTGAGCCCCTTACCTTTATGTAATTCCTCTTTAATCCTTTCATAAATTAGTACGTTAGCATCAACTGACATACCAATTGTCAATACGATACCGGCAATTCCAGGTAGCGTTAATACTGCTCCAAAAGAAGCAAGTACACCAAAGATGAAAAGAATGTTTAATGCAAGGGCAACGTCAGAAAAAATACCTGCCTTACCATAGTAAAAAATCATCCATAATAACACAATGATCAGCGCAATAATAAATGAATAAGTACCACTATCAATAGCTTCCTGACCAAGAGAAGGTCCTACAACATCAGACTGAATTATCCTTGCAGCAGCAGGGAGCTTACCAGATTTCAGCGCATTAGCTAAATCTTGAGCTTCGTCAATTGTAAATGACCCTGAAATTGAAGTTCTTCCTGTTGTAATCGCATCATTAACCCTAGGCGCGGAGTATACATAGTCATCAAGAACAACAGCAACAAACTTTCCTACATTAGCAGTAGTCATTTTTGCCCATTGCTTGGTTCCCTTACTGTTCATGTTCATGCTAACCTCAGGATTTGCTCCCATTTGATCAAAGACCTGTTGAGCATCTGAAATGACATCTCCTTGAATAGGCGCAACATCGTTTCTGTTTGATTTTAAAGCAAACAGATTGATAAAATCATTGTTAGCTTTATTTTCCCATGCAAATTTTGCGTATTTCAGTTCGCTTGGTAAGAGAGCTCTTACCTCCTTCATAGCAAGGTATTGGTTTATAGAAGCCGTATCTTTAACACTTGCAGTTGCTAAAATAGAGCTAATGTCATTTTGTGATTGAGGAAAACGCACAAATAATTTGCTGAACAACGGATTGGTTGATTCAAAATCTACTGAATCTTTAACCTCTCCTAAAAGATCATCAATTTCATCATCCTTAACAACAGAAGTGTCTTTTACAACTTCAGTCTCTTCTACTATTAGTATTTCAGCAAGTTTGTTGTTTGCCGATAAAAAGAACTGAGAAAGGTCTTGGTTTGTGTAAACTTCCCAAAATTGTAATTCTGCAGTGCTTTGTAATAGTTTTCTTACTCGGTCAATATCTCTTGCACCTGGAAGCTCAATTAGTATCCTTCCAGATTCACCAACTCTTTGAATGTTTGGTTGTGTTACCCCAAAGCGGTCAATTCTGCTTCTTAATACTTCAAAAGCTGTATTGATTGATCCTTTTACTTCTTCCTGTAAGATAGGAGTTACTTCCTCATCTGACATTTTAAAATTGATCTTGTCTTTAAGAGATTTGTTCCCAAATATGCTTGGATCACTTAACTTAACGGTTCCGTTACTGGCTGATGCAAATGCTTCAATGAACAAGTCAAAATAGTCTCTATCACTGTCCTTTTGTGCTTTTGAGGCTATATTAAGTGCTTCGTTAAAAGCAGGATTTGTAGATTCGTTTGATAATCCGAACAAGATATCTCTTACAGACACCTCCAATATAGCATTAATACCTCCTTTAAGGTCAAGACCTAAGTTGATTTCTTTTTCTTTCA
>CAYMKR010000023.1:0-16628 GCA_964390865.1 uncultured Flavobacteriaceae bacterium | reverse complement strand
AGAAAATAAAGATCCCGAAAATATCATTGCTCGTAGTGATAAATGGGCCGGTAGCCACAGCAGGATCTATTCCTTTTTTATCTAAAATTAAAGGGACAAACGTACCGATCAAAGAAGCTAGAATAATTACAAGAACAAGGGCGATAGAAATTGTGATGCTAATATTAATATCATAGTTAAGAAAAAAGCCAAAAACAAAGATCAAACCAGCCAAAATAACTCCGTTGACAATACTGAGTCCAATCTCTTTAAACATTCTATTAACCATGCTCCCTTTGATATCGTCATTGGCTAAACCCTGAACGATAATCGCTGACGATTGCACCCCAACGTTTCCGGCCATAGCCGCAATAAGTGGTGTGAAATAAAACAATTCAGGAAAGCTAAGTAGGGCATCTTCAAAACCACCCATAATTGAAGCTGCTGCGAGTCCGCCAACCAGCCCGAGGATTAACCAAGGTAAACGAGCCTTGGTCTTAGCCAAAATACTATCGTCTGCATCAATGTCTTCCGTAATACCAGCCGCCATTTGGTAATCTTTTTCGGCTTCTTCTTTGATAAGATCAACTATATCATCAATCGTAATTCTTCCGATAAGTATATTGTCATCATCAACCACAGGTATGGCTTCCAAGTCATATTTTTGCATGAGTCTTGCAACGTCTTCACCTCTGTCATTAACGTGAACAGAATCAACTTTAGGGATATAAATATTAGCAATTTTGTCTTTGGCAGAAGCAACAAGAAGGTCTTTAAGAGACAACCTTCCAATAAGATGGTTTTCTTCGTCTACCACATAGATAGAATGAACCCTTCTTACTTCTTGGGCCTGAGATCTCATTTTTCGAACACAGGTAGGAACCATCCAGGTTTCTTTTACTTTCACCAATTCTTTAGCCATTAAACTTCCTGCCGTTCCTTCTTCATAGCGCAAGAGCTCAACAATATCCTTTGCATGGTCATCATCATCAATTTCAGAGATTACTTTAATGACCCTTTCTTTGGGAAGCCCCGAAATGATATCCGCAGCATCATCTGTGTCTAACTCGTCTAATTCATCTGCAATCTCTTCAGCAGACAGATTCTTTAGAATTTTCTCTCGGTCATCTTCATCGATTTCCAATAGTGCCTCTGCAGAAAGTTCACTGTCTAATAATTTAAAAAGATAGGTTGCATCTTTAAGGTCTAAGTCGTCAATGATTTCAGCTATATCAGCTGGATGCTCTTCGGATAATAAATTGAGAAGTGCCTGATCATCCTTTTTGGAAATCAGTACCTCTATTTTACCTATGAATTCTTTAGTTATCTCGGACGCCATCTTCCTCAAGGCTTTTTGTTAGTTCAATAAATTGCTCAACGCTTAATTGTTCTGGTCTCAAAGCAAATATAGCATCTTCCTTCAATTTATCAGAGATCTGGAATGATTTTAAACTGTTACGAAGCGTTTTTCGCCGTTGATTGAAGGCTGTTTTAACTACTCTAAAGAAGAATGCTACATCAACAGGCAGTTGATAGTCTTTTTTTCTGACAAGTCGAATAACACCTGAATTAACTTTTGGAGGCGGATTAAATACTGAAGGAGGAACAGTAAATAAGTATTCTACATCAAAAAAGGCCTGAGTGAGAACAGAGAGGATGCCATAAGTCTTACTGCCTGGTCCTGCTGCTATTCTCAATGCTACTTCCTTCTGAAACATACCACTAAATTCAGGTATTTGATCCCTGCATGCTATAGATTTAAATACAATTTGAGAAGAAATATTATATGGAAAATTTCCTATAATTGCTATCGGCTCATTATTAAAATGACTGGCCAAATCCATTTTTAAAAAGTCAGCATTGATGATTCTATCTGAAAGATGAAGGTAATGACTTTTAAGATACTCAATTGATTCGGTATCTATTTCAACGACCCATAGAGTCTTTTCTTTTTTTAAGAGATATTTGGTCAAAATACCCATTCCAGGGCCAATTTCAAGCACGTTTTGGTATCCTTCGAAAGAAAGACTGTCAGCGATCTTAGAGGCAATATTCTCATCCTTTAAAAAGTGCTGACCCAAATGTTTTTTCGCTCTTACGCTCATGTTAAAAATGCATTATTTGTGAAAAAACTCTTTTACAATTTTCATTTCTGTTCTAAATGCACCAAACTTATTTCCAAATTTTTTAATTATGGCTTGTCTAAGTTGCGGAGCATCCTTTTGGTAATAACTAAACATAAGCTCCTTTGTTTCGCAAGTAAATTGGATAGAATAGGTGACGCCACCCATATCTTCTTTTACAAGAACCTGACTCATTAAGGCCTTTGAAAATTTTCCGGTCTTCAAGATATTTGGAATGTGAACTTCCTGCATCCAGGCCAACCATTCTTCATGAATACTCTCGTCAACATTTATGGTTACATTATAAATATACATGGTGTTTTTTAAAAGTTTAAAGGTAGCGTTAATTGATCAATTTTTCTGAAACGACTTAGGGTAATAGTTTAGATATCGTCTCCTCTTAGCTTTCTGTAATATTTTCTTGCATCAACTAAATAGATACTTGACGGATATTCAAATATAATTCTCTCAAACATTTCTTGAGCTTTTACAGGACTGTTTAGATGGTCTCTATAAAGTATTCCTAATTTGAATATGCTATCATCGATTAATAAACTTTCTGGATAATAATTAAGGATTTTTAGCAAGTTGGCTTCGGCTTTGTCATAAACTTCTAAGTCCAGATAAAAATTAGCTTGACTAAATAATGCATCATCTTCAATTTGTTGCCCCTTAAATTGAATCAAAACATAGGACAAGGTATCAATGGCTTGTTGGTATTTTTTTTGAAAGCCTAATAATTCCGATTTCGCATAAATTTTTAAACCTTCATTGAGACTATCTTTATCGATGTTATTGCTGATCTTTAGGCTAAGTTCAAGAGCGTCGTTTGCAATCAATTGGGAGGTCGATGATTTCAAAACTTTTAACTGATTTTGGGCCCATTGAAAGTCACCTTTGAAATAAGAAGTGCGAGCCACCTTAAACCTAGCTTCCTGTGCAAGCTGACTATTTTTAAGGTCGTATTGAATCTGTGTATATAATATCAAGGCTTGATTAAATTGATCGGTAAATACAAGAATGTCGGCAATTTTCATCTGAATAATTCCTTTTTCAAATTCTGATTCGGCTCCTGGAAGAATTCTTTCAAGATGCTCAATAGCCTTGAGAGGTTCATCATAGTCAAAAGTCAAGAAGTCAGCAAAAGATAAATGCAATTCGAGCGTTTCTTTTCCCAGGCCGTATATTTGAATTAATTCCTTGTATTTTTCTTCAATATTGCTTTTATCCTTCTTCTCTTTTAAAGAATAGTTTTCGATCTTTAGGAGGTAAATTTCAGCTAATAGTTTACTCTCATTGTCAAGTAAGACACCGTCACTATTGCTTATCATAAACTCAAATGCTTTTTTGGAAGTTTCAAAATCTTTCTTGTTAAAAGAAAGGTAACCTATTTCTCGAACCCTTTCAAGGCTTCCCGGCTTTCTTCTAAATAAAGATTTTTCCTGAGTAAGCGCTTTATTATAATCTTGTTGCTGCATAAATAACCAGCTCAGCAATATATTCCATGCATCTTTAGGAGCTGATTGAGCTCTCTTTAATAATAGCTTTTTAAACAACAGGTTGTTGCTGTCGTTTTTATCTTCTGTAATGAAATTGCCAACATAACGCTGGACTGTCGAAAAATAATTTTCATTTTTATCTACCAGATCGAGATAAAGACTAAACATTTTTTCCAGCTCTCCTTTTTCCCCGTAGATCTGGGCTTCACTGATTTCAGTATTGAGCTTAGGATTTAGTTCTTTTGCTATCTGATATGAAAGTAAAGCTTCATCCAGTAGGTGATTCTGCCTGAAAGATCGACCAATCATGAAAACAAAACCTGGGTTTTTCCGAACATAATCTATTGACTGTTTGTAATACTTTTGTGCAATTTCGTCCTGGTCTTGTAATTGATGATTGTATCCCAATTCTATAAACAAATAGATCTGTTCTGGAAATCTTTGGATTTGTTCTTCAATAAGTGCCTGGGATTCTTCATATGATTCGACTTGCTGGAAACAAGTGAGCAAAGATTTGAAGTAGTCTTGTCGAATAGGGTTGTTCTCGAATAGAGGTTTATATAAAAGGATCGCTTTTTCATATTCCCCTTTTCGAAAATATGAATTAGCTAATTCTGCACTTTGTGCATTTCCATAGACTGAAAACAGAACCAATATGCCGATTAAAAATGACCTCATAATATAAATGTCTAAAAATATACTTTTACACCCAGTTTATTGAATTATCTAATTCGTAATATTAAATAAATTTATTAGTAGAGTCACAACAACTCGAGTCATTTTGTTAGAATTTCTAAACATTGTTAAAGTTTTAATAAAATAAATTACCAAATGTAACGTTATTTAAAAATGTCAGTCTTAATAGTATAAGATTACAATAACAAAAAACCTTAAAGTAATGATCGAAGTAAAAACATTCTACGAAAGAGCAAAACAAAGTGCAAATAACCATATGAAAAATGGTCAGATAAACGATTATTTAAATGATTTGTTAATTATGAATCATTACAAAAAATTGATGGACGCTGCTTAGTAGTTGCTTTAAGATCGAATTTAATTAAACCTAATCGATCAAATCGAATCCGGTATACGCCTGTAATACTTCAGGAATTTTAATACCTTCTTCGGTTTGGCAATTCTCCAAAAGTCCGGCCAGAACTCTCGGTAATGCAAGGGAGCTGCCATTCAGGGTGTGCGCCAGTTGACTTTTCCCATCTTTATTTTTAAAACGCAGTTTTAATCGATTTGCTTGAAATGCCTCGAAATTAGACACAGAACTAATTTCAAGCCATCTGTCTTGTGCCGTTGAGAAAACTTCAAAATCATATGTTAACGCTGACGTGAAGCCTAAATCTGCTCCACAAAGACGTAAAATTCTATATGGTAATTTCAACTCTTGCAGTATTCCCTTGATGTGTTCTACCATACCATCCAAAGCTTCGTATGATTTATCTGGATGTTCTACCCTTACAATTTCTACTTTATCAAATTGATGAAGTCTGTTGAGACCTCTTACATGTGATCCATATGAGCCAGCTTCTCTCCTAAAACAAGGAGTGTATGCGGTATTACAAATTGGAAAATCACTTTCTTTTAACAATACATCACGATAAAAATTGGTTACCGGTACTTCAGCAGTAGGGATAAGGTATAAATTATCGATACCTACATGATACATTTGACCTTCCTTATCCGGCAATTGCCCTGTCCCAATCCCTGAAGCTTCATTGATTAGTAATGGAGGCTGTACTTCTGTATATCCGGCAGCAGAATTTTTATCCAAAAAGTAGGCGACAAGTGCTCTTTGTAACTTTGCTCCCTTTCCCTTATAAACAGGGAATCCTGCGCCCGTAATTTTATTTCCTAATTCAAAATCAATGATATCATATTTCTTGCAAAGATCCCAATGTGGAGCAGCCTTTTCGTGCAATTTAGGAATATCTCCTTCCCTGAAAATGACTTCGTTATCTTCTTCAGTACTACCAGTCGGGACTAGCGCATTAGGAATGTTTGGAATTTGATACAATAATTCATTCAGTTTAAGTTCAATCTCTCCGAGAGATTCAGATAAGTTTTTAGACTTTTCTTTTAACAGGCCTGTTTTTTCCTTGGCAATATTGGCTTTTTTAACTTCTCCAGATTTAAATAGCTTCCCTATTTCTTTTGAGATCTTATTGCTTTCAGATAAGATATTGTCTAATTCCGTTTGAACAGCTCTCCTGTTGCGATCTGATTCAAGAACAGAATCTATTAAAGTTTCTGCGTTTTTGAAGTTGCGAACTGCAAGCCCTTTGATAACCAGTTCTTTATTGTCACGAATATAGGGTAATGATAACATATGCTATTTTTTGACTAGCAAAGATAAGTAATGCCAATGGAAGAAGTAATGCTTATTTAATTTTCGTCAACCAAATTCTGGCGGATTTTTCATCTTTTGATATTTGCTTGGCTAAATCATCTATAGATTCAAATTTTTTCTCATCTCTTAGTCGTGTCAATACCTCAATTTGCATTTGACTTCCATAGAGATCATCTTTAAAATCCAAGAGGTGTATTTCAATGGTCTGGCCTTTTCCTCCAACAGTCGGTCTAAAACCTATATTCATAATCCCAAAACTAGATTTTTTATTAAAATTAGCCCTTACTACATAAACACCTTTATTAGGAATTAATTTGTAATCTTCAGCAATGTCCAAATTTACAGTAGGGAAATTAATCTTTCTTCCCAGGCCCTGACCTGTAATAATCTTTCCTGTTAAGAGATAATTGTAACCAAGGTATTTATTGGCCTTTTCCATTTCGCCATTTACTATGGCTTTCCTTATTTTAGTGGAGCTAACTGAAACACTTTCAATTTCTTGAGCAGAAATTTCTTCCACTTTAAAATCATATAATTCTCCATATTCAGAAAGCTGCTCAAAATTTCCTTCACGATTTCTCCCAAAATGGTGATCATATCCAATCACAAGCTTCTTGATATTAAGTTGATTAACCAGAATATTTCTGACAAAATCCAAGGCAGACAATCTTGAAAACTCTTTAGTAAACGGCTCTATGATTAGATCATCAAGACCAAATTTTTCTAGGAGATAAATTTTCTCTTCCATAGTCGTCAGCATCTTTATATCATTGCTATGGTCAAGGACCATTCTTGGATGAGGATAAAAAGTAAGTATCATAGATCTTTCAACTTCTTGACTTTTTATCTGATTTAGCCTTTCTATAATTTTTTGATGACCAATATGAACTCCATCAAAAGTCCCTATAGTGAGCACTGATGAGCGCTCTTTGTGGTCATAATTTTCAACGGATTGATGGACTCTCACTACTGCTAGTATTTAAAATTTGATATTTTCATCGATTTGATTGATGACTTGAGGAACTTTATTGATTTTAAAAGAGGTCCTGACTTGTAAATTACCATTTGAATTGAATAAAAAGAGGTTGCCTTCAGTCACAGGGAAGTATCCCATGCTGCCTTTGCAATAGCATATGCGTCCATAGATCATTTTCACCTTCTGAAGTTCTTTGTTATTTAAAATGACTTGCCTGTCATTTGGGCTGAATTCAAAATAAACATATTCAGAGTAGCTGCTATCCATTGTATTTTCGATGACTTTTCTTTTGTAATGGTATTTTACAACAATTTTTTCTCCTTCTGTAATTTCAGGATATAGTTTGCCCGTATTGTCATAAGACAAATTCAAATTAGAATCTTTAAATACTTCAAAAGAACAATTTCCGTCTTCAGGACAATTTATATGTGGAGGAGGTAGCGATACTTTTTGATCATTACTTTGCTCTTTTTGTGTTCCACAAGAAGAAAAGATCATAAAGAATATTAGGATATGATAATACCGCATGCAACTTAATTTTGACTTGTTTTTTGGTGTTAAGATCAATCTTTCATTAACGATGCAAAAATAGCTTTTTCAAATCATCAAAGAAAGGTTATGCCTAAAAAATAAGCATCAATTGACCGGATAGGACAGAGATACTTTACAGTTTATTCATTAAATTTATTTTTTCGATTTATTTTCAATCCTAAGATTTGTTAACAAATGTTTATTATGATCTTAAAAATTAAGACTAATTGGTATTAAAAAATTCATATTTTTGTAACCCTTCAATAATAGCTTGAAAAAAATGATCAAAAATCGTTTAAGATTTTTTACACTCCTTTTACTGTTCTGTACCAATTTAATTTTTTCTCAACAAAGAAATTTATGGTCAAGAATAAGTGAATCTGACATCAATAAAGAAGAATTCCGAACAAAAGCTAATGTGGGGAAATACAAAACATTTTCCTTGGATCTAGAGACATTAAGACGGGATTTACTCGATGCGCCCAAAAAAGAAACTTTGTTAGGTATATCTCATAAGAGGATAGCTTTTCCGGATAGCAGAGGACGTATGGTAACATATTTGGTGAAAGAGGCTTCAGTGATGGATCCAAAATTGGCAAAAAAATACCCTAAGAACAAATCCTATGTTGGTGTTTCTGAGAAAGACAGTTCCAGAAAAATTCGTTTCAGTATCAACCAGTTGGGTTTTAATGCTGTTATCAGAGATGCAAATCAAGCTGTTCAATATATTGAGCCTTTAACACGTGACAATAAAAAATACAAATTATTCTACAGAGATCGTTTTGATAAAGATGGCGAGTTTCTGTGTTTGACAAAAGATGATAATTCGGTATACAAAGCCTTACAAGCCTTAAAAATAACGGATGATGGTAGGCTTCGTACCTATAGGCTCGCATTGGCAACAACTGGAGAGTATTCGCAGTTCCATATTGAGGATCAGAATGCTGAAGATAAAACGGATGAAGAAAAAAAGGCTATCGTTTTGTCTGCGATGACTACAGCTATAACTCAAGTTAACGCCATTTATGAAAATGATCTGGCCGTGACAATGCAATTGGTCGCTAATAATGATGAGTTGATATACCTTGATTCTGATACAGATCCTTTTACAAACTTGGAAGGAAGTGAATTGTTAAACGAAAATCAGGCAAATTGCGATGATGTTATTGAAGCTGAAAATTATGATATAGGACACGTCTTTAGTACTGGAGGAGGAGGTGTTGCAAGTCTTGCTGTGGTTTGCAGAGACGGAGTAAAGGCTCGTGGAACTACAGGACTGCCTGAGCCAACAGGAAGCTTCTTTTATTATGATTATGTGGCACATGAAATGGGACATCAATTTGGCGCCAATCATTCTTTTAATGGAGACGATGGTCTTTGTGAAGGAGATAACAGAAATGATGAAACTGCTATTGAAACAGGGAGTGGCTCTTCTTTGATGTCTTATGCAGGGCTTTGTCTTACGCAGAATATTCAAAGTAGTGTTGACCCATATTTTCATATTATAAGTATACAGGAAATAAGAGATTATATCACTTCTGGATCTGGTAATAATTGTCCTGTGGAATCTAACCTAATCTTCAATTCTAACGCACCCATTGCTGATGCCGGTGAAGATTTTACAATACCTATGGGTACTCCTTATAGATTAGTTGGTTCAGGAAGTGATGCGGATGGAGATCAAATTTCATATTCTTGGGAACAAGTAGACAATGAGATTACTGCTGTACCACCCAGCGGTAAGTCTGTTTCTGGCGCATTGTATAGGTCTTATGAACCTTCTTTGGATCCGGTAAGGTATCTTCCTAAATTAACAACGCTTGTCACGGGTGTTGTATCATCTATATGGGAGGTAACCCCATTTGTTGAAAGGGAAATGAACTTTATTCTTTCTGTTAGGGATAATAATATAGAGGCTGGTCAGGTAGCTACAGACGATTTAAAAGTAAGTGTGACTGAGTCAGCAGGGCCGTTTATGGTTACTTCTCAAAACTTAGAAGAATTGGTTTGGACCATGAATACGCAAGAGACAATTACTTGGGATGTAGCCGGAACAGATGGTAATGGTTTAAATGTGGCTCAGGTTAATATATTACTATCCACGGATTGGGGTAAAACATTTTCGACAGTTTTAGCTTCGAATATTCCTAACAACGGAACCCAAACAATAACCGTACCTGAGATCAGAGGTTCTCAATGTTATGTTATGGTAGAGGCGATCGGGAATAATTTCTTTTCTATAAACAATAAGAGTTTTTCTATCGGTGAGTTTAACGAAATTTGCAATATCTATGATTCAGGAGATACACCTCTTGCGATTCCTGACGATTCTAGAGAAGGAATATCTTCAGTTATAAACATTTCTGAAAATATCAGTGTAGAGAATCTAATTATTCACTTGATTAAAAAGGAAGACCCTTCGAGTGGAGGTGCTGATGGCATTGGGATTACCCATACTTATATTGGTGATCTTTCCATTTCATTGGAGAGTCCTGAAGGCACAATTATTGAATTGATCAGTAATGCATGTGAAGGCTTTGAGGACATTCAGGTGGTGTTATCTGACAAAGGGGATGAATTAACTTGTAATTTCACTAGTCCTGGTATTTCTGGGACAAAAAAACCAACCGAAGAATTAGCTGAATTTAGCGGGGAGAATGCGCAGGGCAATTGGATTCTTAGAGTGGTTGATGGTCAACCAGCTGATACAGGAGTCTTAGAGGCTTGGAGTTTAGAAATTTGTAGTTCTGAAGCAGTTTTGGGAGTCAATAATTATGTATTCGATGATTTCACAGTATTTCCAAATCCTTCAGATGGTGAATTTACCATTAAATTTCAATCAGAGGAAACTGGGGATGTTGATGTCTTGGTTTACGATCTATTGGGTAGAAAAGTAGCAAAGAAAAGTTTCAGAAACCTTTCTAATAATTTTGAAGAAAAACTTGATCTTCAAAATGTCTCAGGAGGCATTTATATGTTGAGCGTGAAAAGAGGAAATAAAATGTCTTCACACAAGATTAGGATCAAATAGGCAAAATTCAAGGTATTTAACGTACGATTTTTGATTTTTTTTTATTTTTTGTTAAAAATTTAGTGAAATTCGAAAAAAATTGTACTTTACCACTTTCTTAACTCACACAAATTATTTTATATGAACAAGATTTTAGCCGTGCTCGCGCTGTTTTGCGGGTCGATTATGTTTGGACAGACATCAATTTCCGGAAATGTTTCTGATTCGGACACTCAAGATCCTATCCCTGGAGTAAACGTTAGGGTGGTAGGCAAATCTATAGGGGCTTCAACTGACTTTGACGGAAATTTCAGTTTAAAAGTAAGTGATGAGGTACCCTTTAATATTGAAATTACGTCTGTTGGCTATCAAAGTCAGACCTTGGAAATTACAGCGGATGACACCGAATTAGAAATAGTACTTACAGAAAATGCAACCACACTTGATGAAATTGTTGTTTCAGCCTCTAGAACCCCTGAGAGTATCAGAGAATCGGCGGTAACTATTGAAAAGGTTGGTATTCGGGACATGAAAAGCTCAACTGCTCCAACTTTTTATGATGGATTGGAAAATTTAAAAGGAATAGATTTGAACAGGGGTAGTTTAACATTTAATTCGATAAATACACGTGGTTTTGCCACTTTTTCAAATACAAGATTTGTTCAATTGGTAGATGGTATGGATACCGCCTCTCCTGCTTTGAATTTCGTACTTGGTAATTTGGTTGGTGTAAATGAACTTGATTTACAAAGTGCAGAGATCATACCGGGTGCATCTTCAGCCTTATATGGGGCAAATGCTTTCAATGGGATAATGTTTATGACGACAAGGAACCCTTTTGATGACCAAGGGGTAAGTTCATATGTAAAAACAGGTATGACCATTCAAAAGGAAGCTGGAGATCATGTCTTTTATGATATTGGCGTAAGGTACGCCCATGCGTTTAATGAAAAGTTTGCTCTTAAAGCATCTTTTACTTACTTAAAAGGAACCGATTGGTACGCTAATGATCAAGACCAGTATGAAAATGCAAATACATCCGTTGGAGAGCCAGATGAGATTTTGCCATTTAGATCAAGCCCGTCCCATGACGGTATTAATATATATGGAGACGAAGTTTCACTTCTTGCTGCTGGCGCTGATTTTGGCTTTTCTGAACTTAATGGTTTCGGTTTGTTTTTAGAATCACAAGGTCTACTGGACCCGGGATTGAGTAATTTGCTTCCGAAAGATAATGTTTCCAGAACAGGATATCTCGAACAGGCCTTTACCGACTATAATGCAGAAAGCATCAAATACGATGCGGCATTTCATTATCGCCCAAATGGAGATGACCTCGAGATTATTTTCAATACAAGAGGTGGTTATGGTTCAACAGTCTATCAGGGAACGAACAGATACTCGATCAAAAACTTTTTGATACAACAACATAAACTGGAGATTAGAAACAAAGATTTCTTTGTTAGAGGTTATATGACTACTGAGGATGCAGGCGATTCATATGACATGCGTTTTACCGGTATCAATATTGCAAAAAGAGAAGCAAATACATGGTTTGGGGCATATCTCGAAGGCTATCTTGGGGCTGCACTTGGCGGCGCCAACAATGACCAGGCCCATTCGCAAGCCAGAATATTTGCAGATTCAGATGAAACCACTACACCAAAACCCGGATCTGAACTATTCAATCAGTGGTTTGATGAAATTACCGCAAGTGGTGACCTTTCAAACGGGTCAAAATTCATAGATAAAACCAAAATGTACGTAGGGGAAGGAAATTATAATTTTGCCAGACTTCTCGATGATAAATGGGATCTTCAAGTAGGCGGTTCAGCTCGTCAATACTCCTTAAATTCTCAAGGAACTATTTTTACGGATTATGATGGTCCTATAAAGTATAGTGAATATGGAGCCTATGTTCAGGCTATTAAGAAAATAATGGATGATAGACTTAAATTTCAGGCTTCCATTCGTTATGACAAAAATGAATTTTACGACGGTAATTTTTCACCGAGAGCTTCTATTTCTTTTGCTGTTGACGAAGCTAGAAATCATAACCTGAGAACTTCATATCAAACGGGTTTTAGATATCCAACTACCCAGGATCTTTTTATAGGTCTTGACTCCGGACAAGGAATCTTGGTAGGATCTTCGCCTGAAAATTTAGACAGAGATTTACCGGGTACTGATCTTACAGGAAGAAAGGTGTACGGTGATTCATATACACGATCTTCTGTACAGGCCTTTGGCGCAACCGGCAATCCAGCAGCTCTTGAAGCAGTTGAAACTGGTTTGGTACAACCGGAAAGGATACAGTCTTTTGACTTAGGTTACAGAGGTGTATTTGGAAGATTATATGTTGATATTGGAGGGTATTACAGTAAATACGAAGATTTTATTAACAATACTTTTGTGGTAACTCCAAACAATGGTTCAACTTCAGATGCATCTGGTATAGTTGATGTTGTTAACGGAGATATAACTCGTTTTCAAACCTATACAAACTCTAAAGCAGATATTTCATCCTACGGAGGAAGTTTTGGATTAAATGCCAAAATATTTAAAAATCTTGATATAGGTTTAAGTTATACCTTGGCAAAATTCGATTTTGATCAAGCTTCTGATCCAGACTTTTCTGCAGGATTTAATACGCCGGAACATAAATTTAAAATGTCTTTGGGAAGCCCTAAAATTGTCGGTAACTTAGGATTTAATATTAATGTAAGATGGAGTGATGAATACTTATGGCAGTCAACTATAGCCAACGCTGTTATTCCTCAAAGAACAGTTGGAGACGCTCAGATCAATTATTTTGTACCTAAAATTAAATCGATGTTTAAAATGGGTGGCACTAATCTTGGAGGTAAGGAGTACCAAAGTGCGCCTGGATCGCCATATATTGGCTCTCAATTCTTCGTGTCATGGGTATACAATCAATAATCATATAAAAAAAGAATATAATGTTGAGAATAAAATATATATGGGCTGTAATGATAATTACTGTTTTAGCTTCCTGTGAGCAAGGGAAATATGACAGGGAGATTGATCCCCCAATTGAAGTTGTGTCAGGAGAAGCAAATTTCGCCAATTATGTAGCCCTTGGAAATTCTTTAACCGCAGGGATAGCTGACGGTGCTTTGTTTATTGCCAGTCAAACAAATGCTTATCCAAATTTGCTCGCCGAAAAGATGACTTTAACGGGAGGTGGTGAATTTACTACACCCTGGATGGATGACAATACAGGAGGATTGTTGTTAGCAGGTAACCCAATTCCGGGCCCCTTCGGACCCAGACTTTTTTTCGATGGCACCGGACTAAGCGTTTTACCAGGAACACCAACAACAGATGTTACAAATATACAACCCGGTCCTTATAGTAATATGGGCGTTCCAGGGTCAAAAAGTTTTCATTTATTGGCTCCGGGCTATGGTAATATTGGAAACCTTCAACTTGGACTTGCGAACCCATATTTTGTTAGAATGGCTTCTGCCCCAAATGCCAGTGTACTAGAAGATGCAATGGCTGCTAACCCTACTTTTTTTAGTCTCTGGATAGGGAGTAATGACGTATTGGCATATGCTACTTCTGGAGGTGATGGATCAGATGCAATAACCCCTAAAGCTATATTTGACGGTTCGTTAGCCGCACTGGTTGGCACATTGACTGCCGGAGGTACAGAAGGAATTGTTGGAAATATCCCAAATATTTTAATCAGTTCATTTTTTACCGCGGTTCCCTATGCACCATTGGACCCTTCGAATCCTGATTATGCCGAACAAATTCCAACTTTGAATGAAGCTTACGGACTATTAAATCTAGCCTTTTCTGCAATCGGGGTCCCTGAGCGATCTGTCGTCTTTTCGGCAACTGAAGCAAGTCCTATTGTTATTTATGATGAATCATTGCCTAGCGTTTCTAAAGAATTATATACTGTTTTGACAACGATAGGGGGGCAGGATCCCTTAACTGCTAGTTTGCTTTCAGCACAATACGGACAATGCAGACAGGCCAATGAAAATGATCTGCTCTTACTGCCAATTCAAAACGAAATCGCGGAATTAAATATGGAATATTTTCAGCAGTTGGTTGGTTTGGGTGTTCCTCCTCAAAGGGCAGGACAACTATCTGTCAATGGCTTAACATATCCTATGGCTGATAAATGGGTGCTTATACCTTCGGAACAGAATGAAATTATAGAAGCAACAGCTGGCTTTAATCAAACCATTGAACAATTGGTTGCTAATGCCGGTCTAGCATTTTTCGACGCTGACGAACTAATGAATCAAATTAATGACAGCGGATATTCAAGTGATGGCTTTACAGTTACAGCTGATTTCCTTACCGGTGGTATGTTCTCACTCGATGGGCTTCATTTAACGGCAAGAGGAAATGCAGTGATTGCCAATGAAATGATGAAAGAGATAGATGCTACTTATGAATCCAACTTTGAAGAAGCCGGTGAACTATTTGATCTTGGGGATTATCCTACCATTTATTCTCCTGCACTTCCGTAGTTTGGGCTAGTAAAATTAAATATTAAGATCCGTCCCTGACGGATCTTTTTGTATATAAAAGATTGAATAAATATTTAGAACTCAGTTTTAATGAAACGTAAAGATTTTAGTTTTCTTTTTGTTTAGGCCTGAATCTTTTTATGACTTGAGCTAAACAAGCGGGGGAAAGGAAACAGGAGAAATATGTGTCCCTACTAATGTAATTCAAATGATTTATAAAGATAACCCCTAGGGTATTGTCTACTACATTAATAATCCCAAAAATCTTAGAGAGGAATATCCGGAAATGCCACCTCAGGATTACCTTTCACAAGAGGCTAAAAGAGCTGTGGCTGAGGATATTCTGACCCTAAAAAAATAATAAAAAAAAAGTTTACTTTTTGTATTAAAAACATATCTTTGCACCGCAAAACAAAAATGCAATTAAATTGTTTCTGATGAATATCAGGATGCATAAAGAATAATAAATATTTTATAAGAATGGCAAAGATCACAGGTAAAGTTTCTCAAATTTTAGGAGCGGTAGTTGACGTTGAATTTTCATCAGATAGTCAACTTCCAAGGATATATGACTCATTGCAAATCAATAGGGAAGATGGTTCTATCTTGATTCTTGAGGTGGAGCAACACATTGGTGAAGACACAGTGAGATGTATCGCTATGGATTCTGTAGATGGATTGAGCAGAGGAGTAGAAGTTCTTTCAGAAGGAAATCCGATTAAGGTTCCTGTTGGAGATGAAATTTATGGAAGATTGTTCAATGTGAATGGGGATCCTATTGATGGTTTGAAAGCACTTCCAAAAGATGGAGACAATGGTTTACCTATCCACAGATCAGCGCCAAGATTTGAAGATTTATCAACTTCAACTGAAGTTTTGTTTACAGGGATTAAAGTAATTGACTTGATAGAGCCATATTCTAAAGGTGGAAAAATCGGTTTGTTTGGTGGAGCAGGAGTAGGTAAAACGGTACTTATTCAAGAGCTGATTAACAATATTGCGAAAGGCCATGGTGGTTTATCTGTATTTGCAGGAGTAGGTGAAAGAACACGTGAAGGGAATGACTTGCTAAGAGAGATGCTTGAGTCAGGTATTATTAAATATGGTGATGCTTTTGAAAAATCAATGGAAGAAGGCGGATGGGATCTTGACAAGGTAGATATGCCAGGATTAAAGGAATCAAAACTTACTTTTGTTTTTGGTCAGATGAATGAGCCTCCTGGAGCACGTGCTCGTGTAGCTTTATCAGGATTGACAATTGCAGAATATTTTAGAGATGGAGCCGGAGACGGTCAAGGTAAAGACATTTTGTTCTTTATTGACAATATATTTAGATTTACTCAAGCAGGTTCAGAAGTGTCAGCACTTCTAGGACGTATGCCATCAGCGGTAGGTTACCAACCAACATTGGCTACTGAAATGGGTGCGATGCAAGAAAGAATTACATCTACAAAGAATGGATCAATTACATCTGTACAAGCGGTATATGTGCCTGCGGATGATTTAACTGACCCTGCACCAGCAACAACATTTGCTCACTTGGATGCCACTACGGTATTGTCTCGTAAGATTTCTGAATTAGGAATTTATCCTGCTGTTGATCCTTTGGATTCAACTTCAAGAATTCTTAGTAGAGA